>NZ_JANYGJ010000070.1 GCF_025362455.1 Deinococcus sp. | reverse complement strand
CGTTCGATGTTGAAGATGTATGAGTAAATAAATTTCGTCCGTTTGGTCTGTTTAACAGCTTTTTTGTTGAAATTATTCGTTAAAATACTTTATTGGCTTGTATTATTGAAGGAGAATTATGAAAAAAGCATTGTTTGTTATCGTTTCGTCATTGCTGTTCAGTTCGTCCGTTCTCGCTCAGGATGGCCCAGGCAAGTCCATGCCTCTGAACCTTGTGGATGCCTGTATATTCAGGCTGACCACCTGTGCTCCTGCCGCCGCCCCGAAGCCTCGCCCTCCCGCTGTAATTCAGCCCCAGCCGGACCCGGTTCGTCCCCCGCCCCCGCCTGAGCCTCTGCTGGTGCCGTCGCCTCCGAACCCGACTTGGAAGCGGTTTACAGCTCCTCTCGTGCACCCCTGGTGCCTGCGCGACCCGCGCTGTATTCCACCTTCTGTGCTCAATTGAACCTGAACACCCATTCAAACTTTACTCCCCACGAGTCGGGCGGCGGCCTGCGGATAAACGCTTACGCCACCGCCCGATGATGCGGCCCCAGTTTAAGAATTAACGCCCAGTAAGCTGGCATCGGTGGGTAGGGCGACCAAGGAATTCTTGACTATAGAGGGTATGGTGATGTTATGTTGAAGAAGATGGAAATTGCGGAAGCGGAGATGGTTGTGGGCGGCGTCAAATGGCCTACTAAAATCCCTTCACCAGGTGGTGAGCTCTGTAAGGAAGTCCCTGTAAGGCTCAAAATCCCGTGCGTAATTTTCTTCGATTTTGTTGTTCCTGCGGTTGTAACAAGTGGTAAGCCTACACCCCCGGATGCTAATGCGGATCGCATGAGGCGAGAAAATGGCATCTATCCAGGTGGACAGCAGTTGCTTGTCCCTAAGCCTCCTGGCACAGCGTACTAAACTGATGCGAAGAGTGCTACATTAGAATTTAATGTGCGCTCTTCGCATTTTGGATGGGGAATTATGCTTATAGAGAATAAATTACTTTCGATTCTGAAAAACTTTGCACTGGGAAGTTTATTGGGTTTATTCGGAATGATTGTAACATACTTGTCTGCAACGCCAAATTTAGACACTAACTCAGATACCAATTCATCAAAATTAGTGGATACACACACTATAGCACACATATATGGATCCGGATTTTTTTACTCATTTGCATTACTCTGTTTTATTGCCCCAATAACAGAAGAATTTGTATTTAGGTACCTACCTTATCGCCTTTGGATGAAACTATTCCCAGAAGATAAAAGGGAAAAAATTATATTTTGGATGTTGGGTGCGTGCCAGACCGTTTTTTTCGTATTCGGACATTTTTATGATGGGATGAAGGTGGTGCCGTATATGCAGTTTTTGCTAGGAGTTTTATCATGGTATAAAATAGAGAAACAGGGCTTCACCGCCAGTCTTGCTATTCATTTTGGTGTAAATGCCACACTTCTCTTTTCAAGCATCGGCTTAATTAAGTATCTATCTGAATAAGGGCGCTAAGCCAGCCAAAATATAATACGTGACGCTTTAGTCTTTTTTAAAGGAGAAAAATAGATACGAAAGCTAAATGGCTCGCTAAAACTTTGCAATTTATGTGGTTGATTCTAAAAGCATCAGTCTGGGATTTAATAGCTATTGTTTTTTGGCTCTTATTCTCAAGATATGTGAGTAAAAATAATACTTTAATAGAAATAATTTTAGTCTTTCTATTAGCGAAATTTATCATTACTTCTATAAGAAATTTCATAGTTTTGACAAATCAGAATAGAAAAAAGGTCTAAAATCTTCGGATCCCTAACAAGATTAGAAATGTGTCGAAAGGAAACAGATACGATTATGTCTAGGATTAATATAAAACCCATTCTCCAAGTCGATTCCACCGATTGCGGCCCTGCCTGCCTCGCCACTGTCCTCGGCTACTGGTCGCGCTTCGAGCCGCTGTACCGTCTGCGCGAGCTGGCGGGCACCACCCAGAGCGGCACCTCCATGCTCGGCCTGATGCGGGCGGCCCAGGCCCTGAACCTCGAAGCCGAGCCGTACCAGGCGGACCTGGACGGGTTATCTGAACTCAGCTTACCGGTCATCCTGCACTGGGAGCACAACCATTACGTCGTGCTGACGGCGCTGGACGCCAAAGGGGCGACCCTGGCCGACCCGGCGGTGGGCAGGCGGCGCGTTCTCTTATCTGAGCTGGAGTCGAAGTGGACCGGCAATGTCCTGTGGATTAAACCGCTACTCACCTTCGAGCGCGGTCATTTCATCGGCAAGCGCGGCGTATCCGGGCTGCTCTCGCATTTGAGCCACTTCCGGGGCACGGCGCCGATTCTGGTCGAGGTGTTCGTGGGCACCGTCATTCTCAGCGCCTGCGGGCTGGTGACGCCGCTGCTCTCGCAGGTGCTGTTTGACCGGGTGCTGACCTTCGGCGAGGTGCAACTGCTGCCGTATCTGCTGTGGGCCATCCTGGGCTTCGCGGTGTTCCAGACGGTGATCGGCACCCTCAGATCGTACCTGTCGAGCCACCTGAGCATGAGCCTGAGCTACAAGATGCAACTCGGCTACCTGCATCACCTGCTGGGTTTGCCGCTGCGCATTCACGAGACCCGGCTGGTCGGCGATCTGCTTCAGCGTTTCGGCGACCTCAGCCATGTGCGCGACGTGCTCAGCAGCCTGATGATCGGCGTGCCGGTGGCGGTGCTGACGCTGGTGTTCAGCCTGGCCGTGCTGACCTTCTACAACGTCCAACTGGCGCTGGTGGCCATGTCGGGCCTGATTCTGGACGTGGCCTACCTGTTCATCATCGCGCCGAAACTGCGGGGCAACAGCCGCAAGGTGCTCAAGAAGAGTGGAGAACTCGATTCGTTCATGATCGGCAACCTCGAAGGCATCAGTGCCCTGAAAGCCTTCTGCGCCGAGCGGTGGGCGGTCATGAAAGGCCGTAACCAGATCGCGGGATTGATGGAGCAGTCCTGGCGCGGTTTTTTGCTGGGCAACAACTCATCGGTGGTGTTCGGTCTGCTGGGCAGTCTGTGCTCGCTGCTGACGCTCTGGTACGGCGCCACACAGGTGCTGGCCGGGCACCTGTCGGTGGGGCAACTGGTAGCGACCTACGGCCTGACCGGCAACGCCATCGGGGCGCTGTCCACCCTGATCGGCAGCGTGCAAAGCGTCCAGCAGGGCGTGGTCTCGTCCGACCGCCTGGCCGAGATTCTGGAGTTGCCCACCGAGGACAGCGGCCACCGGGTCACTGTGCTGGCGCCGCTCAGTAAGGGCCTGAGCGTGGACGGGTTGTCGTTCGGCTACCAGGCAGACCGGCCCATCTTAAATAAGCTCGATCTGGACTTGCCACGCGGCAGTTACACCGTGCTGCTGGGTGCCAACGGGTCGGGCAAGACCACGCTGTGCAACGTGCTGACCTCGCTGCTGGAGCCGACAAGTGGCGCCGTGCGCTGGGACGACACACTGCTGAGCGACTGCGCCCCCGACACCGTGAGAAGCCGCATCGCCTACCAGCGCCAGGAAGTGCCGATGTTCTACGCCTCGCTGCTCGACAACCTGACGCTGGGTCGTCCGCGCCCCGAACAGCGGGTGCGTGAGGTGCTGACCTCACTTCAGATGGACAACATCGTGCGAAGGCTCCCCGAAGGGTTGCAGACCACCCTCGGAGGCGACAGTCCCCACCGACTGTCGAGCGGCGAGCGCCAGATGCTGGGCCTGGCCCGGCTGCTGCTCTCCGACGCCGAAGTGCTGATCCTCGACGAACCGACGGCCACGCTCGACATGGACCGGGAAACGCGGGTGGTGCAGCTTCTGCGCGAACTCAGGGGCGAGAAGACCCTGCTGGTGATTACCCACCGCCCGGCGCTGATGGACCCGGCGGACCAGATTTTTGAGCTGGTCGAAGGCCGCGTGCAGCCGTATCAGCCGAGAGTGCCGGTTCAGCCGGGCCCTGTTCAGATCGAGCCTCACGGGGAGGCGACGCCCGCATGGTGAGCGCCGCGCAGTGGGAGCAGCCGATGAAGGGCAGCGCCCGCGTCCTGATCTGGGTGCTGGCCGCCGGTCTGGGCAGCGCGGCGGTGTGGGCCTCGCAGGCGAAGGTCAGCGTCTACGCCCAGGTGCGCGGCACGCTGGCGCCGAAAAGTCAGCCGGTGAATGTCAACGTGCCCAGCACCGGGCGGGTCGTCGGCGCCGAGGTCCAGCTCTGGCAGAAGGTCAGCAAGGGCCAGCTCCTGTTCACCCTCGACCTGAGTACCCGCGACCCCCAGGACGCCGCCTTGCAGCAGACCATCGCGCAGAACGCCTCGGTCCAGGCGCAGGGCGACATCAGCGCCGCCCAGATCGAGCTGGAGAACCGGAGCAGAACCCAGGCCAGTGCGCAGAGCCTCTACGCCCTCGGCGGCGTCTCCCGCGCCGAGCTGGACGCCGCCGGGGCTGCGAAGCGCACCGCTCAGGCCGCCCTCCAGAAAGCCCGCTCGCAACTCGGTGCCGCCCGCGCCCAGCTCGCCCTGTTGGGCCGCAGCCAGCGGGTGCAGGTTCGCAGCCCGGTCGGCGGCCAGGTGATGCAGCTCTCGGACCTGCACGTCGGGCAGGCGCTGGGGGCAGGTCAGAGTGCGCTCGCCATCCTGCCCGCAGGCGTGCCGCTGGTCTTCAGGGGCGCCGCCGCCGAGTCGGACCGGCCCAAGTTGCGCCCGGCGTCGCGCGTCCAGATCGCCTGGAACAGCTACCCGCGCCAGAAATACGGCGTCAGTATGGGCAGCCTCAGCGGCGTGGCGCCCACCAGCGACCTCGACAAGTCCGGCAACGTCAGTTACCAGGTGGAAGTGGGGCTGCCGCAGCCGGGCGGGCGGCCTTACCTGGGCCAGAAGCCGCTGCTGCCGGGCATGGCCGGGGAAGCCCATGTGCTCTCCGACGAGAAGACCGTGCTCGGCCTGTTCTGGGACTGGGTGCGCGGCGCCGATCCCTGGAGCTGAGCGACCAGAGAGTAGCCTGAATTCACTACCGTCACCAGTCGCCGATTTCCTCACCCCTGGCCCCGCTAACCTGATAGACACGCCCGTTTCTAGGGAGAATCCCCCATGTCCAGCACCCGTTTCCCGACTCGCCTGACCCTGGCTCTGATCCTGGCCACCGCCCTGAACGCCTCGGCTCAGACGGCGGCGCCTGTGCCCCAGCCGACACCCGCCCCAGCGCCCCAGACCACGCCAGCGCAGAGTAACTACAGCAATGTGCCGGATGTGGGCACCGAACACTACGTCGTGGCTGCCGACGCCAGCTACGAGTTGGTCTCGGAAACCACCCGTATCATCCGCGACCAGGGCGACCTGCAAAACGGCAGCGTCATCAGCACCCAGTTCATCTCCAGCCTTCAGAGCGCCGAGGCGACGGAAGCCTACGTCATCAAGGCCGACGGGAAAAAAGTGCCGGTGGGCAAGACGCAGATCACGATCAAGGACGCGCCGGGCGCTGGTAACTACGCCGACTTCGGCGACAACAAGGTCTTGCAGGTGCTGTTTCCGAACGTGAATGTGGGCGACAGGCTGTATGCCAAGCTGAACATCAAGAGCAGGGCCATCTTTCCGGGCCGGTTTTCCTATTTTACCGAGAACGTGCCCTTCGGCTACCCGTACCAGACGACCGTGACGATCACCGCGCCGACCTCGCTGGGGGTCAAGGGCCTGGCACGCGGCGCCGTCAAGCTGGAGCAAAAAGCCGTGGGCGACCGGACCGAGTTCACCATGACCGAATCCAACCCCAAATTCACGCCGGGTGAGGCGGGCGCCGAATGCCCCTGCGACTACGCCGGGGCCGTGAGCATCAACAACTTTGCAGGCTGGGACGACGTGGCCCGCGCCTACCGCGAACGCGCCGCCGACAAGATTGCCGAGACGCCCGAACTGAGGGCGCTGGCCACCCAGCTCGTGGGCAACAAAACCGGCCTGGACGCCGTGAAGGCTATCGACGGCTGGGTCCGCGAAAACGTGCGCTATGTTCAGGTCTACCTCGACGCGGGCGGCTACGTGCCCCACAAGGCCAGCGACATTCTGAACAACAGATACGGCGACTGCAAGGACTACGTAACGCTGTCGCAGGCGCTGCTGGGGGTGGTGGGCATCGAGGCCGAGCCGATTCTGGTGGGCACCATGAGCCGCTACAAGGAGCTGCCGCTGGCCGGGCCGGAGCAGTTCAACCACGCCATTCTGTACGTGCCGAGCCTGAAGATCTACCTCGATCCGACCAACCGCTTCGCCCCGGTGGGCGCCTATCAGAACGCGCTGGCGGGCAAGCCGGTGCTGCACACCAACGCGGGCAAGCTCGAAACGTTCCCGGTGGCCCCGGCCTCGGCCAACCTGTACGACCAGTCCAGCAGCTTCACGCTGGCCGCCGACGGCACGCTCAGCGGCAGCATGAAAGCGGCGACCAGCGGCACGGTCCGCAGCCTGATCCGCAACAGCTTCGCCAACCTGACGCCGGAGCAGCAGCCCCAGGTGGCCCGCAGCCTGCTCGATCAGTCCGGCGAGCCGGGCAGCGGCAGTCTGAGCCTGGCCCCGACTTTTGGCGACAGCGCTGCGCCCGACTTCGCCGCCGAGTGGAACAGCCCAGGCGCCGTGAGCATCGACGACGTGACGTCGCTGAAATTGCCCAGCGGCATTTCCTTTTACATTTTCTCCAGACTCAAAAGTGTCGTGTCACTGGAGAACCGCACCACCCCGCAGGTCGTGGGCGCCTCCGAGCTGCACAAGGCCGTGACCCTCAAGCTGCCGGGAACTTTGAAACTGCTGCGGCTGCCCAAGGACGCGCAGGGCGAGAGCAATTCGTTCGCGTACAAGGTCACCTACCGCCAGGAGGGCACTCAGATCGTGGCCGACCAGCGCCTGACCTTCAAGACCGACATCGTGCAGCCGGAAGACTACGCCCAGTTCCGCGAGGGCATGCTGGCCGCCGTGAAGGCGACGGAGAGCACTATTTTGCTGGAGAAGAAGTAGGCGATTGGGCAGCGAACCTGAGCTGAGCGGCGAGCAGGGGAGACGGCGCACCAGCGTTCTCGCCGACTTACGCCTGTGCCCGCTCCGGTCCCAGCAGCAATGTCCCCAAGCCCCACACCCCGCCCACGACGGCCAGTAGCGCCGCCAGGGCGGGCACACTCAGCGTGGCGCTGAAGGCCAGCACGCCTGCCAGCGCCCCGGAGACTTCCGGCAGGGCCAGGCCCAGGCGCCGCGCCACACTTCGCCCCGCCGCGCTCAGGCTGACGCTCAGGCCGGTCAATACTGCGCCCGCACTGAGCACGCCCAGCACCAGCCCCGCCGTGCTCAGCCCGAACGAGAGCAGCAGCAGCCCCAGCCCGGCCAGCCCCAGGCCCGCCAGGGTGCCCGCTGCCAGGGTCTGCACCGGGGAGTGCCGCTGACGCCGCCCCAGCCTGGCCGCCTGCCCGCCGCGCAGCAGCGCCGCCGTCACCAGCAGCAGCAGCCCGGCGCCCAGCCAGCGCTCGACGAGCAGATGCGGACTGGGACTCGCCGCGCCCAGGGCCGCCAGGTGAAAGCGCAGCGGCGTCTGTTGCAGGGCGTCCCACAGCGCGGGCAGGGTCAGCACGCCGGTCACGGCCAGGCCCACCGCGCCGTAGCGCCGCACCGCCGGGGTGGGCCGCGCCACGATCAGCCAGCTCAGCAGCGCCAGCACTAGCACGCCCAGGATGGTCGGCAGCGGCAGCGAGAACTGCGTGCCAAACGGCGCGGCGCTGCCCAGCAGGCTCATGATCTGGCGGGTGGCGCCGTTGCCGCGCAGCACCGTCAGGCCGCCGAAAGCCAGCACCACCGCCGCGCCCCCGATGGCCGACGGGCCGCCCGGCGGGTTGAAGCGGGTGCGCCCCAGCGGTGGCAATGCCGCGCTGTGCGGCGTGCGGCTCAGAATGCGGCGCAGCCGGGTGGGCCGGGGTGGGCGCAACCAGGTCACCTGCGCTGGCCCACCCTGCGAAGGCTGAGCGCTGGCGGCTGCGACTGCGGCTGTGACTTCGGCTGCCGCCTCGCGGCTGATCCGGGCAGCCAGGTTCAGCGCCAGCGTCCCCGCCGACGCACCCGCCAACGCACCCGGCGGTGGCGGCACGACCGAACCGCGCAGCAGGGCCGTCAACTGGCGCTCCCCGGCTTCTGGTTCCCTGGCGCTGGAAAAGCTCAGCTCAGACTGAGTTTCACCGACGATGCGGGCCACCACGGCGCTCACCAGTGAATGCGGCAGCGCGGCAGCCGGGCCGAGGCGAGCGCTCAGGGCGATGTCGGCGGCCAGCTCAGGCGCCAGCGTTGCGGGCAGGGCGGGCGGCGCGGCGCTCTGCTGCACCTGCCGGTCGAGCGCCATGCTGCGGCTGTGGCTACCGGGCCAGGCTGGTGCGCTCAGGTGGCGCAGCAGGGCCGCGACCTGCGCCCAGCGCTGTGTCTCGCGGTACTGGTCAGGGTCGGCCAGGGCCACATCGAGTTCCCGCCGCTCGATGTCGCTCAGTTGTTCGCCGTCCTGGGCGCGGTGCCAAACTTCGCGCCAGTGCTGCCCTGCTGCCATCTGCTCACCGCCCCGTCTGGATTCATCGCCCTGTTTCGCCTGACCAGCATGGTATCCGACCAGTGACGACCCGGCGCCCTGTCCTCCGCCCAGCGCTTCTTGGAGGACAACGCCCGACACTCGCCGCCGATACCAAAGCTACGATCTTAAACGGCTTTGGGTTCCCGCCGACCTGAATCCGGGACAGGGGCAGCCTTCATGAACGGCAGGGGAGAAGTTGCTCGAAGCTGGCGCCGCGCCGCCCCGGCAGGTCCTCAAGGTAGCCGAACAGCGAGATTCTTCGCGCTGCTCAGAGACGACACCTGTTTGATGGTGGTTGACGAAGGAGGTCAGTGAATGTCGCTCACGCTTGCGAGCAGTCCGGCGAGCTGTTCCTTGGCGCGGAAGACCCGGCTCTTGGCGGTGCCCAGCGCCACGCCCTGAATGCGGGCGATCTCGTCGTAGGGCAGGTCCTCGACGAATCTGAGGACCACCGCCTCGCGGTATTCGGGGGCCAGGTCCATCAGGGCACGCTGTACCCGGTCCTGGGTCTGAGCGCTCTCGGCGGCCTGCACGGGGCTGCGCGAGGAACTGACCGCCTCGAAGCCCACGTCCTCCTGGGCTTCCTCCAGCGAGAAACGGCTGAGCTGTTTGCGGCGGTGACGCTCGATCTGGGTGTTGCGGGCGATCTGGTAGAGCCACGGCAGCGCCCGTTCCCCGGCCCGGAAGGTGCGAATAGAGCGCCAGGCGCGGTAAAACACTTCCTGGGTCAGATCCAGGGCGTCCTCGCTGTGGCCTTCTAGGCGGTAGAGGTAGGCGTACATCCGGCGCTCGTGCTGGGCGATGAAGGCGTGCCAGGCGGTCTCGTCGCCGCTGCATAACTTACTCAGCAGCGCGGCGTCCAGCACGTCTTCAGGCGCGGTCATCTCAGGGTGCAGCATAGCGCCCGCGCCTGAGCGCCGCATCTAACTTTAGGCGTACGCCCCGACCAGGCAGCAGGCGCTAGCATGTGCGCCGTGTCACCCGCCACTACACTCTCTGCCGCTGCACCGTCTGCTGCACCGTCCTCCGCTTCCAGCCTCGCCGATTCGGTGTCCGGGGCCGTGCTGCCGCTGCTGCCCACCCTCTCGCTGGGCGCCCTTCTGGGCTTCGCCGCCGGGTACGCCGTCAAGGCCATCGGCAAAGTCGCGCTGCTGATCGTGGGGCTGCTGTTCGTGGCGGTCCAGCTCCTGTCGTATTTCGGACTCGTGACGGTCAACTGGCTGAAACTCGAAGCCCTCAGCGGCCCCTGGTTGCAGGACAACTCCCGCAGCGTCTGGCCGTGGCTCTCCGGCGTGCTGACCCATGACCTGCCCTTCGGCGGCGCCTTCGTGGCGGGCTTGCTGCTGGGCCTGCGCAGGCGCTGATAGTCAGCTCAAAAAACCGCTCCCAGCCAGGCGAGCGGTGGTGTTGTGTCTAACTCAGAACTCGTCGTCCTCGTGGCCGCCCTCGCCGTGGGGATGGCCGTGGGTGATCTCGTCGGCGGTGGCGTCGCGCACCGAGATGATATTCACGTCGAAATGCAGCACCTCACCGGCCAGCGGCGGGTTGAAATCGACGGTCACGTCCTCGCCCTCCATCGACATGACGGTAAAGGGCGTCACCGAGCCGTCCTCGGCCTGGGCGAAATAGGTGGCGCCGACCTCCACGTCGTCGTCGAAGTCCTCCAGGTCGATGACCTGCACCGCCTCGTCGTCGCGCTCGCCGTAGCCGTCTTCGGGCTGGACCGTGACCTGCACCTTGTCGCCGGGGGCCTTGCCCGCCAGGGCGCTTTCCAGGCCGGGAATGATGTTGCCGTGGCCTTGCAGGTACGCCAGCGGCTCGCCGCTCTCACTCTGATCCACCACTTCGCCGCCCACGGTCAGGGTGTATTCGATCTCGACGACTTTATCCTGGCTGATGTTCATGCTTCTCCTTCGTGCATGCCGTTCCTCTGGGGCAAGGCAATGACCTGTTACGGATCGTTTCGCCGCCCAGCATAGCGCAGGGGCCAGAAGTTGATTTGAAGCCTGGGCTCATCTGATCTCACCCGCCCGGCGCCGTGTACTAGCATGGCCGACAGTTCGCCCACAGGAGACGCCATGACCGACGCTGCCCCACCAGAGACTGCCACACCGACCTATCCGCTCGACATCAACGCCGTGCTCCGCAGCCTGCCGCACCGTTTTCCCTTCGTGATGGTGGACCGGGTACTTTCCGGTGGTGAGGGCGCCGTCCACGCCCTGAAAAACGTTTCTATAGGCGAGCCGTTTTTCGCGGGCCACTTTCCCGCCGAGCCGGTGATGCCGGGCGTGCTGATTATCGAGGCGCTGGCGCAGGCCAGCATGTTCTGCCTGCCACTGGAGGCCGGGACCATCGCCTACCTGGCCGGGGTCGAGGGTGCGCGGTTCAAGCGCAAGGTGATTCCGGGCGACCAACTGCACCTGCACGCCAAGCTGGATTTTCTGCGCCGGGGGCTGGGCAAGACCGTCTGCCGCGCCGAGGTGGACGGCGCCGTGGTGGCCGAGGCGACCATTTTGTTCGTGGTGCCGCCCGCGCCGTCCAAACCGCAGCCTGCCGCAACCTGAGCTGCGCCCGACCGGTTTCCTGACTGGGGAGCGCTTTGGCCGCAGCCTGGGCGTCGCGCTGGGCGTGGCCCTGCTGATCGCGCTGGCGTACTACCTGCTGTTCTTCGTGGGCCTGACGGTGGGCGCTCAGGTCGCCGGGCTGAGCCTGGGCGGCGCCTGGCTGGCGAACGTGGTGTTTCTGGTGGCCGGGCTGTGGCTGCTCAGGCGGGCGTGA
>NZ_JANYGJ010000018.1 GCF_025362455.1 Deinococcus sp. | reverse complement strand
TTCTTCGGCTGCGCCGCTCCATTCTGCTGCTGACCGGCGCCGTAGCCGACCTGGGCGCCGAGCTGCCAGGCCAGTTTGAGCATAAACAGAATGGCCTCGTCGTCCCCGCGTGCCATCAGGTCGCGCAGGTGCTCCGGCAGGCCGTCGGGCAGCGGCATGGCCTTGAGCTGCTCACCGTACTCGGCCCGCAGTCCCTCGAACAGTTCTACGTAAGGATTCGTCATGGCTAAATCTAACACAACAGCACTCAAGGAATGTAAGTGGGTCGCCCGGCTGACTGGTCGCTGACGCGTCTCTAAAGGTCAGGACAAACACCCAGCCAGGCTTCCGTACACTGCCTGCATGGCCTTCCCCGATCTGCGGTCCTTTATGGCGCTTCTCGAAGCACGCGGCGAACTCCTGCGGGTCAGCGTGCCGGTGCGCCGCGACCTCGAAATCACCGAAATCGCCGACCGCATCGTCAAGCAGGGCGGCCCCGCCGTCTTATTTGAACAGGTCGTGCAGGACGACGGCAGCGTCAGCCCCTTTCCGCTGGTGATCGGCCTGATGGGCACCCGCGAGCGCACCGCCCTGGCGCTGGGCGTCCCCGACCTAGACGAGCTGGCCCGGCGGGTCCGTGCCCTGATTGACCTCAAAGGCCAGGGCGGTGTGAAAGGCATGCTCTCCAACCTCCCCAAGCTGCGCGACGCGGCCCACCTGATTCCGCGCCGGGTCAAAACCGGGCCAGTTCAGGAAGTCGTCTGGCGCGGCGATGAGGTGGACCTGGACAAGCTGCCCGTCCTGAAATGCTGGCCGCTGGACGGTGGGCCGTATGTGACGCTGCCGCTGGTCATCACCAAAGACCCTGAAACCGGCGAGCGCAATATGGGCATGTACCGGATGCAGGTGATGGGCAAGAACGTCACCGGCATGCACTGGCAGCGCCACAAGACCGGCACCAGGCATCTGGAGAAAGCCAAGAAGCTCGGCCAGCGCCTGGAAGTCGCCGTCGCCCTGGGCGGCGACCCGGCGCTGATCTACGCCGCCACCGCGCCCCTGCCGCCGCTGCCTGGCTTAGATGAGTTCGCCCTGGCGGGCTACCTGCGCGGTCAGCGGTATCCGGTCACCAAGGGCGTCACCGTCGATCTGGACGTGCCCGCCAACGCCGAGTTCGTGCTCGAAGGCTACGTGGACCCCACCGAGGACTGGGTG
Organism: Deinococcus sp.; assembly: GCF_025362455.1. Lineage (GTDB taxonomy): Bacteria > Deinococcota > Deinococci > Deinococcales > Deinococcaceae > Deinococcus. The sequence continues at coordinate 5,480 of NZ_JANYGJ010000018.1, read as the reverse complement.
ATGGAGGGGCCGTTCGGCGACCACACCGGCTTCTATACGCTGCCGGACCTGTATCCGAAATTTCACGTCACGGCCATCACCATGCGGCGCGGCGCGGTGTATCCGGCGACCATCGTGGGCCGCCCGCCGATGGAGGACGCCTACCTGATCGAAGCCAGCGAGCGCCTGTTTTTGCCTGCCGCCCAACTGTTGCTGCCGGAAATCACCGATTACCACATGCCCCCGGCGGGCGTGGCGCACAACCTGGTCGTCGTCGCCATCAAGAAGACCTATCCCGGTCAGGCGTACAAGGTCGCCAACGGCCTGTTCGGTCTGGGTCAGATGATGTTCGCCAAAGTGATTGTCGTGGTCGATGACGATTTAACCGTTAACGACATGGAGGCCGTCTGGCAGCGCATGGCCCTGAACGCCGTGCCGGGCCGCGACAGTCTGGTGACACGCGGCCCCACCGACGCCCTCGACCATTCCAGCCGGGGCTGGAGCTTCGGCGGCAAACTGATCGTGGACGCCACCCGCAAGCTGCCCGAAGAGTTGGGCTCCGATCTGAGTTCCCGTGCTGGCCAGTCTGATGAAGCGGCAAGGGAGAGCGTGTTCGTTCCCCGTCCCACCACTGAGCTGCCGACTTTTGAAGGGGTGCATAACCAGGTGCAGACCCCGGAGGGCTACTGGCATGTCTCGCTCGACAAGACCCGGCCCCATCAGGGCAGCGAGCTGGCGGCGGCCTTTGCGGCCCATCCGGCGGCGGCGGGCGTGCGCCACCTGCTGATCGTGGACGCCCAGACCGACGTACACGACAGCAGTGACGTGTGGTGGACCATCCTCGGCAACATCGACCCGGAGCGCGATGTACACGTTCAGAATGGTCTACTGACCTGGGACGGTACGCCCAAGCTGCCTGAAGAGGGCTTCGTGCGCCCCTGGCCGCCCAAGATCACCATGACGCCCGAAGTGGTCCGGCGCGTGCAGGCGCTCTGGCACGTCTACGATCTGCCGGAGCGCTGGCGCTGACGCACTGTAGACCGTGATGCAAGGGTGTAACTCAGAAATGCGGAGCGGGAAAGGCCCGGTGGCGGAGCGCCGTAGACGGCAGGGGTCGAGAGACGGAGGCGGCGCGAGCACGCAGAGCCGCCATACCCGCCGCACCAGATCTAGACCAGTGTTGTCCAGCACGCTTTATGCGGTGACCGATGACACTTTTATTGGCCCCCCCGGTCTGGCCTGACCCAACCGAGCTGCTCCATGACGACATCGAGATAGCTCACGGCACGGAAGACGTCCAGTACGACGTGTGCCCCGATGAGTCGAAGGGTGAGGGCCACCCAGGTCGCACCATCTCCCAGACCCACCAGGGTGTCCGATGTTCGGACACCCGCTTCACGCAGCAGCCCCGCACAGGCCGGTTGAAACTCAGTAATGGGACGCACGTCGGCGTGCATGACCCGCCGCGTGGGGGCCTGCTCAGGATAGACGACCGCCGCTTTGACTTCGGTGCCCACATAGTGTCCCTGGTCAGGCTGTTCCAGGACGTAGCAGCCACCCTGCTGAACGACCATCACTCGTTTCGGCGTCCCACAAGGCGCCGCCAGCGGCTCGAAGGCCCGGTCACAGAGTTTGGTGTGGCGCTGCTGACGAACCGTGCTGCTCAGTCAAAACTACTCGCTCCGCTCGGTCATAAAAAGACCCTTTTTATGACATCTGCTCTAGGTGCTCAGCAAGCGGTCGAGTTCGGCGCGGCTGACCTGAAATCCCGCTTTGTGACACAACGGTTGCGCCACACCTGGCGGTAGTTGTGTGCCCATATCGAGCAGGAAATCGAGTGCTTCGGGGAGCCAGCCACTCTGATCCATTTCAGGGTCCAGGCCGCAGGTTCGGTATTCGCCAGTCTGTCGATGCTGGCGCTGAATAATCGGCACCGGCAACAGGCCCCACCGAGCGCGGACACCGCGCATCCGCCGCGACTTCACCTGCCAGTCTGGATGTCTTTTTTTTTGCCCTCAGCGGCGTCGATTAATTGCTGCGCCACCGCCCGCAGGTACTCTGGTTCCAACTTTGTCAATGCCCGCTCAATCGCCACCGGTCCTGCGTCGGCGGGAAGACCGCGTTGCAGTGCTTCGGTCAGCGCTTCTGTACTGGCCCGGATACCCGACTGGCCCGGAGACCCGCCGCCCATGTTTAGTCGCTCATATGTCAGTATCCCGCATTTCTGAGTACACCCGCACGGTGCTCCCAATCTCAGTGCGCAATGTTAACCTCGGCGCCGTTAACCTCAGCGCCGCCGGTGATCCCCGGAAGGCTGACCGTCAGGCTGGTGTCTGTGCCGGTGTCTGCGCTGGTGTCTGCGCTGGGGTCCTGTGCGGCATGCTCTGGCGCCCTGACGGCGCAGGCAGCCGGGTGAGTGCCGCCGGTCTGCTGCGGCGTACCCGCACCCAGGTCCACAGGCTGCCGGAGATGTGCCCAGCTTGTATAACTGTCAGAGGTGTTCCTGAACTTTGACGGCTCAGGGCGCAGAGTAGAGCATGTCGCTCAAATTGCCTGGCCGTCCGGTCCCCCTCGGCGTCGTGATTCTATCCCTCGGCCTCGCCGTGGTGGCCGCTCAGGCCAGTGCCCAGGGCGCCCCTAATACCGCCGCTGCCGCCGCGCCCAAACCCCTGAGCGCCGCCGAGCAGAGAAGTCTCAATAGCATCTTCAGCAAGACCCGCCCCGGCAGCCTGCGCATCGAGCAGTGCCCGCTGACCGGTAGTTGTGAGGAGCCCGACGGCCTGGGCACCGGTTTCGTGATTCAGTCGGACGCCAGCGGCACCCTGGCGCTGACCGCCTACCACGTGATTTTCGGCGCCCGCAAGCTCGAAGCGGTGACCCTCAATAAAACCCGCTATCCCATCACGGTCATCGGCTACGACGACGGCCACGATGTGGCGCTGCTGAAAATCAACGTGCCGTCCGGGCGGACCCTGGCGGCCCTGCCACTGGCCTCCGAGGCGCCCAAGGTGGGCCAGAGTGCGCTGGCCATCGGCAACGGCAACGGCGACTTTCTGGTATCCAAGTCCGGCAGGTTGCTGGCGCTGAACGTGGCGGCGGACCTGGCCAGCTTTCCTTCAGGCACCTTGCAGCTCAACGCCCCGCTGATTCCCGGCGATTCGGGTGGCCCGATCCTGAACGCCCAGGGCGAGGTGATGGGCGTCATCAGCTACATCAGCGCCCGCCGCACGCCGTTCGGTATCGCCACCGACGCCTCGTATGCCGTGCCGGTCACCAAAAGCAGCCCGCTGCTGACGGAGCTGCGCGGCGGCCTCAAGCGCGACGCGCCGATTATGGGTCTGAGCGGTGGCCCCGCCCTGCCGGAAACGCTGTTCGCTCAGCTCGGCCTGGGCAAGCTCTCCGGCGCGGTATTCACCGAGGTGACCAGGGGCAGCCCGGCGGACCTGGCCGGTCTGCGGCCCCTCAAGTTCATCGACAACGACCCCAACGGTGTGCCCACCCAGGCCAGCGGCGACGTGATTACCGCCATCAACGGCCTGCGCATTCTCAATTTCACCGAGCTGCTCAGTGCCGTGCGCTCCAAACAGGTCGGCGTGACCATCAAGCTCAGCGTGGTGCGCGACGGCAAAGCCATTCCCGACATCAGCCTGAAGCTCGCACCCCGCACCATCACCGCCGAAACCGGGCGCTGAATTCAGGCGTCTGGTTCATTCCAGTCCAACGGGTACAGCTCAGGCAGCCCCAGCCCGGCCAGCCCCAGCCCGGCCAGCACGCGCTCCCGGCTCCAGCCGATGTGGGTTTCGAGTTGCTCCAGTGCGGCCCTGAACACCGCCTCTTCGGCGCCCGGCTCGCCCGGACTGTGACGCCGGAGCGTTTGCCACAGCCCGTTGCGGCGTTCCAGCCAGGCACGGTCCATGCCGCACACTCTAGAGCAGATGTCATAAAAAGACCCTTTTTATGACCGAGCGGAGCGAGTAGTTTTGACTGAGCAGGACGCAGAATGGAGGCGCGGGGAGGCTGTTTTCCCCGCGCCTCCATTCTCCGTCCTGCTCTAATGCTTGGCTGCTAGCCTGGGCGGGTGCCTGAGCCTTCATTGTCTGCGCCCCCATTGTCTGCGCCTTCATCGTCTGCGCCCCCATTGGCAGCCAGCAAAACGCAGTGGCGGCGCTGGGCGCGGACCCTGCCGCCCGCCACCGCTCAGGATTCGGCGCTCATCAGCGCCTACCTGCTGGAGTTCCTGCGTACCCAGGGGGCGCAGGTCGTGCTGGCGTACCGCGCCCTGCCCGGCGAGGTGGATGTCTCGTCGCTGGCGCCGCATTTTGCCCTGTCAGCACTGACCCTGCTGACGCCGCGTGCTCATTTCAGCCCAGGCCAGTCCAGTGCGCCGCGCCTGAGCCTGCACGCCTGGGACAGCGCCACCGAACTCAGCCGCTTCGGTGCCCTGGAGCCGCCCCTGGGCACCCCGGAGGTGGACCCGGCCCGCGTGGATACGGTGCTGCTGCCGGGCCTGGCCTTTGACCGAGCGGGCGTGAGATTGGGCTACGGCGGCGGCTTTTACGACCGGCTGCTGGCGGGCTGGGCGGCGCGGCGGGTGGGGGTGTCGACTCAGGCCCGGCTGGTGGCGGCCCTGCCGCGTGAGGCGCACGATCAGGCGGCCCGGTGGCTCGCCAGCGAGGACGGCGTGGAGCGTGTGCGCCAGGCTTGACAGCTCCGGGGCGAGTGCCTATACTCCCCTTCGCTGACGGGTCGTTAGCTCAATTGGTAGAGCAGCTGACTCTTAATCAGCGGGTTGTAGGTTCAAGTCCCACACGACCCACCAGAGGTAAACCTCGTCTCAGGGCGGGGTTTTCTACTTGTTCTGTTCCAGGTCCGCTCCGTTGCGGCTGCGCATCTGGTAAAGGCTGCCAGGCGGCCTGACCCGCTGTAGCATCACCGCATGTCGCGCCCTGAGTCGGAAGCTGCACCTCCCCTGGCACCGCTGGCCTGGCCGCTGTGGCGCCGCTGGCTGCTGAACTTCGGCACGGTGTATCTGGGGCTGTATTTTCTGCTCATTGGACAGACGCTGTTGCCGGTGCCGTCAGACTGGCGCTTCGCGGTGGCGCACTGGTTCAGCCGGGTCTGGTCGGGCGCGGCGCTGCTCCCCACCGGGCTGAGCGGCAGCGGCGATACGGCGCAGGACTGGCTGCTGCTGCTGCTGGGGACACTGCTATCACTGCTGCTGGCGACGCTGTGGACCGTCAGTCAGCGGTGGAAACCTGGGCCGTCACCTCGTGCCCTGTCGGCGCTCTCGATTGGCCTGCGGGCCGCCCTGGTGATCTGGCTGCTCGCTTACGGCAGCGCCAAATTCAACTTCGCCCAGTTCGGACTGCTCGCGCCGGGGCAGATGAACGTCACCTACGGCGATTCGAGCCCGATGGGACTGTTGTGGCGTTTCATGGCCCTGAGTCCCGGTTATCAGTACCTGGCGGGCGTGGCCGAGACGTTGCCCGCCCTGCTGCTGC
>NZ_JANYGJ010000055.1 GCF_025362455.1 Deinococcus sp. | reverse complement strand
CCGCTGCAACCGAACCGAGCACACCGAATGGACTAGAGCAGATGTCATAAAAAAACCCTTTTTATGACCGAGCGGAGCGAGTAGTTTTGACTGAGCAAGGCGCAGAATGGAGGCGCGGGGAGGCTGTTTTCCCCGTGGCGTAATTCGGAGTGCTGCTCTAGTGGGGTGCCCCCGATCTGGAAGGCGCCCCACGCGGCCAAACCCCGACTTACTGCCCCATCGCCTGCCCGTTGATGGTCGGCTTGCCCTCATTGAGCGACAGGTCGCTGACCAGATCGCGGCCCTGCTTTTTCAGGAAGCCAGCCTGAATCAGTCCGTCCAGGCTGCTGGTCACCGAGGGCGCAATGGTGCCCAGCAGCCCGCGCAGGGCGGCGTCCGGGCCTTTGAACTGGGCCTGAAGTTTGAGCATACCCACACCCAGCGCCGGAGCCTGGGTCAGCATCTGCACGCTTTCGGCGTTCAGTTTGGCGGCGCCGGGTATCTCGGCCCTGGCGCTCAGCACCAGCTCGCCTTCCGGGCGCACCAGGCTCAGGCGGTCGACCGAGAGCACCGGCTGGGCTTTGAGCAGCGCCAGGGCGTCGTCGGTGGCGGCTTTGCGCTGGGCGGCGCTGAGGCTCGCCAGGCCGCTGGCGGCGCTACTTCCGGCGGCCCGGTTTTTCTCGTTGAGGCTGTTGACCAGCGCCAGCAGGCGCACCAGCGGCTCGCGGCTGAGGTGGTTCATGCTCAGGCGAAGCTGCGCGTTCTTGAAGCTCTGGGCCACGGCGCCGGGCGAGTCGATATCCGCCTGGCCGATGTCGTAGCTCAGGGCGCCGTTGTAGAACCCGCCCATGACGCTGCTTTTTGACACCAGCGCCATATCCTTGATGCTGACAGTACCCGCCTGTCCGCCGCTGCTGCCCGCGACCCTGATGCTGCCGATGCGCAGGGTCTGGTCGCCCACCGCCAGCGGGTCGCTCAGGCTCTGCTTGACGGTGTTGCCCTTGACGCTCACGCCGCTGATGGTCATGTTCACGCCGTCACCCACGACCTTGAATTCCGGCCAGCTCAGGTCGGCGCTGCCGGTCAGGCCAGCGTTTTGCACGTCGCCCATCAACGCCTGCCAGCTCACGGTGGTGCCCTGCTCGGTCAGGCTTCCGGCAGGTACCTCAATCTGGCTGCTGGTGGCGCCGCCCAGCCCCACCACGGTCCGGATGGTGGGTTTCTGGCCTTTCAGCGCCGCCTCGAATTTGGTTTGCAGGGCGGCGTCGGTAAATTTCACCTCGCTGTCGATCACTGCCTGGCCCACCGCCTTAAATCCCGGCAGCGGTCCGTGCTGGATGTGGTTAATCAGTGTCAGGCCCACCGGTTTGCTCTCGCCCTTGAGCCCCAGCACGATGTTCATGGTCTGGGTGCTGTTCATGAACCCCCGGTCATAGGTGCTGCTCTTCACCTGGGCGTAACCGGTGGCCTCCACCGCCGTCTTGATATTTTTGGCCAGGTCTTCCTGAGCGGTGACGGTCTGCGAGCCGATGTAGGCGGTGCCCCCGGCCAGGCCGCCCACCAGGAGCAGGGCGCCTATGCCCAGGGCGGGCAGGGGCGAGCGTTTGCGAACAGGAGTCGGACGGCGCACTTGAGTCATGCCGCCAGCCTAGCGTCTGTGGCCCGGATTGTGTTCTGACGGGTTGACTCTAGAGCAGATGTCATAAAAAGACCCTTTTTATGACCGAGCGGAGCGAGTAGTTTTGACTGAGCAGGACGCAGAATGGAGGCGCGGGGAGGCTGTTTTCCCCGTGGCGTAATTCGGAGTACTGCTCTAGGCCGTCTGGCGTAGGCATTGATGCGGTGGGCTGGGCGAAACTCGGTGTGGATATTTCGGCCTAAAGATCGGTGCCCAAAGATCGGTGCCTAAAGATCGGTGCCCAAAGATCGGTGCCCAAAGATCGGTGCCCAAAGATCGGTGCAAAGAGAAACTGGAGATGCCTGGAGTTGCCGGGCTAAACTGGCCGGTATGTCAGACCCCGCCTCCCCGCTGCTGTGGCGCAGCCTCAACCCCGACGCTCCGACGCTGGAGCATCTGCGTCTGCTGCGCTGGAGCCGCGCCGAGGGGACGGTGGTGGGCCGCCAGGGCGGACACGCCTTCGCGCTGAAGTACGAACTCGACCTCGGCGACGACGGCTGCCCCACCATCCTCGATCTGCAAGTGGCGGGCGGCGCGGCCATGACCATCTACCGCTCCAAATCCGGCGTCTGGAGCAGCGCCTCCGGCCACCGTCTGAGCAAGCTTGAGCACTGCACCGACCTCGACCTGCGCGTCACGCCGATCACCAACACCTTGGCGCTGCGCCGCCTGAAGCTGGGCGTGGGCCAGTCGGGCGACCTTCTGGCCGCCTGGGTGAACGTGCCGGACCTGTCCCTCAGAGCCGTGCGCCAGCGCTACACCCGCACCGCCGAGCAGACCTACCGCTACAAGAATCTGGAAAGCGGCTTCACCAGCGAGCTGAGGGTGGACGACGACCTGCTGGTGCTGACCAGCTCGGACGCCTACGAGCGGGCGTAGGAGAGTCGATACGTTGTCATCCTGATAGTGAAGGATCCCGCTGTTTGAAAACGGAATTCAGAGATGACCGCGTTCGGTGGGCTGGCCCTCCCTTCACTCCAGGCGCTCACCTCAGCGTCAATTCCCCGCCCTGGACGCCCACCGTGACCTTGCCGCCGCCTGATAAGCGTCCGAACAGCAGTTCGTCGGCCAGCGGGCGCTTCAGGCGCTCCTCGATGACGCGGCCCAGCGGACGGGCGCCCATGGCCGGGTCGTAGCCCAGCCGCGCCAGCAGGGCGCGGGCGGCGGGCGTGACGCTCAGGGTCACGCCCCGTTCGGTAAGCTGCGCGTCCAGCTCGGCCAGGAACTTGTCCACGACCTGCGCCATGACCGACTCCGACAGCGCCGCGAAGGGAATGATGCCGTCGAGGCGGTTGCGGAATTCCGGCGTGAAGGTCCGCTTGACCGCTTCGAGTTGCTCGCTGCCGCGCCCCACCGGAGCGAAGCCCAGCGCGGGCCGCGAGGCGTCGGCGGCGCCCGCGTTGGTGGTGAACAGGACCATCAGGCCGCGCCCATCGATCTTCTTGCCCGCGTGGTCGGTCAGCGTGCCGTGGTCGAGCAGTTGCAAAAAGATGTTGTACACATCCGGGTGCGCCTTCTCGATCTCGTCGAGCAGCAGCACGCCCTGGGGATGCTTGGCGATGGCGCCCGTCAGCAGCCCGCCCTGATCGAAGCCCACGTAGCCGGGCGGCGCCCCGATCAGCCGGGCGACGGTGTGCGGCTCCTGGTATTCGGACATGTCGAATCTGAGGAGTTCCACACCGAGTCTGTCGGCCAGCGCCCGCGCCAGCTCGGTTTTGCCCACGCCCGTCGGCCCGGCGAACAGGAAGGCGCCCTGGGGTCTACGCGGGTCGCGCAGCCCGGCGCGGGCCAGTTTCACGGCGCTCGACAGGGCCTTGACGGCTGCCGCCTGACCGTAGACGCGCTCACCCAGGTCCTGTTCCAGCGTGGCGAGCGACTTGACCTCTTCGGCCCTGACCTGCCCCACCGGCACGCGGGCGATGCGGGCCACCGTCGCCTCGATGTCGGCCTCCGTGACCTCGCCGCCCAGGCCGCGCACTGATCTGGCCGCCCCCGCCTCGTCGATCACGTCGATGGCCTTGTCGGGCAGAAAGCGGTCGCGCACGTAGCGGGCCGAGAGCTTCACGGCGGCGTCCAGGGCGGCCTCGCTGTAGGTCACGTGATGGTGCTCGGCGTAGCGGTTACGTAGGCCCTTCAGAATCTCCAGCGCGTCCTGTTCACTGGGCTCCGGCACGTCCACGACGCCGAAGCGGCGCCAGAGTGCCCGGTCCCGTTCCAGATGGCGCAGCTCCTGGGGCGTGGTGGCGCCCAGCACCCGCAGCCCGCCGCGTGCCAGGGCGGGTTTGAGCAGGTTCGCCGCGTCCATGCTGCCGCCCTCGGTGGCCCCGGCGCCGACCAGGGTGTGCAGCTCATCTATAAAGAGCACGCAGTTGTGCGATTCCAGCGCCTTCAGCACGGCCTTGAGGCGCTGCTCGAAGTCGCCCCGGTAGCGCGTTCCGGCGATGAGAGCGCCCATATCCAGCGCGTAGACGCGGGCCTGACGCAAAAAGCCGGGCGCGTCCTTGCCGCTGACGTGCTGGGCCAGCGCCTCGGCCAGCGCGGTTTTGCCCACGCCCGGCTCGCCGACGAGCACCGGATTGTTCTTGGTGCGCCGCGCCAAGATGTGCAGCACCCGCTCCAGCTCCACTGCGCGGCCGATCACCGGATCGAGGCTGCCCGCCTCGGCCTGGGCGGTCAGGTCGGTGGTGTAGGCGGCGAGTGGGTCTATAGGTTGCTCGCCTTCTAGTGCCGTGTCCTCGGTGCCGGATTCAGTGCCGGGCTGGCCCTGCTGCTCGCCGCCGTGGCTGACGTAGTCCAGCACCCTCAGCCGGGTGACACCCTGGGCTTCGAGCGCGGCGCGAGCGAAACTGTCGGGCTGCTCTAAGAGTTCGATCAGCACCAGGTCGCCGGTCACGTCCTGGCGACCCTTGCCGCTGGCGTGGCGCTGGAGCACGGCGTCCTGCACGACTTCCTGCACGCCGAGGGTCAGTTCGGGGTGGGCGTTGACTTCTTCAAAAGTGGCCAGCACGGCATCGAGATCGGTTCGCAGGCGCTTCAGGTCCGCGCCGCTGCCGAGCAGGGCCGCCCTGGCGTCGGGGTCGTCGGTCAGGGCGTAGAGCAGGTGCTCCAGCGTCACGTATTCGTGGCCGCGCTCCCCGGCGAGGATGGCGGCGCGTTCTAAGGTCCGGCTGAACTGGGCGGCAATCATAAGCAATTCCTTCTGTTCATACGCTCGCGGCTCATAGGTCCGGCTCCGGCTCGGCCACCACGCGCAGCGGAAAGCCCTCGGCGCGGGCGTGCTGGGTCACCTGGGCGACCTTGGTTTCGGCCACCTCGCGGGTATACACCCCGGCCACGCCCTGCCCCTTGCGGTGAACCGCCAGCATGATGGCCTGGGCTTCGGGCTCGGCCTTGCGAAAATACTGCCCCAGCACCATCACCACGAAGTCCATCGGGGTGTAGTCGTCGTTGAGCAGCAGCACCCGGTAGAGGCGTGGGCGCGTGGTCTGGGTGCGCTCCAGCGTCTGGGTGTTGCTGCCAGGGTCGGCGGGGGTGCGGCGGGTCACGGGGGTATGGTAGCGCCGCCTGGGGAGGGCAAGTGGCAGCGGGGACAAGATTGGGCGGGGGTGAGCTCGACTGTCCCATGCCGGGCGCCTGAGCTTGCTGATGGGCCATGAGAATTTACCAGGCATCCCTTCAGGCGCCCCATCAGCCTGCCGTCAGTGCTCAGCGTCCTGCTGAGCGCCTTGGGCCGTATACGGCGTGCAGCGCTCCAGTTCACGCAAGGTGGTCGTGCGGTGGACGCCGAGCTGCGTGGCGATCTGGCTGGCCGTATGCCCCCCTCACAGAACGCTTCGATCTTGTACCGTAGAGGCAGCGTGATGCGGTGGTAGCACATGTTTTCTCCTGTCAGAGAAAGCTCCTGTCAGAGAAAGCGTAGCCCCTCCGGATCACGCTGCGCTAGCAACTGGAATTCACCATATCTATGACCCTGTGCCATAATTGCCCTGTGAACGTCCTTGTCCCTCGCACCCTCGCTGCTTTTTGGGCTGACTACCCTGAAGCTGAGGAGCCGCTGCGCGAGTGGTTACGTCACGTTCAGAGGACGACCTACGGCAACTTCGCAGAGGTCCGTGGCGACTACGGCAGTGCCGACTGGGTGGGGGGATTTATCGTCTTCAACATTGGCGGCAACAAGTACCGGCTGATCGTCTTTCCGAACTTTCCCGGTCAGCGATTCTTGATCGAGGCTGTTTTCACACATCGGGCATACGATGCCTGGAGGCCATAAGTGACCAACTTCTCCCAACTCTCCAGCACGTTTCAGCAGCTTCAGGGCCTCGCCCCGGAGGCGTTCACTCCCATCGCGAGCGAAGCCGACCTCATCAGCGCCACCGCCTTCCTCCAGTTACTCGACCGTGAAATCGGCGACACGGTGAGTCATCCACTCGCACCGCTGGCTGAGACGTTGATGCAGCGCATCATGGCTTACGAAGTCGAACACTATCCGATTCCGCCTGCCGCGCCCGACATGGAACTGCGCCTGCTGATGAAGGAGCATGGAGTAACGCAGCAAGGTCTTTCCGAGGCGACGGGGATCGACCAGGGCCAGATCAGCAAACTCACCAGTGGTAAGCGGACGTTCACCGCCGAGCACGCCCGGCGACTGGGCCGCCATTTTAAGGTCTCGCCCAGCGTGTTTCTCTGACTCCTCCAATCAGCTTGCTGACGGGCTATGAGAATTTACCAGGCATCCCTTCAGGCGCCCCATCAGCCTGCCGTCAGTGCTCAGCGTCACACTGCGGACATGAACAAGACCCTGATCTCCGCTGCCACCCTCGGCCTCTCGCTCGGCCTGCTCGGTGCCCCCGCGTTCGCCACCCCCAAAATCAGCGCCCAGAGCATCATCGTCAACCCCGTGCCCGCCGACGTTTCGGTGCAGGTCTGGACCGACCGCGACAGCAGCGGCTCACAGACGCCCAACTACCTGCCCGGTGACCGCATCCGCTTGTATACCCGTGTCAGCCGCGACGCCTACGTTTACCTGTTCAACGTGGACCCCAACGGCCAGGTCGATCTGATTTTGCCCAACCGCTATGCGGGCGGCGCCAACTTCGTCAAGGCCAACACCGTCAAGGCCTTTCCCTCGGCGGGCGACGGCTTCACCTTCGACATCGCCGCGCCCTACGGTCTGAACAAGGTGCTGGCGCTGGCCAGCCTGAGCCCGCTGGACACCTCCAGCATCGCCAGCTTCCGCAGCGGCCAGGACAAGTTCGCCACCGTCGCCCCGGCGGCCCAGGGCGGCTCTCAGCAGCTCGCCCAGGCGCTGAGCATCGTGGTCAACCCGGTCCAGAACCCGGTGCCGCAAAATAGCTGGATCACCGACGTGGCCTACTACAACGTCGCTTACGGCTCCGGCAATGTCCAGCCGGTCCAGACCAACCCGGTGGTGACGCTGCCGGTCTGGCGCAACCAGCCGAACTGGCGCTCGCAGTTTCAGAGCCAGCAGACCGTCGCCCAGATCTACATCCAGTACGCCAACGAACTCCAGAACCAGGGCTACCGACTGGTGAACCGTGACGAGCGCGGCAACGCCGTGAACGCCCGCTTCCAGGGCGAGGACGAGGCCCAGCTCATCATCAAGGTGCGCGGCGGCTCCTTCGACGTGCAGATCATCCGCCGCTGAGCGGACCACATCAAAGCGCCCGGCCCCATTGTGAGGGGTCGGGCGCTTGTGTCGGCTTCGAATTCAGCTTGTAGGGCTCAGCCCTTGACCATTTTGATCGGCGCACAAATAGGAATAGTGCTGGGGTCGCTGGCGTAATGCACGTTGATGTAGGCGCCCGCGTCACCGGCAATCTTGGCCATGTCGGTGCTTAGGACCGTGGTGGCCATGCCCATAGCGTCGGCGGTGAAGTTGGGAAAGCCCACCGTCACCGGGCCGTTGGAGGCGCAGGGATCGTTGCTCGACGCCGGGCCGAAGGCGTGGTAGTGCGAGATGTAGGCCTTGCCGGGGGTCAGGCCGCTGAGCGTCAGGGTGGTGGTGCTCATGCCAGCGTTGCCCAGGCTCACGCTGGCCACGCCCGCCGCCGCCGGATCGGCCTCGATGGCTTTGTGCTTGAAGGTGTAGGTGGTGGGCTTGTTCATCATGGTGCAGGAACCCAGGGTCAGGGCGGCGGTCAATCCGAGGACAATCTTGATGGCGTTCATGGTGATCTCCCTTGCTGCGTGTATTGCTGATAAAGCGGCTGCTTGTTGACTGACTGTCATTGACCGACTGTCATTGACCGACTCTAACTGACATCGCTGCTCAGCGAGCGGTCACGATGATGGTGCCGCCCATGCCCTCGTGAAACGAGCAGTAAAAGCCGAAGGTGCCGGGTTTGTTGAAGGTGTAGCTGTAAGTGTCGCCGCGCCTGAGCTTGGGCGATTTGAGGCTGGGAGCGCTCAGTGAATTGATGTCGTGGGTGACTTTGCCGTCGTAGGTCCACTTCACGGTGTCGCCCACCTTGATCTTCAGGGTTTCGCCGCCCGACTTGAAGCGGAAGGCGTTGTCGATGATGGTCACGGTATTCTCAGCCGTGCTGGCCATGCCCGGCATGTCGGCCATCGTGTCGTCGGCGCCTTTGCTGGCGGCGGGCGTGGTGGTCGCGCCGTCTTTGAGGACCACCGCGCACAGCGGAATGTCGCCCGGATCGTCGGCGCGGTGGATGTTGATGTAGGCGCCCGCTCCGCCCGCGATGGTGGCCGGATCGGCGCTGAGCTTGACGATGGCCCGCCCGCGAGCGTCGGATTTGAAGGCCGGAAAGCCCAGCGTGATCGGGCCGTTCGATTCACAGGGCGTGCGAAACAGGGCGCCCGATTTCGGCCCCAGCGCGTGATAATGGGCCATGTAAGCGGTGTTGGGCGTCAGTCCGCGCACATAGAGAGTCGACTCGGACTTTTCGGGTGACAGCAAGCTGACCTTGATAAAGCCTGCGCCGATGGGGTCGGTGGTCGAGAGTTCGCCGTGCTTGAACACGTAGGTCTGCACGCTGTAGGTCTGTGCAGGTGCGGCCTGCCCGGAGCCCGCCAGGGCGGCGCCCAGCAGCGTAAGGGATAGGCCCAGGCGAGGAGCGAGGGTGCCCCTCCGGTTGACGGTGTGCCGGTTGATGGTGTGCCGATTGGGAGCAACTGTCATGGTGGCCTCACTTGGAGATACGCGCAGCTCAACAGGTTAGATGTGCAGCCGCGAAAGATGAAGGTACGGTTAAGGCGGTGAACTGAGGCGCTGGACCGAACGGCAGGACGTGTCAGCCGTTGATGGAGCAGGTTGTAGCGCACCGACTCTGACAAATTCATCGCAGTGTCTTCAGATGGGAAGACTGTCTGGCACGGTTTATCGGACTCTCATGCCTGCCGAAGCGGGCCGCTGCTCACGACCTTGCCGCCGCCGAGCTTCAGGTGGTGGGTCAGTCCCGGCGGCACATCGGCCTCCCGGTGCGAGACGACCAGCAGATGGCTGCCCTGCCGCTGCGCCTCGGCGATCAGTGCGGTGACCTCCAGGCGGCTCTCGGCGTCCAGAAAATCCAGGCCCTCGTCCAGAATGATCAAACGTGGCCGGGCCACCAGGGCGCGGGCCAGCAGCAGGCGGCGCCATTGCCCCTGCGAGAGCGTGGCGGCACTCCGGGTCAGCAATTCGCCGACGCCCAGCCGCCCGGCCAGCTCCAGCACGCGCCTGCGCTGCTCTCTGTTCAGCTCGTGCGTGAAGCCCTCGGTGCCGCCGAAGGCCGAGCCGATGACCTCCAGCCCGGTCCAGTCGCGCCGCTGGCGGATGGCGACCTCGGCGCCCAGCAGGCCGATCTGCTGACGGCGGAGGTGGCCCAGGTCGCGCTCCAGCCGTTCTCGTTGTAAAAAGGGCCGGTGGACCTGCCCGCCCAGTGCCGGGTGCAGCTCCCCGGCGATCAGCCGCGCCAGCGTGCTCTTGCCCGCGCCGTTTTCGCCCGTCACCAGCCAGTGCTCGCCTGAGTGCCAGGTCCAGGTGACGGGGCCGAGCGCGTGGTGGCCGTTTCGGTAGACCTCGGCCTGCTCCACAACGATGAGCGGGGCGGGGTCTATTGGCGCCGGGCTCATTGGCGCTGGCGCTGAGCTGGACGTTGGCGAGCTGACCCTCAAGGCCTGCGCTGGACGGTCCAGACCGGGTTGGCCCGGCTTCAGCCGCCCGCCTTCAATCCAGGCGCGTTGCCAGGGTAGATCGGGCGCCTCCTCCGGGCGGTGGGTGACCAGCACGACGGCCACGCCGCTTTGCCAGACGCCGCGCAGGACTTCGCCCAGCTCGGCGCGGGCCGCTGCGCTCAGGCCGTCCGTGAATTCGTCGAGCAGCAGGGCTGCCGGGCGGGGCATCAACGCACGACCCAGCAGAGCCCGGCGCCGTTGCCCGTGCGAAAGGGTCCGGAAGTCGCGCTCCAGCAGGGCGTTCAGACCGGTCTGGGCAGCCACTTCGGCCAGCCGCGCCAGGTCGGCGGTGCCTGGTTCGCTCAGCCGCAGCGCCTCGCCGCTCAGGCCGCTCAGCAGCACGTCACCGACGGTCTGGAGCCAGTCGCGGGTCAGGTAGAAGGCTTCCTGTTCGGGCGACACCAGCGCCAGCGCCCGCAGCGCCCGCACGCCGGAGCGCGAAACCTGGCCGCCGAGGTGGTAGGTCCGCTCGCCCTGATTGGGCAGCAGCTCGCCGCGCAGCACGCGCAGAAAGCTGCTCTTGCCGCCGCCGTTGGGGCCACCGATCAGCCAGGCGGCGCCGGGCATCAGTGTGAAGTCCAGCCCACACAGCAGCGGCCTGCCCAGGCTGACCGTGACGTTGCTGAGAACGGCGAGTGGGGGCGGCGCCTTCTCGTTCAAGCTGGCCTCACGGCCCAACACCTCATGGCCCTGTCACCGTCACCTGGACGCGCACCTGATCGAGTGAGCGCACGCCGTCGGGGAGCTTGAGGACCGGCTGGGCGCTGTAGGTGCCGGGGCGGTAGCTCAGCGCCGCGCCGACGCTGGTGATGCGGGCCAGGGCGTCGGCGGGGCCGATCAGCCGCACATTGGCCGGGGTGATGCTCGACGCCGTGACTTTCAGGCCGCTAGGCGGCGCGGCCAGGGCCACCGGCACGCTGCGGACCGGCAGGCTGCCGAGATCGACGCGGGTCAGGGTCACGCTGGCCGGGCTGAGCGTCACGTTCACCGGGGCGCCCTGGGCATCGAGCGCGATCAGGCGGGTTTCGAGCTGCTGGCCCTGCGCCAGACTGACCGGCACGGTAATGACCCGCTCCACGGCACTCACCAGCCGGTCGGGGCCGCGCACCGTCACCTGACGCGGCGAGAGCAGGTATCTGGGCACGCTGTTGCCCGGCGCGGCGCCCACGCTCAGCGTCACCGGCTGGGTGCGGCTGAGTTCGGCGTCGATGCGGCCCTGGGCGACGGTGGGCGTGACCCGCACCGAGTTGGTGCCGTCCGGGCCGACGATCCGCACGGTGCGGCTGAAATCGCCGTCGGGCAGATCGGTCACGTCCACATACGCCTGGACGTCGCTGGCGCTCAGGGCGCCCAGGCGCTGGCGGCTGCCGCTGAGCGTCACGCGCACGCTGGCCGGGTTCAGGCCGCTGACCGCCCGCTTTTCACGGCCCCCGGTGGTGTCGCGCACGTCGAGCGCCACCTCGTAGATTTGCTGGATGTTGGCGCGGCGGTCCTGCGTCGCTATGAACCAGACGCTGGCCGCCAGCAGCAGCGCCAGCGCCTTCTGCGGCAGATTGTGCAGCAGCCGCCCCCACCAGTAGCGCACGGCTTCCAGCGGCCCGCGCCGTTTTTTGAGCGGCCTCGGCGCCTCCGGCAAGCGTGTGCCTGGCACCTGCCTATCCGGGCTGTGAACCGGCTCAGGGCTGTGAATCGGCTCAGGCACGCGCTATCCCCCCGTCCACTTCCCGCTCTCCCCACTCCCCACATCCCACTCCCCACATCCCCCTACTCATACACCAGCTCCCGCAGCCGTTCGCGCAGCTCGGTGCCGCTCAGATCGGCGCTCAGGCGCCCGGAGAGGGCCAGCCGGACACTGCCGCGCTCCTCGCTGACCACCAGCACCACGGCGTCGGTCAGCTCGGACAGACCGATGGCGGCGCGGTGGCGGGTGCCGTAGCGCCGGTAAATCCCGTCGCTGCTCTGCAAGGGAAACAGGCAGGCGGCGGCCACCACCCGGCCCGACTGCACGATCACGCCGCCGTCGTGCAGCGGGGCGTTGCGGGCAAACAGCGCCTCGATGAACGGCGCACTGATGCGGGCGTCCAGGCCCACGCCGCTGGCCGCGTACTCACCCAGCGGGGTCCGGCGCTCGATGGCGATCAAGGCCCCGGTTTTGCGCTCGGCCATGCGCTCGGTGGCGCGGGCGATGTCCTGAATGGCCGCGCCGCTGCCCGCCCCGCGCAGCCGGGGGCGCCCGATGCGCTCCAGCGTGGCCCGCAGTTCGGGCTGAAACACCACCACCAGCGCAAATAAGCCCACCGGCGCGATGCGGCCCAGCAGCGAGTTCAGCGCCGTGAGTTGCAAGAAGTTCGACGCCGCCCAGGCCAGCACGAACACGCCCACGCCGCGCAGCACGTTGACGGCGCGGGTGCCGTTGAGCAGCGTGTAGCCCTGGTAGAACAGGGTCGCCACCAGCAGGATGTCGAGCAGGTCTTTGAGCGAAGTCGTGGGCAACACAGGGGGTGTCCTCTCGCCGGGGCGGTGTCTGGGCGCCGCAGCTACCGGTACTATACGGGCCTCAGTCTGAGTTGCCCTGCATGTACAGCAGCGCTTCGGGCAGGGCGGCCCGCCAGGTGACCCAGTTGTGCCCGCTGGGATACTCGCGGTACTGGTGCGGGACGTTCAGGTCGCTCAGTGTGGCGGCCATCCGGCGGTTGGGAGAGAGGAGCCATTCCAGCGTGCCGGTGTCCAAGCTGAGCGTCAGATTCCGGGGCGGTCTGCCTTCAAGCTGCTCGCGCAGCCACTCGCCCGCCGTGGTGGTGTCGATCTGGTTGCCCACCCGGCCCTGCGGCGCGGCGATGAAGGCCCCGCTGTGGCTGACCACCTTACCGAACACCTCTGGACGGCACCAGGCGGTATATAAGCTGATCAGCCCGCCCAGCGAGGCGCCCCACAGCCCGCGTCCGCCCGGCGCCCTCGACACGGAATACCCGGCCTCGACCACCGGCATAACCTCGCTGACCAGAAACTCGAAATAGCGGTCGTTGAGGTAATACTCGTCGTTGCGCTCGCCGGGCTCGACGAACACCAGCACCGCCGGGTCGATCAGCCCCCGCTCCAGTGCCCGGTCCATCAGTTCACCGAGCCTGCCGGTGCGGAAAAACGCCACGCCGTCCTGCACGTAGTAGACCGGGTAGGTCCGCGCCGCGTCGTAGCCGGGCGGGGTGTAGACGTAGCCGCGCCGCTTGCCGGGAAACACCTGACCGTTCCAGGCCAGCCGGTGCGCCGTACCGCGCTGGGCCGGGTCGGTGGGCGCTTCACCGTGCCACAGTTCGTGCTGCGGGTATACGCCCACCTCGGCGGCGCGGGGGTAGGTCCACCAGGGGTTGACCGAGAGCCGGTCGTTGTCGGGATCGGCAAAGGGCTTGCCGTCCGCGCCGATCCAGGCGTACTCGACCCAGGCGCCGCGCGGCAGCGTCAGGGTGATCGGCTGAGCATTGACCACCGGAATAGCCGGGCGCTTGGTCCAGTCGGTGAAGTCGCCCATCAGGGCGGCGGCCCCGGCGGGCGGCGAGAAGGTGACGCGGGTGCCAGAGGCGGAAACGGCCATGTAGGTCAGTGTAGAGCAGGGCCGGGCCGACGA
Source organism: Deinococcus sp. (assembly GCF_025362455.1). GTDB lineage: Bacteria > Deinococcota > Deinococci > Deinococcales > Deinococcaceae > Deinococcus. The sequence continues at coordinate 918 of NZ_JANYGJ010000055.1, read as the reverse complement.
TTGCCGCCAGTAGCGTAGTGGTGTTCAGCTAGCGGAATCCGTACCTGCTCCTACTCCCGTTGGTCGGATCTCATCGTTTTTACAAAACGATTCAATCGGAATCCGTATCTAAGTATGTCCTGGCGGGAGTGGAGGGATGGAGCGCTGTTTGCGGAAGCCCGAAATGTTAGCCAGGACATACTTTCTTCCTCACTCGCTCTTCGTCGTGAACGGAGCGGCCAGCGGGCAGGCGTCCCCAGGGGGAGGAGTGGCGTGCCCAGGCGCGTCCATTCACGACGACAGTCCGTTCTGCCCAAGAAGGCCCGATAGGCGAGCAGGCCCGATAGGTGCCGTTCTGCTCAAGACAGTGCCGTTCTGGACAAGAACGCGCCTGGGCACGCCACTCCTCCCGCTCGGTAAATCTAAAGCTTGACAAGGAGATACTTAGGTGTGCGTGCTACTGGGTGTCGGCGTCATGAGGCGTCCAGCAGTGCCAGCAAGGCGCCGCCGCTCACGGGCAGTCCTGACTGCTCCAGTGCCTGCACCACCTGCCGCACACTCAGCGGTGGCTGCTTCAGGTCCGCCGAGAGCTCGGCGAGTACCTTCAGCAGCTCGGCAGGATGCTGCCCCAGGCAGGTGTGCAGCCAGACATCCGGATGGGTGCAACTCAGAAATGGGGGATGATGGGCCATGGAGCCGACAACAGCAGGATGGAGAGTTCAGGCGGACGAAGCGTACCAGGAACTGATCGCTGAGTTGGAGACCCAGATTCGGCCCGGTGCCAGCGTGGGCGAGATTGAACGGGTGCTGCGTTCAGCACATGTGCCGTTTCTGCGTGATCTGTTTCAGGTCATCGTCAGCCAGGAAGAGCAGCAGCACCCAAAAAAAACTTGACGGCTGGCACACCAACGGTTTGCGGCGCAAATTGGTTCGTCATCA
>NZ_JANYGJ010000011.1 GCF_025362455.1 Deinococcus sp. | reverse complement strand
CGGGAGTAGCTCAGTTGGTAGAGCATTACCTTGCCAAGGTAAATGTCGCGCGTTCGAATCGCGTCTCCCGCTCCAGCACAAATCAAAGTTGTCGCTTGGCCCCCTCCCAGAGAGGGGGGCTTTTCGTTTCGGGTCGGGGGGTTGTGATAAGACCGAGCGTCCAGACTTGAGACGATTCATACAATCAACCGGTTGTAACCTTCGCTATATCGATGACGTTATAATAAGGGTGAGTCATGCGGGATCAGCGCTTTGTAACCGTTCGCCGGGGCGGGTCATTGAGCCTGGATCATCACCGGTTGCTGATGATCTGGGCCTGCACCTGCGCCGAGCATGTGTCGCCACTCCTTAGAGCAGATGTCATAAAAAGACCTTTTTTATGACCGAGCGGAGCGAGTAGTTTTAACTGAGCAGGACGCAGAATGGAGGCGCGGGGAGGCTGTTTTCCCCGTGGCGTAATTTGGAGTACTGCTCTAGTGAAGCTGACTCCGACGCCCGACTGATCGACGTATTTGCAACAGCCAATAGCCCGCGCCTGGACGTCTGGGCAGGCAACCATGACCGAAGCCCGCAAAGCTGCCGTCGCCGCCCATACCGTTGCCAGAGGAGCCGCTGCCAGAGAAACCGCGAATCCCGTCGCGGTGGCCGTTGCCCGTGCGGTGGGGCACGCCGTTGCCACCGCGCACCTGGCCGATCACTCGCTCAGCAGCGTCCGGTACGCGCTGTAAGCGGTCAAGGCGGCGGGTGGGTCGGTGGACGCTGAACGCGAGTGGCAGCTTCAGCAGTTGCCGGAAGAGATCAGAGCGCTGGTGCAGTCGGCGCTGGCCGGTAAAGTGCTGACGCCGTGAGAGAATGACCCAATGTTCGAGTTCGAGATTCAGAGCCGGGATGGCCGCGCCCGCACCGCCCGTTTTCAGACGCCGCACGGCAGCGTGCAGACGCCGATGTTCATGCCGGTGGGCACCCAGGGCAGCGTCAAGGGCCTCAGCGCCGAGGAGCTGACTGGCATCGGCTCGCAGATGATTCTGGGCAACACCTATCACCTGATGCTGCGCCCCGGCGCCGAGATGGTCGCCGCGCACGGCGGCTTGCCCGGCTTCACCGCCTACCCCGGCCCTTTTCTGACCGACTCCGGCGGCTTCCAGGTGATGAGCCTGGGCCATATGCGCAGCATCTCGGAGGAGGGCGTGGTCTTCAAGAGCCACCTCGACGGGTCGCTGGTCAGCCTGACGCCGGAGCGCAGCATCGAGGTGCAAGGGTTGCTCGGCGCCGACGTCATCATGGCCTTCGACGAGTGCCCGCCGTTTCCCGCCGAGCCGCCGTACATCCGCTCAAGTCTGGAGCGCACCGTGCGCTGGCTGGAACGCAGTCTGAAGGCCCAGTCTCAGGGTGAACGGGGCCGTGACGATCAGGCGCTGTTCGCCATCGTGCAGGGCGGTATTCACCCGGAGCTGCGCCAGCAGAGCCTGGGCGCCACGCTGCCCTTCGGCACGCCCGGCTTTGCCATCGGCGGCCTGGCGGTGGGCGAGAGCAAGGACCAGATGTTCCCGGCGGTGGCCTACACGGCGGCCCGGCTGCCGGAATCCAAGCCGCGTTACCTGATGGGCGTGGGCCACCCCGAAGACCTGGTGGCGGGCATCGCGCTGGGCGTGGACATGTTCGACTGCGTGTACCCGACCCGCACGGGCCGCTTCGGCTACGCCCTGACCGACGACGGGCGGCTGAACCTGAATAGCGCCCCGCCCCGGCAGCAACTGATCCCCATCGACCCCGACTGTGACTGCTACGCCTGCGTCCACCACACCCGCGCCTACCTGGCCCACCTGACCAAAGCCGAGGAGATGCTCTCGCCAAGGCTGCTCTCGCTGCACAACCTGCGCTACCTGCACCGCCTGGTCGAGCGCTCACGGGCGGCCATCGAGGGCGGCACCTTCACCGAGTGGGCCAGTGTCTGGGGCGAGCGCTACTTCAAGGGCCGGTTGCCCGACTGGTTCGCCCGTGCGCTGAGCGGCGACGAAACCCCAGCGCTGGTTCATTCAGCACCGATCAAGGCTGAGGCGAACTGACATCCAGTTCCGGCGCCTCGGCCAGTTGATGTGCGGGGGGCTGGACGTGGCCCTTCTGGCTCAGCACCGTCGCCGCGACCACCAGCGCTCCGCCGATCAGGCCGCGCAGCCCGACCTGCTCGCCGATGAGTAGAAAGCTGAACAGCGTGGCGCTCACCGGTTCCAGCGCGTAGATGATGCTGGCCTGCGCGGCACTCACCCAGCGCTGGCCCAGGGTCTGCATCAGGGTGGTCAGGGCGGTGGCGGCCAGGCCCAGGTAGATCAGGCCGCTCCAGGTGGACGCGGGCGGCCTGAGGCTCGCGCCCGACAGCAGCGCCCACAGCCAGGCCAGCGCCGCCACGCTGAGCAGTTGCAGCAGCGTGAACGGCAGGGCGGCGTGCCAGCGGGTCGTGCGGTCCAGCGCCAGGATGAAGCCCGCGTAGCTCACGGCGCAGCCCAGCGCCCAGGCGTCCCCGATCACCAGTGGGCCGCCTTCCCAGGACAGCAGCGCCAGACCCGCCACCGCCAGCGCCACGGCTGCCCACAGAAAGCCGCCCAGGGCGCGGCGGGCCACCAGGGTCTGCCACAGCGGCACCAGCACCACGCTCAGCGCCGTGATGAAGGCGGCCCGGTTGGCGCTGGTCGTCTGGAGGGCGATGGTCTGGGTGCCGTAGCCGACGATCAGCCACCCTCCCATCGTCAGGCTGTCGCGTAGCAGGGAGCGCGGGGGCCTGGAGGAAGCGCTCCGGGTCGGGCGGCGCCAGGCCAGCAGCGGCAGCAGAGCCACGGTCCCGATCAGGAAGCGCCAGGCGATCAGCGACTGTGGCGCCAGGCTTTCGCCCAGGGTCTTGACCACCGCGAAGGTGCTGCCCCAGATGCAGGTCACCAGAATCAGCAGGGCAAGTCCGAGGGTGCGGCGCGGCATCACGGTGCAGTGTAGCGGGAGTTGGGGGAGCGGAGCCGGAGCAGCGACATCGGGCTGGCCGTTTCTTAAGGCCCCGTCCGCTTCTCATCATCTGCGTCATCTGGAACTTTTTAAACTGGTGTGAGTTCCTTTGGAGGTTTTCATGAATCATAAATGGACCCAGATTGCGCTGCTGGCGACCCTGAGCCTCGCGGGTGCCCAGGCTCAGAAAGCTAACACGCCCCCCGCCCCGCCCCAGTCGGCTACCGAGGCGGCGGCCCAGGCGCAGAAGCTGGCCGACCAGGCCCGCAAGACCCTGCCGCGCGGTGACTGGAACATCGACCGGACGCCCTGGAAAGGCGCCGCCGCCGCCGCTGACCGGGCGGTGGCCGCCGAGCCGAACAACCCAGACTACCAACTGATACGCGCCACCATCTACACCGACGTGGGTTTCTGGAAGCAGGCCGAGTTCTCCTGGGACGCCTACCTGAAAGTCCGGCCCGACGACAACGCCGCCCGCAGCCTGGCCGCCACGGTGCAGTACAACATGGGCTACGCCGCCTACACCAGAGCCGATCTGGTCAGCGCCCCAGTCTTTTTTCAGAAATGCAGCCTGCTCCAGCCGGACAACAGCGCCTGCGTGATCTGGAACGCCCGCGTGGCCCTGGAGGGCGGCTCATACGCCGACGCGGCCCGCTTGTACCAGCAGGCCGCCCAGCTCGCGCCCAACGACAAAACGGTGGGCTATTTCCTGCAAGTTTCGCAGAACGCGGGTAAGTACGGCCCCGCCGCCACCACCGCCTACAGCCGAGCCTACGAGGCCATCGACAAGAACGACAAGGCCGGGGCGCTGGGGCTGTATCAGCAGGCCACGGCGGCGGCGCCGAACTTTACCGAAGCCTGGCGTGAGCAGGGCCGCCTGTCGCTGGAACTCGGCAACCTGCCGTCGGCCACGGCTGCCTACACTGCCGTGGCCGCGCTGCCCGGTGCCAACGCCGCCGACAAGTACAACCTCGGCGTGGTGCAGGAAGCCCAGAGCGTGGGGCTGCTGGCCACCCAGGCGTTCCGGAACGCCTACGTCAGCTACTCCAAGGGCGACAAGGCGGGCGCCGACAGCGGGTTCCAGAAAGCCGTGCAGCTCAGCCCCAACTACGCCAAAGCCTGGTCGTGGGTGGGCCGCCTCGCCTACGAGCGCAAGGACTACCCCGCCGCCGCCGAAGCCTACGGCAAAGCGGTGAGCCTCAATCCCGAAGACAAAGCCAGCGCCCACTTTCTGAAGCTGGCACAGGCGGGCAAGTAGGGCGTAGACCGCTGGATGCACCCTGACGTGGACGTCGCCGGGTGCTCGGCTTGAAGCTCAGGCGGGGCGGCGATTTGAAGTGAAGCCGTCCCTGTCTGCGGGAATGAAGCTGAGCCATGTCATCAATCTGATGCAGCAATGTGATAAAAATCACGGTCTGACTGCTTCCATCCGATTCACCTGAATCTCGCCCTGCGCCTGGGCCAGTGCCTTCGCCTGGTCGCGGGCGTTCAGCACGTGGCCGTTGCGGCGCACCTCGCGGGTCACGTCCAGATCGAGGGTCGTGTGCAGCCAGCCGGGCACGTTCACCTCTCCCTGGGCCACCACGCCGGTTTCCGGCAGGCCGTTGCCGCCGCCTTCTCTACCGGGGTCGGCAGGCGCGTAGACGCCAGCGGCGCCCACCGCCGTCTCTATGGCGTAGCTCCAGGGCGCATCGGCCAGGCAGGGCGACTGGGCCACGTAGATCTGGTTTTCCAGCGCGCGGGCCATCGCACCGACCCGGACCCGGTGGTAGCCGTGGAGGTTGCCGGTGAAGCTGGGAACGAGCAGCAGCTCCATTCCGGCCCTGGCCTGGGCACGCGCCAGGTCGGCGAATTCGGCGTCGTAGCAGATATTGACGCCCAGTTTGCCATACGCCGTCTCGAACACACTCAGGCCCTCGCCGGGGCTGATCGACCACTCCTCGTTCTCGAAGCGGGTCATGATCAGCTTGTCCTGAAGGCCCAGCTCACCGTCCGGGCCGTGCAGGTGGGCGCGGTTGAGATAGCGCCCGGCGGAGACCTCCACGATGAAACTGCCGCCCAGCAGATAGACACCGTGCTGACGGGCCAGCCGGGCGTGAACGTCCAGAAAGCCCGGCAGCAGCATCTGAAGGGCGTGGCGCTGGCCCAGCACGTCGTGGTGCAGCGCTTCGGGCAGCAGGCTGAGCAGTTCCAGGCTGGCGTATTCGGGCAGCAGCAGCACCTGGGCGCCGCCTGAAACACCCTCCGCCACGAAGGCGCTGAGAAACGCCTCGAACTCGTCCCAGTGGGCATAGCGCTGACAGGGGTAGGCGGCGGCAGCCAGGTGCAGAACGGTCATGCGCCCAGTCTAGAGCAGTACTCCGAATTACGCCACGGGGAAAACAGCCTCCCCGCGCCTCCATTCTGCGTCCTGCTCAGTCAAAACTACTCGCTCTGCTCGGTCATAAAAAGACCCTTTTTATGACATCTACTCTAATGCACCCGGTCTAAATGTACCCGGTCTGGCTGCCGCCCTGGCCTCAGTCGTGCGAGGGGCTCGCCGCCGCGCCGCGCTTGCCGCTGACTTCCTCGCGGACCTCGGCGACCAGCAGGGTGCAGGCTTCGGCGCAGGGAATGGCGCCCGGTACGCCGCCGAAAAAGGTCTGGTGCAGCGGCTCGTCCGCCCACAGCCGGGTCTTCATGCAGCCGCCGCAGACGTCTTTGGCGACGTGCTCGACCTGCTGGGGCGTGGCCTTCTGGACCTTGGCGTAGATGCCGGTCTGGCGGCGGGCGGTGGCGTTCCAGGGCGTGCAGCGCAGGGCGTGGTGGTGGTGGGCGTAACTTTCCTCGATGACCGCCGGGTACAGCAGATGCACGGCGCGGCGCAACTCGGCGGTGCTGAGCACCGCCCGCCAGCCGCGTGGCAGGTTCCTTAAGGTATGCACCGGGCGAAATTCCCCGGCCTCGTCGAGCCGGACCTGGTCGCGCAGGCCCTCCGGCGTGACCAGCGTGACCAGACTTTCGTTGGCGCGGCCCTCGTCGAGCGCGTGGCGAATCTCGAACATGCCCTCGGTGGGGCGCACGATGACCTCGCCGATCCGCACGGTCTGCTCGGCCAGGCGCACGAAGGCGTCCCAGGCGTCCTGGTGGCTGCGGTCTATGTCGCCGCCCTGGGCCGCTGCGCCACGGGCGTCCTCGGCCAGTTGCAAGATGACTTCCGTCACCGCGCTGTGGGTGCCGACGGGTTTGCTGTAATAGACCGTCTGGGTGCCGTTCGCGCCGCCCTCGAACACCGTCACCTCACCGGTCAGGCCGATGTCTTCGGGGATGGTTTCCAGGGTGTGCCAGCCTTCCGAGGCAAAGAACGGCACCAGCACCACGTTGGGCGCCCCCACGTGCTCCTGCCAGCCGGTCACCTTGGGCACTTCATCCAGAAACAGGGCGTGAACTTCGGCGAAGTGGCCGCCCTCACGCATCCGCTCGGCGTTCTGGTAGACGATCTTGTTGCTGTTCTCGTTGCGGGTGGTGCCGTGGCCCAGCACGATCAGGGCGGTGTCGGCGGGGTTGAGATCCGGGTAGGCCTCGCGGGCACGCTCCAGAATGACCTCGGCCATGCGCGGATGCACGCCGTAGGGCAGGGTGTAGCGCACGGTGCGCCCGCCGATGCTGCGGGCCACGCCCTGCGGCGGCACCGGCCCCTGATGGCCCAAACCCATCTCACGCGGAATCACCGTCTCGGTAAAGTACCCCTCGCTGATGAACATGGGAATAACGGTCACGTCGGTGTAGTGGGCGGTTCTCAGCACCTGGCGCAGCGAGGGCTCCTCTTTCCAGTAGCCCTCCACCACCTCGTCGAACAGGCCCTTGCTGCGCAGCAGATCGGCGTAGGCGTAGACCGAGGAGGCCGACTGTGGGTTGAGGTGGGAGCCGTGACCGATGAGCACCAGAGAACGCATAATCGTTACTGTACTGTCCCCGCGCCCGCGTCCCTGTGGGATTGACTGAGGTTTGGGACAGTTGACTTGCGGGGGGCTGGCGCCCGGCTTGTGGCGTGTGGGAAAAGATGGGAAGTGGGTTATGGGTTGTGGGAACAGATGAAGGGCTGGGGGCGCCGGGTCAGGTCTGGGTGTAGCGTCTGGACCGGCCCTGAGGGCAGCTTGGACGAATTCAAGCCGTCTCTATCCAGCGTGTCGAGTGGCGCAGACTTTGAAATGATGCGCCTGGCTCAGCCCGGCCTCGCCAGACCACCGATTCGTTCCAGCTCGTCGGCCAGCGCATGGAGATAGGCGCCCAGCGCTTCTGGCCCCGGCACCTGGTCGTGGGCGTAGGGCCTGAGCAGCGGCAGGTCGCCCACCTGCACCGCCCGGCCTGCCACCATGAACATGGCCTCGTCGTTGTCGCTGTCGCCGAAGACCGTGACCTGAGCAAGCGGAATACCGAACTGCTCGGCGATGATGCTCAGCGCCGCGCCCTTGTCGGCGCCGCCCGGTGTGACCGTCAGAAAGTCGGGGTAGGGCGCCTGGGCGCCGGTATAGACCAGGTGGCCGTAGTCGCCGGAGCGCAGTTCGTCGCGCCAGCTCGCCACGCCGGGGTGGTAAAAGCCGATTTTGGTCACCGCCTGCCGGGGGGCCTGGGCCAGCGGGAAGTGCTCGCGCCGCGAGAGCCAGTCGGGGACGACCATGCCCGGCGCCGTGTCGATGTAGACCGCCTCTGCCGTGAACGCCATCACGCGGGCACCGCCGAGCTGGTGGGCCAGCACCGCCTCCAGTTCGCTGGAGCTGAAATGAAGCTGGCTGTGCAGCTCACCGCCGATCTCGACGCGCCCGCCGTTGTGGGTGGCCACCGCGTCGGGACGGGTAGCCTCCAGTACGCCGGGTGGCGGCTGATCGCGCCCGGTGACGATGGCGACCTTGACGCCCTGGGCGCGCAGCCGTGTCAGCGCGGCGCGGCTGTCGTCTGGCACGAACAGCCCCTGCTCGATAATGAGGGTGCCGTCGAGGTCGAAGGCCAGCAGGCGGGGCGGCGAGAAGGGTACAGGCAGCGGGGGTGCAGACATGGATTCAGGGTAGCTCAGGCGTAGGCAGCGGCGTGCTTACCTGAATGCAATAAAACGGCACAACAAAAAAAGCAGGAGAACCGAAATTCTCCCGCTCAGTTGCTGGTGTCATTCAGCAGGGCCGCTGTTACCAGCGGTTGCTACCGCCGCCGCCGCCGCCACGGGCGAAGCTGCCGCCGCTTCCGCCACGGTCACTCTCAGGTGCCGCTTTGGTCACAGCGATGTTGGCGGCCTGGGGGCCACGACCATTCTTGCCGGGTTCGATGTCGAACTCGACCTCATCGCCTTCATTGAGCTTGCGAAAGCCCGTCGCCTTGATGGCGCTGTAGTGCGCGAACACGTCAGGCTGACCCTCGCACTCGATGAAACCGAAACCTTTTTCCGCGTTAAACCATTTTACTCGTCCTGCAGCCATACTTCTCCTTGAGTCATTCCAAGTAAAACCACACACCCGTTCGTTGACCAGGTGCGTGACCTCGACCTATTGCGAACTCGGAACACTCACAGTGTCCCTGCTGCGGGCCTCAGAGATTGTATGGGCCATCACAAGGCCAGAGTTCAAGCCGTACTGCACACCTTCAGGCTCTGGGAGGAGGCCACCTGGGCCACGTGCGGGCAGCCGGAAGTTTCAGATTTGGCACCAGGGTAGACATGAGCGGGCCGACACAAAAAACCGCCCGATTGGGCGCCCAACTCTGAATTATTATCCTTAACATAGAGCGGTATTCATGGAAAGTCAAGTACCGCACACCGAGTTTTATGCGTCCAGTGCGGCTGTGGCAATCTGGGAGCCGGGCGGCCCAGATCGCTGGGCACCGAGATCGTTTAAACTTAAAGCATGTCTCTTGTCGTGATGGTCACGGTGCCCACTTCGGGCGCAGTCGAGCTGGCGCGTGGGTTGGTCGAGCACCGTCTGGCGGGCTGCGTAAATATGATCGCCAGTGTGCAGTCGGTCTACCGCTACGGCGGCGAGGTCGCCGAGGAAACCGAAACCCTGCTGCTGATCAAAACCAGCGGCGAGCGCTATCCGGAGCTGGAGCGGTTCATCAAGGAGCGCCACCCTTACGAGATTCCCGAAATTCTGGCCCTTCAGGTAGACCGCGCCTCGCCGGAGTTCTCGCAGTGGCTGGCCAGCAACCTGAGTTCGCCGTAACTGGATTTGTAGGAGCTGGATTTGTGGTGGCTGGGCTTGTGCTGGGTTCGTCGCAGTCGGACAGCTTCAGCTCAGACGGACGCCGGACTCAGATCACGACCTGGGTTGACGCCGTTTCGTCCAGCTCGGCAAGTTTGACCGGACCATGTTCGTCTGGACCGGACGTATCTGGACTGGGTTCAGTATGGTTGATAAAGTCGCTCAGCACGCGGTTGAGCCCCCACCAGCCCGCCTCGGTGGCGCGCAGCACGTCGCCGTCCTGGGTCAGCAGTCCGGCTGCCAGGTTGCGGCTCAGCGGCGCGGCGTAGCGCTGGGCCACGTCCAGCCCGCTGGAGCGCGAGAGCCCGGCCAGGTCCACCCCGGCGCGGGTCCGCAGGCCCATGAACAGGGCGTCGGTGACGTGTTCCTCGGCGTCGATGAGTTCAGCTTCCCCGGCAAAACCGGTGCTGAGGTCGTGGGCCAGCCAGTCGTGCAGGTGCGGGTTGGTGCGGCGCACGGCCAGCATTCCAGGCTCGCTGCTCGGCTGGGGATAGTGCCCCGCCGCGCCCGGTCCCAGCCCCAGGTAAAATTTATTGGCCCAGTAGGCGCTGTTGTGCCGCGACTCCTCACCGGGCCGGGCGTAGTTGCTGATCTCGTAGCGCGTGAACCCTGCCGCCGAAAGCAGCTCGGCGGTGCGCGTAAAGCCCGCCCGTTCGTCGTTCTCGGCCACCCGCACGCCCCGGCGGGCAAAGGGGGTGCCCGGCTCGATGGTCAGGGTGTAGGCGCTGACGTGCCCCACGCCCAGCGCCACCAGACCGGCGATGTCGGCCTCCAGGGGTTGCCCGGCCACCGCCGTAATCAGGTCGCCGCTGACCCGCATACCGGTTTCCAGCAGCAACCGCACGGCTTCCCTGGCCTGCTCGGCGTCGTGCTGGCGGCCCAGGAACTTCAGCGTAGGGTCGTGCAGGCTCTGGACGCCCACCGAGGCCCGGTCAAAGCCCAGCGAGCGCCAGTGCGCCGCCCGCGCCGCCGAGACGGTGCCGGGATTGACCTCCAGCGTATTTTCCTGGCTGCCCCAGCCCAGATGGGTCCGGATACTCTGGCTCAGGCGCTCCAGCTCCTCGCCGCGCAGAAAACTGGGCGTGCCGCCGCCGAGGTAGACGGTCTCCAGATCAATGTCATACGCGCTTCCCAGCCGCGCCGCCTCGCGTTCCAGTTGCTCCAGATACGCCTCGACCTGAGCGCCCCGCCGTGTCAGCACATGAAAATCGCAGTACGGACAGATGCTGGGGCAAAACGGAACGTGGACATACAGGTGGCGAACGGGGGGCGGGGCACTCACGCGGGCAGTCTAGGCGCAGCGGGGGAGAGGGAGTGTGGGACAGATTGAGGGCATGAGTGTTACTCACGGGCGACCCCTCACCCCTACGGAGAGGGAGCTAAGACCCTGATCCAGGCGCTGTTTTCTGCTGAAGTAGACCACTCCCTTCCAGCAAGGTCAGTGATGGGCAGATGCGGAGCACGGGCGCCCTACGTCAGCGGCCACGATATGGAGAACACGGGGAAACAAAGTGCGTGTGAGCCGACGCGGAAGTACCCATGCTTAGCGCAGCGCTAACCCCCTCGCCCCATCGGGGTGGGGGAGCCGACGCATTTGCGAAGCGCCAAAACCTAAAAGCGCAACCCAACCGCCCATCCAGCCGAAGGTTTAGAGACTCAGCCCATGCACCACCGACCCCGCCCAGCGCAGCAGCACCTCGCCCAGCAGCTCCGCCGGACAGACGACCACCGGCACGTCCAGCGAGGCGCACAGGCTCGCCGCCGCATTCTCGCCTTCCTCCCCGTCAACCGTCAGCGCCGAAGCCCAGGCGGGCAGCGCCCCACCCTCGCGGTAGCTCAGGCCGCCAACTGTCGTTACCGTCTGCGCCGCCTCACGGGTCGCCGGGCCACCGCTCAGGGGCGGGCTGCTCACCAGGCCGGTCACCAGACCGATCACCAGTACGCCGCTGAAGCGGCCTTCCCGCAGGGTGCCCTCCAGCGGCGCCAGCCCGGCATGCACCAGCAGTTCGAGCTGGCCCTTGAGGCGCGTACTTTGCATGAACGCCTCGCAGCGCTCGGCGACGGTCAGGCCCTGCTCAGCTTCGCAGGCGACCAGCCAGGCCCGCCCACCCGGACGGCCCTGATACCGGACGTGCGCGGCGCCGTACAGGTCGCTCCAGACTTCGGGCAGGTCACTCCAGACTTCGGTGGCGGGCGTCATCTGTAGCAGGATGACACAGGCGCACCCCCCGCGAAACGTGGACGGGAAACGTGGCCGGGAAAACACTGTGGACAGCGGCTGATACCGGCGGAGCACGATACCGCTATTATGCCGGGGTGCGGCTGCTGCTGCTTTCTGATATCCACGCCAATTATCCCGCCCTCGAAGCCGTGCTAAGCGACGCCCAGGCGCGGAAGTACAGCCATGTCGTGCATTTAGGCGACGCGCTGGGCTACGGCCCGCATCCCCGTGAGGTGCTGGCCTCGCTGCGCGACCTGGAGGCCGTCTGCATCATGGGCAACCACGACCGCATGCTGCTCGACCGTGCCGACGGGCTGAACATGCGGGTCAGTATCGTGTCGCAGGCGCTGGCCTGGCAACTCGAACGGCTCTCGGAGCGTGACCTGGATTGGATTCGGACCTGGCGCGACGGCATCGACGACCCCGAAGTGGGTGCGCGCTACCGCCACGGCACGCCGGTCAGCCTGGACGACTACACCGACTCGGTGACGGCGGCCCGCGAGGCCTTTGCGGGCTGGCACGGGCGGCTGGGCTTCGTGGGCCACACCCACCACCCGGCGGTCTACGCCACGCTGAACGCCCCGGTGGGCGAGTGGGTCAAACACCAGGCGTTTTTTGACGGGGGCACGTACATGGTGCCGCCGGGCGCCCGCGTGATTCTCAATCCCGGCTCGGTGGGCCAGCCCCGCGACGGCAATCCCAAAGCCAGCTACGCCGTCTACGACACCGCCCGCGCCCAGTTTCAGGTGTTCCGGGTGGACTACGACATAGGGCGCGTCCAATTCGACGTGCAGCAGGCCGGGCTGCCGGAAGTGCTGGGCGCCCGGCTGCTGCTGGGCAAATAGGTGGTGTGGAGATGACCGCCATTCGGCCCGGTTTGCCCCGGCTGCCCGCCGTCCACGCCGCGCTGCTGGAGGTGCTGGCCGTGCGGTCTGGCAACGCCTGGCTGCTGACCGGCCCGGCGAGGGTGGGCAAACGTGCCCTGGCCGACGTGGTGGCCGCGCTGCACAACTGCGCCCGGCCCGGCAGTGGGCCGTGTGGGGTCTGTGCCTCGTGCCAGGCGGCGGCGCTGGGCGCTCATCCGGATGTGCTGGTCCTCTCGCCCAGGACCGTCACCAGCACCGGCAAGGCCGCCCGGCGCAAGATCATCCCCATCGGCGCGGTGCTGCGTGCCCGTGACCGAGACAAGGACTACGAGGTCCACGTCTACGAATTTCTGGAAGTCCGGCCCACCTACAGGCGCCGGGTGGTCATCATCGACGGCGCCGAGTACCTGAATGCCGAGACCGCCAACGCCCTGCTCAAGCTGATCGAGGAGCCCCCGCACGGCGCGTTGTTCTTGCTGCTGGCCGAGGACGTGCGCTCGGTGCTGCCCACCCTGGTCAGCCGTTCGGGCCGCCTGGGCGTGCCGCCCGCGCCGGAGAGCGAGCTGGAGAGGCTGCTGATCGCCTCCGGTCAGAGCGCCGACCCTGAGCTGCTGGCCTTCGCCGCTGGCCGCGCCGGGCTGATTGCTGACCCTGAAGCCGCCCGCGCTGCCCTGGAGGGTGCCCGCCACCTGAGCGCCGCCCTGCATGAAGGGCTGTGGCAGAGCCTGGAAGCCGCCGCCGCGCTCGAAAAGACCTTCTCTCCCGCGTTGCATTCGGAGGCCCTGCGTTTCGTGTGGCGCCGCGAGCCCCCGGCGGTGAGGGCCGCCGCCGACCTGGCCCTGGAAGCCTTGCAGGAGGCGCTGGAGAGCTACGCCAATCCGGGCCTGAGCTTCCAGGTGTTCGCCCTGAAATTGCGGGCGGCGTTTGGGGTTGGTGGGTGAGTGGCGTGATTGGTATTGGCGGTTGGCGGTGGGGTGGCGTTGGTGGGGCTTCAGCTCGTTGCGAATGCGTCGGCTCCCCCGCCCCGGTGGGGCGCCACTGGCCCCAGGTTCGGGAAGAGAGCAGGCGTGCCCAGCGCCCAAGCGTCGTCATCGGCGCTGCGCTGACCAAGACGGCGCGTGCGTTCTGCTCGATGAAGGCCCCAGGCATGGTACTTCCAGTTGTCCCACACGCACTCTCCTTCACCACGTTCTCCACATCGTGGAGCTGACGTAGGGCGCCCGTGCTCCGCAACTGCCCATAACTGGTCTCGCAGCGGAAGGACTCGCAAAGCTGCGAAGCAGAGGGGTGGTATCTGGCCGCTCAAACCAGGCGCGAAACAATCATCTTTCCCCGCGCCCCACAACCCTCCCCCGTGCTAGCCTCTTGCCCATGCCGTTTTCCCGCACCCGCGTCAAAATTTGCGGCACCACCTCCGTTCGCGACGCCGTGATGGCTGCCGAAGCCGGTGCGGACGCGATCGGGCTGATTTTTGCGGCGGTCAGCAAACGGCTGGTCAGGGTGGACGTGGCGCGTCTGGCGTCGCTGGCGGTGGGGCCGGGCGTGGGCCGGGTTGGGGTCTTTATGGACCAGTCGCAAGGTGAGGTGTTGCGCCTGGCCGACGCCGCCCGGCTTTCGGCGGTGCAGCTCCACGGCCCGCTGCCGGAGGGAATGCTGGCGCAACTCACGGCGTTTTATCCGGTGCTGCGCGTGCTGAGCCCCGCTGAGCTGCAAGCAGAATGCGCCGAGTGGCCCGCGCACGTCACGCCCATGCTCGACGCGCCGCAGCCGGGCAGCGGGCAGGTGCTCGACTGGGCCAGCCTGGCCGCGCAGTTTCCGCCAGGCGGCTGGCTGGCCGGGGGTCTGGGGCCACACAACGTGGCGCAGGCGATGGCCGCGCTGCGCCCGGCAGCCGTGGACGCCGTGAGTGCTCTGGAGACCTCGGCGGGCGTCAAGGACGCACAGAAAGTTCGCGCCTTCGTGGCCGCCGTGCGCCGGGCCGACGCCGAATACATTCTGGCCATTCCATGAACAAAATCCGCCCCTGAAACAAAAGTTATCCACAGTTTGCCGTTTCACTGTGGATAACTTTGGCCCTGTCCGGAATGCCCGAAAAAGCCCTGAATTGATCGTCTGTGTCGGTGAAAGTGGGGCACCGGCCAGAGGGGCTTCAAAAAGTTATCCACAGGTTATCCACAGGGTCTGTGGATAAGGTTGTGGATAACTTGGAGCTTCGCCGGGGTTGTTCCCAGCTTGGAGACAGGGCTGATTTCCGTGCTGATCGGCAAAAAATCATGGTCTTTGTCACAAAGGGCCGGACCAAGGGGCGACCCCGAATTTCACAACGCTGACCCGGCCAGCGGGGGATCAGGTCAGAGGGTTATTCTGGGGTGGGCGACGGGACTGAACGGTGGGGCACTCTGGTCCATCCGGTGAAAGTCAGTGCGGCAAAAGCTCATCGGCGGCGCAGCAAGGCCCAGGCGCCCGGCAGCAGCGCGGCGGCCAGCGCCAGTTTGAGGGCGTCGCCGATCAGAAAAGGCGTCAGGCCCGCCGTCAGCAGGGCCTGGCCGCTGAGTCCGAACAGCGCGGCCAGCACCGGCAGACCGGCGGCGTAGATGACGATATTGCCCGCCAGCATCGCCAGCGCCGTGCCCCAGGGCGTGCGGTCGGCCCCGAAGCGCTGGCACAGCCAGCCGACCAGACCGGCGGCCAGGATAAAACCGATCAGGTAGCCGAAGGTCGGGGTCAGGCCGCCGGTTTTGGCGCTGACCAGAAAGTGGCCCCCGCCCGCGAAGACCGGCAGACCCACAGCGCCCGCCGCCAGGTAGGTGGTCAGCGCGGCGGCGCCCTTGCGTGCGCCCAGTGCGGCGCCGACCAGCAGCACGGCCAGGCTTTGCAGGGTGATCGGCACCGGTTGCAGCGGAATACTGATCTGGGCACACAGCGCCACGAAGGCCGCCCCGCCGAGCACCAGCAGGACCCTGGCGGTGGTGCTGCTGCCCGCAGGCCGCAGGGTGGCGCTGGCCAGCGTGGGAAAGGGGTTGGCTGAACGGGTGGGAAGCTGGGTCATAAGTCTCCTCGTGGCTGCTGGGTGAGTGGCTGCTGGGTGAGCGGATGTTGGTGGATGTTGAATGAGGGGGCGCAGTCATCAGGGTGAGCGGGACTGAGGTGGACCGGGTGACTTCAGGCTGCCGATCAGTTCCACGTCGCCCGCGCCGATGCTCAGTATCTGGCCGGAGTCGCTGCGCACCAGCAGCTCGCCGCCTGGCCCCAGGTCGCGGGCCACGCCGACCACCGGGCCGCCCGGCGTCTGGACCCGCACGGCCCGGCCCAGCGTCAGGTTGCCGGAGCGCCAGGCGTCCAGTATTGCCCCTGGAGCCGCGCCTTGCCACTTGCCCAGCTCACGCAGGATGCGGGCGAGCAACTCGGCGCGGGAGACGCTCCAGCCGGGCGCCAGGTCGACCAGCGCAGCGGCCCCCGGCGGCGCGGCGCTGACGTTGAGCCCGATGCCCAGCACGGCCCGGCGCACCTCCTCACCGCGCAGGTCGGCCTCCAGCAGCACGCCTGCCAGTTTGAGACCCCCGGCGCTCAGCAGGTCGTTGGGCCACTTGAGCCCCGGCTGGGGTGAATCCGGCGGCAGCACAGCCCGGCAGGCGTCTCGCAGCGCCACGCCTGCGGCCAGCGGCAGTAGCGGCAAGCTGGATAAGCTGGTGGGCCGCAGCAGCACGCTGAAGGTGAGCCCCGTGCCGCTCAGGTGCTGGCCCGCGCCATTTGAATCCTGCCCATCAGCACTGGACCCATCCGCACTGGACCTATCAGCACTGAGCCAGGTGCGTCCACGCCGTCCGCGTCCGGCCCGCTGGGACTCGGCCAGCAGCGCGGCGCCGGACGGAGCCGGGTCTGTGGGGTGCTCGGCCCAGCCGCGCAGCTCGTCTTGGGTGCTGCCGACCTGGGCCTGGTAGCGGTAGGGGCCGCTAAAGCCTGCTCGCCGCAACGCTGCGGGCGTCGGCGTGCCGGGCGCCACCGCGTACCCGCGCCGGGAAATCAGCAGCGGCACCCCGGCGGCCAGCAGGTCGTGGGCCAGGCTATGCACCGTCACCCGCCCCACGCCGAGCTGCGCGGCCAGCACCGCTCCAGACTGGGGGGTTTCAGCGAGCAGGGGCAGCAGTCGGGCAGGCACGTTCAGCAGTGTGGGCGCCACAGCCGAACGAAGCAAGCCGGGCCGCGACGGCTTGAACCGGGTTCAGAGTGGCGTCTTCATGAACGAACGCTTCACGGCGCCGTGTCACAGGGGCTGAACTGTGGTGATTTGATGGGAAACCACCAGCCGTTCAAAGCCAGCCGTTCAGAGCCAGCCGTTCAGAGCCAGCCGTTCAAAACCAGCCGTTCAAAACCAGCCGCCGCACCACTTCAGGAGCGTTGTCATGACCCACAAGGCCAGCTTGCCCCCGCCCGTATTGCCGCAGAGGATTCAGCCTGGCGCGGCGCACTACCTCGATTTCCGAGTTGCCCGCCTGCCTGTCGGTGCGGGTCTCGGTGAGCATCCGGGTGGATGACCTGGCCACGCCGGAAGGAGTCCCCAGCGCGGAGCTGACACTTGTTCGTCAGTCCGCCGAACCGGACGGCTGACCAGGCTGCTCAGTGGCGCGGCCCAGGGAGCGGCAAATCGGGTAAGCTGCTCTCATGCAGGAAGGCGCCGGGTCATCAAAGTCAGCTCCCCTGGCGCCAGACCGGTTGAAGCTCGGCCTGTTCACGCTCGGCCTGTTCAAGTTAGACCATGTTGCCATCGCCACCCCGGATCTGGACAGCGGCAGCGCGCCGTACCTGGCCCTCGGACTGCTGCCGGAAGGGCCGGACGAGGACGTAGAGAGCCAGGGCGTGCGGGTGCGGGCCTTCGAGGTCGGCGGCAGCCTGATCGAGCTGCTCTCGCCCACCCGCCCGGATAGTCCGCTCAGCACCTTTCTGGCGCGGCGCGGCGCCGGGCTGCACCACCTGGCGTTGCGGGTCGCCGACCTGGGCGCCGAGATGAAGCGGCTGCGCGGCCTGGGCGCCCAGTTTCTCTCGGATGAGCCGCAGGCCGGGCGACGTGACACGCGGGTGGCTTTTTTGCATCCGCGCTGGGGCCAGGGCACGCTGATTGAACTGGTCGAGCACCCACTGGTCGGGCACGCACTGGTCGGGCATCCAGACGGGCGTGGGACTTGAGCCGAGCTGCCGGGTCCGCCAAGGTCAGGCCGCTCGACGACGCCCCGCTCGACACCGACGCCCCGCTCGACACTGACGCCCTGGATGCCGATGCCCTGGATGCCGACGCTCTGGGCGTGGCCCCACTGGACGCCGCCAGCTTCAGCGCCGCCGATCTGGGCCGCTCGCCCGACCGGTCCCAGCTTGGCCTGGCCCGGCCTGTTCTGGCCCGCCGCTGGTGGTGGCCCACCATGATCGTCATGGGTTCGTTGTGGCTGCTCGACGCGCAGGGTCTGGGCTCGACGCCGCTTCACCTGCTCGGTTATCTGCTGCTCGGTCTGTGTGCCGGGCGGGCTCGCGGCTCGTTCGCGGGCGGCTGGGTGCTGACCGCCTGGTTCGGGGCGCTGTGTCAGATTCACCTGGCCTTCGTGCCGGGGCAGGTCGCGGGCTTTGGCGCCTGGCTGCCGACGTTGCTCGCGGGCGGTCTGGGCAGTGACCTGAGTCAACGTCTGGGGCGGGGGCGGCGAGTGGGGAAGCGTCAAGCCGGGAAGGGTGGAGTCAGACAAAGCAAACGGGTGTAGCGGGGCGGTCGTGGGACGAAGCAGGAATGGTCAGAACACCGATTCATTCTAGATAAACAGATGAGCGATGATTTACTGGCGACTGTTGGCTAAACCTCATCGAAAAACCTGATAAGCGTCCAACTGGTTTGTCATCCTGAGCGAAGGGTCTCGCCGTTTAATGACGAGAAGAGCATCATCCTGGTAAACAATGCGCTGAATGACTTCAACGTGACTTCAACGTAGCCGGATGACTCTCCAGCCCCTATCCTGTTCACTTCGGCGTTGCCATAGGAGGCACCAGCCAGGTCACGGCTCTGGGATCAGTGAAGCTGCTCAGGTCCTTGCCGCGCCAGCCGCTGTCGGCCAGGCCAAAAGCGCTGTCGTACTGGCTCAGCACGTTGCCGCTGAGGGTGTACAGCGTGCCGTCAGGGGCAAAGACCAAGTCGCGCAGGTCGCTGAAGCTGGTCGGGCTGCTGGTTTTGGCACCGTTCCAGATGTTCAGCGCCGAGTAACTGCCGCCCGCCCAGGCGCCCAGCAGGCGGTCGTCGGCGTACAGGCGCGTCAGGGCGCCGCCCGGCGGCTTGCTGGTGTCGGGCACGGCGGTGAGCACTCCGGCCTCGCTGAGCGTGCGCAGGCCGCTGTCGGTGGCGGCGTAACCGGTGCCCCTGTAGAACGTCAGGTCGTTGATGGTCGGCGTGAGGGTGGGCGTGCTGACACCGGCGCTGCCGTCGCTGCTCCGGATCACCCGGATCAGTTCCGAGCCGCCGCCCACCGCCGGATGCACCGCCCAGAGCGTGTCGCCGAGGACCGCGATGTGGGTTTGCTCCGGCGAGGTGGGGGTCGGCCCCGGCAGGGTGGCGCTGAAGGCCAGCGAACCGTCCGAGCGCCAGACGGCCACCTGTTGCAGCGCCCCGCCGCCGCAGTCTGAGAGCGCGGCCAGGCGGTCGCGGAGGGCACTGGCTTCCAGATTCACGTAACACGGCTTGAAGCCGGGGTCTGCCGGGTTGGCGCGGGTTTCCGGCTTGCCGAAAGTGGCGTCGCGCGTTTCCAGTTTGTCTGGATACAGGACCGCCAGTGCCGTGCCGCCGCTGAGCGACTCCAGGTCGAGGGCCTTTGGCACAGGCGTGACCAGGCTGGCCGGGCTGCCCACATCCACCGCGCTGAGCACGGCGCCGTCGCCCACGCCGCTCAGGACCGCCAATCTCAGCACCACGGCGTCCTCGGTGGTGCCGGTGCAGGCGCTCAGCAGCGCGGTGAGCAGGCAGGCGGCCAGCAGGGGCCTGTGCTGTTGAGAATTGGCCCACCGAGTAGTGGCGCGTTTGGAAGGGACGGTCAGGCGCATCGGATCTCCTTGCCGTTCAGGGCGGCCCAGTTCACAGCGGTTATCTTCACGGCGGCGTCGGCCTCACGGCGGGGTCGGGCTGAAGATCGGGAATTTGTTGACTCCGGCGGTGTTTTCAAAGGCCGACACGTTGCCCGCGCCCGGCACCACCAGCCCGATCCGGAAGCGTTTGGCGACCGGGTTGATCTCGGCCTGAAAGGTCCAGCAGCAGCGGTCCACGGTGAGCAGCAAGATGGGTTGCAGCGGCGCCGAGTCGGTGCGCACACCGGCCACCCAGGTCAGGGTCTGCTGGAAGGTGGCGGTCAGCGAGGCGTCGGGCCGCTCGCCGCGCCCGAAGGTGAAGTTCAGCGCCAGCGGTTGCAGGCTCAGCGTCTGGGTGATCGGCTGGTTGGGGCCGTAAGCCACGCTGCGGGTATAACTCGCCAGCCCGCTGAGCCCGATACGCCGCCCGAACTGGTACTCCCCGCTGAGGCTGGCGCTTTGCAAGTACGGGCCGTCGAGTTGCTGGCTTCCGGGCATCGCCACCGTCGCCTGGGCATTCAGGCGCGTGCTCATGCGGCTGGCGGTCAGTGCTCCGGTCAGGCTGGGTCTGGTCCACTGGGTGCGGGCCAGATCATACGGGCCGCCGTATTTCAGACTCCAGGTCAGGGTGCCGGAGCTGGCGGGTCTGGAAGAGTTGCTGCCGTACCCCGAACCGCCGTACCCTGAACCGCCGTAACCCGAACCACCGTACCCGCCGCCCGGCAGGTTGCCCACGCTGAACAACAACGTATCGCCGCCGGGGCTGGCCGGAGCCGTGGCGGTGGCCGGAATCACGCTGCCGTAGGGCAGGGTCAGGCTGTGGGTAGTGCCGAAGGTGTAGTTGCGCCAGTTGATGGTGGCGCTGCCGTCCAGGCGCGGCGATTGCCCGTTGCCCGACTGGAGGTTGACCGTTTCGCTGAGGGTCAGGCTGACCGGATTGAGCACGGCGTCGCGGCTGGCCACGCCGCTGGCGCTGACGGTCACGCTCTGCAATTCATGTTTCTTGAGATCCTGCACCGCTGACACGCCGAAGGTATTGGTCCGCACCCCACCGATGGCCTTGACGGTGGTGGTCAGCGGGCCGGGGCCGCTGTCGCGGGCGTAGCTGCCCGACACCGCCAGATTGACGCCCCGCGCCGCCTGGGCGCCGAGTGAGCCGCTGGCCGTGACGCTCTCCAGGCGGCCCATGAAAAAGTCGTGCCGGACATCGACGTTGAGCTGCACCGGGGCCTGCGAGGCGCTGATGCTCAGGGCGGCAGGCTGCTGTTTGTCGGCGGGCAGCACGAAATCGTAGCTCTGCGACAGCCCGATGCTGACGCCCGACGCCGGGGTCAGGTTGACGGAAGCGGTCAGCGGCGTCTGGAACAAGGTGGTGACGGTATCGAAGGCGAACGGACTGACGCCCTCACGGCGGATATAGCTGTATTTGACCGAGAAGCTGCCCAGGCTGCTCGGCAGATTGACCGGGGTGCCGTAGGCGTTGTAGCGCGGCCCCCCGCTTGCGCCAGCGCTGCCCGCCTCGGCCATGCGGATGCCGAAGGTCTGGGTCAGCGCGGCGCTGGAATTCTGATCGACCACCCGCTGCCCGCTGAGGTAATAGCGCCCGGTGAAGGTGTTATTCAGCGTGAAATCGGCGTCCCGCCAGGGCCGGGCCGCATAGCTGATGACCTGCTCGAACTGAAGCCGGGCGGTGGCGTAGTTCGGTCCCTGGGCGCTGGCGCTGCGGCTGAGTGGGTTGCTGGCGGCCAGGTAGTTGCCCACCGTGAATTTGAAGTCGGCGCTGAGGGTACTGCCACTCTTGTACGTCAGGCGGTAGGCGTCGGGGTCGATGACCACTTCGGGTCGCTTGAGGGGCGTGCCCAGGGCGCTGGTCGGCTCCGGGCCGCGCCGGTCGGCCACCGTGGCGCTGAGCTTGACGGTGCCCACGGCGGGCACGTTGATCAGCGTCACGCCCGCGTCGGCGTTGACGGTGGTAATCCCTTTGGCCGGATCGTCGGCCCGCAGCCCGATGTCCTTGTGGACCGCCGTGACGCTGTAGGTAAGGCCGCCCTGGGCGGTGTTGTCACGCTCCAGGTGGCCCTTGGCGCTGAAGCTGTAATCGAGCGCGTAACCGCTGGAAAAGGTCTGCACGCCATTCACGCTGGCCGAGGGGTTGGGTTCGGCCAGGCCGGAAGCCGTCACCCGGTCCAGCCAGGAAAACGGCGCGTAGACGGTGAACTCGCCGCCGCCGCCGAAGCTGGGCTCGCGGTTCTGGTAGTAGCGCAAAAAAGTGGTGCCCAGCACGTTGTCGCTGTAGGCGAACGGCAGATCGGCCTTGATGGTGCGCCCGTCGATGGGGTCGTCGCTGTAGCTCACTCTGGGCTGGCGCGAGGGCTCGTTCAGCGGCAGCGCGATGACCGGCAGGTACAGCACCGGCGCCCCGGCCAGCAGCAGCGTCGCCTGGTAGCCGATCAGGCGGTCGCCCGGATACAGCAGCAGCCGCTTGGCCCGGAAGGCGTAGTCGTCGGGGGTCCGTCCGCACTTGGCGCAGGGTGTGGCGTAACTGTTGGTGGCCGTGAGCCTGCCCGGCACCCGCTCGATGGCCTGGCCGCGAATCTCGATGTCGGCGTCGCTGATAATCACGTCCTCGCCGGTCACCGCCTGGTTGCCCAGGTTGACCACCAGGTCCGAGCCCGCCAGGCGCTGCACCGCGCCCTTATCGTCTACGGCGTCGTAGCGGCCCGGCCCGATCAGGGTCAGGGTCCGGCGGCTGCGGTTGAACTCGACCCGCGAGGCCACCACCACGTCGTTGTCGATGCGCAGCTCGACCCGCTCGCCGCTGATGACCACGATTTCCTGATCGTCCACCCGGTTGAGTTCGAGCCGGTCGGCCTGAATGATCCGCACCGTGCGCGCTCCCGCGCTGCCCAGCCCCAGGACCAGCAGCGCCGAGAGCAGTCCCGCCAGGCGCCCAGCGCTTTGGGATTGCTTCAAAGCGCCGCGTCCAGAGGCGGCACGGTGAGTCTCGGTGGCCCACCGAAGTTGCCTCCCAGCGCCGCCTGACCGGGCCAGATTGCGCTGTCCAGCCCGGAGGCACCGGACAGCCCAGATACAGCGTCATTCCCCGCCACCGAGCAGACCTTCTCAGCTCCCAGCTCGTCCAGCCCGCGCCCGTTCAGCCCGCGCCCGGCGGCGACGGCCAGCGGCAGGGTACCGTCCAATACAAACGCTCTAGGCACGGCCTTCCCTGCGGGCCGCTCTCCCAGCAGGCTGACGCTGGCGCCGGGATAGTAAAAACTCAGCAGCGCCAGCTCGCTCAGTCCGGTCTCGGCCAGGCGGCGTGCGCCCCACTGCGACAGGCCCACGCCGTGCCCGGAGCCGGTGCCGGTCAGCGTCAGGCCGTCCGTGCCAGGGGTAACGCTGAGGGTGACCCGTGAGGAGCGTGCCCCCAGCGAACGCACGAAGCCGCCCGCGTTGGCGCCCGCCAGCACCTTGCGGCCCGCCGACCCGCTCAGCGTCAGCGAGGCGACCCGCCCGGAAGGGCTGGCGGCGCTGACCGTGACGCCCTCCAGGCGGCCCACATTCACGTTGTAGCGGCCCGCGACGTCCTGCACCCTGCTCAGCGGCACCGTGATGACCCAGGGTTTTGAGGCGCCGGGCGAGGCCGGGTCCGGCTGGGCGCGCAGGTACGGCACGTCGCGGCCCCAGGCTTCCAGGCTGCTGGCGGTGTAGCCGCCCGAATCCGAGGAAAAATAGGTGTCGGCCAATTTGCCCGCGCTGACCACCACCTGGGCGCGGGTGGCCTGAATGGCGGCGTCGGCCAGTGGGTGCTCGCGGGCGGTGCCCTCGTAGACCTGGCACTGGGTGGTGGCGCACAGGTCGTAGGCCGCCGAGGGGTCGATGCGGGCGGCGGCGTAGGTCCGGGCGATGATCGCCTGAGCCCGCACGGCAGCCTGGGGCCACAGCGGCGGCATCTCGGCAGGCAAAACGCCGCGCAGATACTCCTCGATGTCCACCACGTTGATGGCCTGGACTTCGCCCCTCACGGCCCGCAAGGTCAGCCCACCCCGGTAGCGGCGCCCGGCGATGTCCACCGCGCTGCCCAGCGAGGGCGGCAGGCTCAGCACCGGGCTGCCGGTGTCCAGGCCGCCCAGGGTCAGCTTGCCGCCCGAAGCGCCGACCAGCCAGTCGGTGTTCAGGGCGTTGCCCGGTAAGCTGGACACTTCCGCACCGGCCTCCTGCGCCCCCAGCCGCACCGTCAGCGAAGCGCCGCTGGCGACCAGCACCCGCACGTTCAGGGCCAGTGATCCGGAACCCATTGACGCGGCGCACAGCGCGGCGAGGGCGAGGAGAGGACCGAAACTTGAACGCATGACGGCCAGCTTAACCAATTTCCCCTCTGGGCCGCGTGAGAGCAGCGCCCCAGCAGGTGAGAGGAGCGGGCGGCGGCTCCGGAGGCAGGCACGACCACCTCGCCACCGGGAACACTCCGACTGAAGCAGGCTGTTCGGCGCCGTGGACCGGGAACGGCGAGCCTGACCTGCTCGGTCCCAGCGCCCGCCCAGCGCTTCCAGACAGCTTTCCGGACTGGCATTTGCGGCGGCTCAGGGAGGGTGCGCACCTGTTCGCCGCGCCATACTGCCCGTTATGGACGCAGCGGGGCAGGTCTACGCGCATGTCGGGCAGGCGTTCGGGCCGCGCGAGTACGATGTAGTCGTCATCGGCGCCGGGCGGATGGGCAGCCTGGCGGCGCACTTCATCCTTTGCCAACGTCCGGGGCTGCGGCTGCTGCTGCTCGATCAGGGCGGCCTGCCCAGCGAGGACGGCGCCACCCTGCTCGCGCCCGGTCTCTGGACGGAGTTCGGTGTGCCCCCGGAGCACCGCGCCGCCGCCGACTACACCCGCCGCCTGATCCTGGGTGAAGTGTCGGCGCCGCAGGGCGGCCTGGAGGGGGTGGGCCTGGTGCAGCGGCGCGGGTTGATCGAACTGCTGCCGGAAGCGCAGAGCGGTAGCCAGCCCAGCGCCCGGATGCTGCCTCGACTTCGGCCTCTGCCCGCTGGCCTGCTCGAAGTGGACCGCTTCCCGCACGCCCGCTTCGACCCGGACGCCCTGACCTACAACGCGGGCGACCTGACCACCTGCGCCGCCCGCCGCGCCGTGGCCGCCGGAGCCGACCTGATGCTCAACGCCCAGGCCGAGCCCACCGGGTCCGGCGTGACCCTGCGGCGGCTGAACGTCACCAACACGCACCAGATCGTCGTTCACGAGACGCACGCTGTCAGGGCCGAGCTGGTCGTCATCGCGGCGGGGGCGGGCGGGCCGCGTCTGGCCGAGCACTCGCTGGGCACGGTGACGCACCACGGCCAGGTGTACCGGCAGACGCCGCGCCTGAACGTGCCCACGGACGACAGCACGCCGGTCATCCGGGCGGCGGGCCTGACGCTGCGCCCACAGGCCGCTGGTTTCAAGGTGCTCACGCCCAGCCCTCAGCGCGACCCGCACGGCTACCGGCCCACCGGGGGTCGCCTGAGCGGGGTGCCGGTGGGGGTGCGCCGCGAGGTGCTACAAGACCTGCTGGAAGCGATGGAGACCGTCAGCGCCCTGGCCACTGGCGCCCTGGAACTGGGCCGCAGCCTGGGCGAAGTGCCGGGCGCCTGGCTGTCTGCGCCGCTGGGCGGCTGGCCCTGCTCCGAGGCGCTGACCGGGCGTCACTGGTTGCTGCTGGGCGGCGAGGGGGCCGATCTGGTCGGACCGGGCGTGGCACACACGCTGGCGCTTGAGCTGGCCCGGCAACTGGTCTGATAACGCAACTGGCCCGATAACGCAACTGGCCTGATAACTGGGCAGGGCGGCTCAGTGAGTTCCCGGTCAGAAACGGCCCCGTATAGTGAGTTATCTGCCATTGACCACGCCGCCGCCCAGCTCATCAGTGCTCACCCGAACCCAGTGCTCACCCGAACCCAGTGCTCACCCGAACCCAGTGCTCACCCGAACCCAGTGCTCACCCGAACCCAGTGCTCACCCGAACTCAGTGCTCACCCGCAGGTACGCCCAGGAGACTGCCCCGATGCCCGACTACAACCACGATCAGCGCTACGAACTCAGGATGCTGGAACTGCGCCGTCTGGGGCAGCTTCAGCCGCAGAGCATGGTGATGGAGCGCCTCGAATGCTCGCGGGTGAGCGACGTCGACAAAGCGCACCTGCGGCTGTTTCTGGAGCATTTTCCGGACCTGGAATACATCGTGTCGTCGGCGAGCGAGCTGCGGCGCTACATGACCGAGCGCGAGGTCGATCTGCCCCGCTGGTTGATCGACATCAAAGCGGTGTTCAACGGCTTCGGGGCGTTTCGGGTCTCGAAGTTCAATGTTAGCGGCTTCACGGTCAAGCGGCGTGCCAGCGCCCGCACGGACCGCGCCGCGCAGACGCCCTACGAGGGGCTGGGCCACGCCTTTTACGACGGCGAGGAGGAACTGTTTCTCAAGACCAGGCTCTATGAGTACTGCGCCATCGCCCGCGCCCACCGCAGCGCCGAGCTGCTGACCTTTAACGCCCGCGACGTTGAAGACCGCGCCATCTATAAAATCGACATGCACGACGTCTGGCACGAGTGGCGCATGGGCGGCCCGGAGCGCATCGAGGCCTTGCCGGTCAAGGTCTTCGAGTCGTATGCCGAGCTGCTGGCCAACATCTCGCGCATCACCTTCAAGGATGAGGTGATCGAGGCCAGAGGGCTGCCACCGGTGAGGCCAGCAGCCCTGCAACCAGACCGGCAACCGGGTAGCCAACAACACGGCCAAGCAGACAGACAAGCAGGGCCGGATGCACCGCAGCGGCGATTGCCGTAAACTGAACGCAGCTCACTCACCGGCGCTCACCCTGGAGGTTGTACCGATGCCCGACCAGCCACTACCGGATAACCTCGCCCTCGGATTGCCCGAAGGTCGCCCCTCGGATTACCGGCTGCTGGAACTGCGCCTGGCCGGACAGATTCAGCCGCAGCAGCTCATCGCCGAGCGGGTCGAGCGCTCCCGGCTGAGCGACGAGGACAAAACCGATCTGCACCGCTTCCTGATTCATTTCCCCGATCTGGACTACATCGTGACCTCGGCCCATGATCTGCGCCGCGCCATGACCGGGCGCGAGGTAGAGTTGCCCCGGTGGCTGATCGATCTGAAAGCCATCTTCAACGGCTTTGGGGCCTTCCGGCGCTCGCGGTTCATGCTGCACGGCTACAGCACGGCGCGGGGCCGCAGCATGCACCGCTACCAGCGCACGCCCCAGGTCGTCTATGAGGGGCTGGGCCAAGCGTTTTACATCGCCGACGAGGAAGAGTTGCTGAGCACGCCGCGCTACCGCTACTGCGCCATTGCCCGCGAGCATCACGGCCCCAGCCTGCTGGTGATTAACCTGCGCAACCCTGACGACCACAGCATCTACGAACTCAACATGCGCAACCTCCTTCACGACTGGCGGCTGGGCGGCGCCGGATTCGTCGAAACCCTGCCGGTGCGGGTCTTCGATTCGTATGCCGAGCTGCTGGCCAACATCTCGCGCATCATTTTCGAGGACGAAGTGATCGAGGCGCGGCAATAGCAGGTGCTTTACACAGACGCTGGAGGACGCAGACGGCGATCCGGAGGTGCTGGCTGAGGCGCAGTCAGCGGGTGGTCTGCATCAAGGCGACATGACCCTGGCCTTTCGCGCCGCCTGCCTGGAGCGCTACGGGATCAGCGCCCCGGACGACTTCGGCCAGGCCATCAAAACCCGTGCGGCCCAGGAGTGCCCGGACCTCGCCGCCTGGCTGAGCGAGCGGGGCGTGTAGGTGAAGCACTGGCCCTCGCCGCGCCTGATCCGGGGAGCTGATAAGTGGCTCAGTATGCCCCTGCTCACGTTTCGGGCTTCCGCAGTCATCACCCGCCAGCTAAGTATCTTCTTGTAAAGCTTTGGGTTTACCGAGCGGGAGGAGTGGCGTGCCCAGGCGCGTTCTTGGGCAGAACGGACGCCCAGCAGACGCCTGCCCGCTGGCGGGAGTGGACTCGCAGAGCTCCGAAGGAGAGGGATGGAGCGCTGTTTGCGGGCAGGCGGCGAGGCCCGGTAGGTGCCGCTGTGCCCAAGAAGCGGAAGCCCGAAACGTTAGCAAGGACATACTTATTTACCGGGGAGCGCTGAGCGGTGATAGCGTGCGTGGCGTGACCCTGCCGATCCCTTACGAGCGCAATCCTGAGCGCGACGCCCTGCGCCACAGCGCCAATCGGGCCCGCGCCCACGTCGGCGCCGCCGGGTTTCAGCAGTCCGACGCCCTGGAGCGGCTGATTCAGCGCGGCGCCGTGCAGAGCGATGTCAGCGACGCCCTGGAAGACCTGCTGGACGCCGCCCTCGCCGCCGCCCCGCACCACGCGGGCGACAAACGTGCCCTGGCCGAGCTGATCCGCTTCGGCTACGCCCAGCTCGAAGCGGCGGACCGTCAGCGCAACCTGGTCAATATGGCGCTGGCCGACCTCTACGCCGTGCCGGTTCGCGAGCTGAGCCTGGGGCGCATCGAGGAACTGAGCGAAAGCGCCCTGGCGATCAGCCCGGCGGACCTGGCGGCTCAGCGGCAGCGCTGGGAGGAAGTCGCGCTGCGCACGCAGACCCTGGAGCTGCCGGAGTTGCAAGCCTGCCTGGGCGCCTACCGGGCCGCCCTGCACGCCCAGGCCAGTCTCAGTGCCGGATAGTGAGGCGCCGGATAGTGAGCTGCCGGACAGTGAGACGGCTTTCAAACCCGCCCGTGCGCTACACTGCTGGCATGACGGCGCGAATTATTCCAGCTTCCGGGTGAGGGCGGGGCTGACTGCTGGACTTCGCCCTGAGACCCCCCGCCACCGTGCCGGGGGGCTTTTTCGTTGCCTCCAAGGACTCCAAGGAGACGCCCCATGACCGAACCCGCCCTGACCGAATCCCAGACCGCCACCGTCCAGACCCCTTCCGGCATGGACCTGGTGCGCCGGGTGCTGACCAGCCGCGTGTACGACGTGGCCATCAAAACCGCCCTTCAGGACGCGCCGCAGCTTTCAAAACGCCTGGGCAACCGCGTGCTGCTCAAGCGCGAGGACCAGCAGCCGGTGTTCTCCTTCAAGCTGCGCGGCGCCTACAACAAGATGGCGGGCCTGAGCGAGTCGCAGCGCTCACGCGGCGTCATCACCGCCTCGGCGGGCAACCACGCGCAGGGCGTGGCCTTCAGCGCCCAGAAGCTGGGCCTGCACGCCTTGATCGTGATGCCCGCGACCACCCCCGAAATCAAGGTCCGGGCCTGCCGGGAACGCGGCGCCGAGGTCGTGCTGTTCGGCGATTCGTTCAGCGACGCCGAGGCCCACGCCTACTCGCTTCAACTGGAGCGCGGCATGACCTTCGTGCATCCCTACGACGACCCCGACGTGATCGCCGGGCAGGGCACGGTGGGCGCGGAACTGCTCTCGCAACTCTCCAGCGACGACTACACCGTCTTCGTGCCGGTGGGCGGCGGCGGCCTCATCGCGGGCGTGGCGGCCTTCCTCAAGGCCCTGCGCCCGAATGTCCGGATTATTGGCGTGGAGCCCGACGACTCCGACGCCATGACCCGCAGCGTGCGGGCCGGGCAGCGCGTCCGCCTCGACACGGTGGGCCTGTTCGTGGACGGGGTGGCGGTCAAGCAGGTGGGCGAGCACACCTTCAAGCTGGCGAGCGAGTTCGTCGACGACTGGGTGACGGTCAGCACCGATGAGGTCTGCGCGGCCATCAAGGACATCTTCGACGACGCCCGCGCCATCATGGAGCCCGCCGGGGCGCTGGCCGTGGCCGGACTCAAGAAATATGCCAGAGCGCACAACCTGCAAGGGCAGACGCTGGTGGCCCTGACCTGCGGCGCCAACATGAATTTCGACCGCCTGCGCCACGTCGCCGAGCGGGCCGAGATTGGTGAACAGCGCGAGGCCGTGCTGGCTGTCACCATTCCCGAACGCCCCGGCGCCTTCAAGGCGTTTTGCACCGCGCTGGGCGGCCTCCAGATCACCGAATTCAATTACCGCTACGCGCCGCGCACCCAGGCCCGCATCTTCGTGGGCGTGCAGCTCGGCAGCCCGGCCCAGCGCCCGGCCCTGATCGCCCAGCTTGAGGCGGGCGGCTACCCCGTCACCGATTTGACAGAGGACGAGCTGGCCAAGGTCCACATCCGCCACATGGTCGGTGGCCGCGCCCCCGAAGCCGAGCACGAGCGGGTCTACTCCTTCGATTTCCCCGAACGCCCCGGCGCCCTGCTGGCCTTCCTGACGCAGCTCCAGCCTGATTGGAACATCAGCCTGTTTCACTACCGCAACCACGGCAGCGCCCATGGCCGCGTGCTGGCCGGACTCCAGGTGCCCGACGCCGAGATGCCGGAGTTCCTGGCCTCGGTGCAGCGCCTGGGGTATCCGGCGTATGACATGAGCGAGAATGCCGCGTACCGGCTGTTTTTGACTTGAGGGCGGCTTGTGGCGCGTGGCGTGTGGTTTGTAGCGCGTGGCTTGTAAGAAAAGATCAGAGCCCAGTTCGCACTCACTGCTTCCCCCTAGAGCAGATGTCATAAAAAGACCCTATTTTATGACCGAGCGGAGCGAGTAGTTTTAACTGAGCAAGGCGCAGAATGGAGGCGCGGGGAGGCTGTTTTCCCCGTGGCGTAATTCGGAGTACTGCTCTAAGATGGCGCCCGTGAAGCTCAGTACAGCGTTGTGGACGTTCTATTACCCCCGCCCCCTGCGGGAGAGGGTCGGTGCAAAGCAGCGGGGAGAGGGGGCAACGGGGCCAGCTTACCTGCACAACTTTCAGAACGCCGTACTCAAGAAAATAGTGAGCTGGATGCTTCTCTCACCGCTGGCGCTGGCGGCTGGGACGACTCCAACCCGCTACGGGGAGGTCGTCTTCTGGCGGGGTGAGGTCGGCACTCAGGCGTTTGTGACCGGGCGGGCCGCCTTCGGGCGCGTGGCGCCAGGCGCAGCTAAACCAGCGCTGGGACAGTGTGAACTCTCGTCGGGGCCGCTCGTCAGCCCCGAAATCGACGCCGAGGCGTTCGGCCAGGAGGCCGGGATGCAGGGCCAGGAGGCGCCGATCAGCGCCGGAGCGAGCCTGAGCGTGCTGGACGGCGCCCGGACGGTGCTGACTCTGGACCCCAGCGGGCCGGGCTACCAACTGGAAGGCGGTCCCAGCGAGCTGCTGCGGCGCGTCGGCGGCGTGGCCGGGCCACTGCCAGGCGGCGCCGTGCTGAAGGTGCCAGGCCAGAGCGGTGATTTCGGATTTCCCGCGCTGAGTGTCCCCGTGCCCCAGGCGCCGCTGTTCGTCTGGCAGACGACTGGGCCGGTGACGCCAAGTCAGGTGCTGCGCTGGTCCGGGGCGAGCCGCGTTACGGCGGCACAGGTCAAGGTGTTGCTGCGCCAGGGCGAGGGCGAGCGTGCCCGTAACGTTATCTGCACGGCGCCCGACACCGGCAGTTTTGCCCTCCCTGAAGCCGTGCGCCGCGAACTGTCCGGCCCGCTGAAGGTCATAGGCGCCTTTCGCACCGTCCAGACCGTGATTCGCAAAGGTGACGCCGAGTTGCGCGTCGTGCTGGAGGAAGGCGGGCTGCTGGAGTAGTCGGTATCAGCGCCGCCCGCTGATCGCCCCCGCGACCAGGCCCACGACCAGCGGCGCCAGGATCATTAACAGCACCGTCTGGACGCTGCTGTCCCCGATAAGCTGACTCAGGGACCGTCCCAGGGCGCTGCTGAGCGGGCTCAGGAACCAGGCCACAGCAGTCCACAGCCAGCCCGCCAGGCCACTGCGCTCGACCACTCCGGCCAGTGAACGCAGCGCCGCCCAGCCGACGCCGATGACGATCAGGCCGGGCAGCATCACCAGCAGGGCACGCGGCCCCCGCTCCGAACGCGCCGCGAAGAAGCCCAGAACCAGCGGTCCCAGCACCGGCACCCAGCCGACGAGAACCGCGAGCAGCAGCAGAAAAAAGGCGTTGAGCCAGGGCATCTGCCGTGCAGCTTAGGCCATCGCCGGGGCTGCCGGGGTCGGGTGGTGTTCAGCGTGCGTTGTGAGTGGGCGGGGAGGCGGCGTTGCTGGCTGCTGGACGTATTGTCGGCGGTTGGGTCACGTCTCTGGGCTGGATGGGTCGGTGGCTGGATTGTTGCGTTGGTGGGGCTTTAGCACTGCGCCAATGCGTCGGCTCCCCCACCCCCCACCCCCCAGCCCCCGCCCCAATGGGGCGAGGGGGTCTGTCGCTCCGCTATGGATGGTATTTCCCATCCGTCCCAGACGCACTATTTCTCCCCGCGTTCTCCACATCGTGTAGGTCACGTAGGGCGCCCGTGCGCCGCATCTGCCCATAACTGACCTCACTGGAAGGTAGTGGTCTACTCCAGTCAAAAACGCTTACTGGGCGCGTGTCGTTGACCCCTCTACCCCTGTGGGAGAGGGGCGCTGCACAGCAGCGGGGTGAGGGGAGTGAGCGCAGCTCATGCTCTCATTCAACAAGCCCTACTCCTGCATATACCCGCGCACGAAGCGCTGCAATACGCCCAGCCCGACGTTCAGGCTACTGGGCTGGACCCACTCGTCCTCGCGGTGGGCGTTGCCGCCCCGGTAAACGCCCAGGGCCAGTGACGGCACACCGTGCGGCGCGGCGGCGTTGGCGTCGGTGCTGCTGGCGGCAGTCTTGATGTCGATGCCCACCGGCCCAGCCGCCTGACGGGCCAGCCGCAGCAGATTATCCGAGCGCAAATCGCCGCCGGGGCGGTCCCCGACCTTTTCGAGCCTGACATGCACTCCGGCCTGGCGGGCGGCGCCCTGCACGGCGTACTGGGCCTTGGCGTCCAGATCGGTCAGCAGGCCGGGGTCGAGCGAGCGCAGATCGAGCAGCAACTCGGCGTGCCCGGCGATGCTGTTGACGCTGGTGCCGCCCGAAGCCACGCCCACGTTCAGCGTCGTGCGCGGGCTGTGCGGCAGCGGCAGGGCGTACAGCGCCGTGATGGCCAGCCCCAGCGCGTGCAGGGCGCTGGGTGCTTGGTCGCCCCAGGAGTGGCCGCCCTGGGTCGTGAAGACCACCCGGTAGCGCCGCACGCCCACCGCCTTGGTCACCGCCACGCCCAGGTAGCCGTCCACCGCCACGAAGGCCGAGAGCCCCTTGGCATGCGCCGAGAGCAGGGCCTTGGCGCCGCGCAAATCGCCCAGGCCCTCCTCGCCGACGTTGGCGGCCAGCCACAGTGGGCGGCGCAGGGTCTGGGTGTCCAGATCGCGCAAAAAAGCGCTGAGCACCGCCAGGCTCGACGAATTGTCACCGATGCCGGGGCCGACCAGCCGCCCGGATTCCTCGCGCACGCGCACGTCGGTGCCCTCGCTAAACACCGTGTCGAGGTGGGCGGTCAGCAGCAGCGCCTTGCCCTGCGGCGGCCCCAGGCGCAGCAGCACGTTGCCTGCCGCGTCGCGCTCAGGTTGGTGGCCCAGGCCGTGCCATAGCCGCTCGACAAGCTGCGCCCGCTCCTCTTCCTGGAAGGTGGGAGCGGGCGTCTGGGCGATACGGGTCAGGAACGCGAGCGGCACGTCGGCAGTCTAGAGGAAGCGGCTCAGGAAAATGTGGAAAAGCCCAGGTGTGATGAAGCCGTATGGGGCAGCCGTGTGAGCTGAGATTTAGCGGCGCAGCAGCGAGCTGCCGATGATTCCGGCCAGGCCCACCAGTCCGGCCTTGACCAGCGGGCTGCCGAGTGCCCCGCCCTGCGAGAAGATGCTTTCCAGCGGGCTCTTGCCGTTCTGGACCGGCGCCTGGGCCGCCTGGCTGTAGGCGTTGCTCAGCCCCTGGGGATCGTTGTAGTCGATGCTCTGCACCGGGTTGCTCTGGTCTTGCACGATGGCGTTGCCGATCTGCTGGCGCTGGTCCGGGTTCATGTTCTGAAAGTAGCCGCCCAGCACCTTGCTGCGCTCCTGGGGGCTGGCCTGCTGGAGATACGCCTGGACGTAGGCGGCGGCCTCCTGCGGGCTGACCACGCCGTCGCCGTCGGTGTCGCGGGGGTCGCCAGCCTGCGCCATGCGCTGGTGCATGTCCTGGCCCTGCTGGGCGCCGCCGCCGAAGATGCTGCTCAGGTTGTTCAAATCAAATGCCATGTCGTTCCTCCTCAGGAAAGTGAACTGTGTGTACATTGCCATTCTAGGCTAGAACTCAGCCGGTCGTCCTGAGTGAGCCAGCGGTAAACCGGCCTGAACTATTTGCCTGTCAGCCGGAAGTTGTCCAGCACCTGCCGGGCCAGCCTGGGATTGGTGGCGAAGGCGCTCTGGGTGGCCCCATACGTCAGGATATACGCCAGGTTGTTTTGAATGATGATGCGCTGGACCCACTGCATCGGCACGCTCTGTAGAGGTGCGGTCTGGGCAGCCTTACCCTGCCCGGTACTGACTTGCCCGGTACTGACCTGCTCGGTGCCGGTAAAGCTCAGCTCCACGCCCGGCAGGCCGCCGACCCTCACTCCGGTGACGCTGACCTGTTTGAAGTCTTTGATGGCCTCGGCGCCCTGTTTGAGCATCAGCGCCAGCAGGTCGTCGGGCGTGACCTTCAGCGCGGGTGGCAGGGGTTTGACCGCCACATTGAAGCTGATCGGCACCTGGCCGGAGGCAGCGGGCGCCGCGAAGGCCACGTCCACGTTGGGCACCGAGCGGCTTTGCCAGTCGTCGGGCACGTTGAGGGTGTACGGATAGGCCTTACTTTTGAAGCCCAGCGCCTGTGCGCCGCCCAGCAGGGCCAAGCTGGTCAGGGTCAGGCTGGTCGCCACGAGGCCCAGCATCAGCGAATTGCGGTTCATGCGTCCACGCTAGCAGCGCCCGGCTGACGGAGGGTGAGGGGCGGCTTGTGGCTCGTGGCCTGTGGCTTGTGGGAAGGGCGAAGCATAGGCGCGTTCGTTGCCGTCTCAGACGTATTTTTAGCCCTGGGTCGCTGGCTTGGTGACACGCTCCTGAGTCGAGGGGCCTGCGGTTGGGTAGACTGAGCCCCACTGTGCCCAAAGTCCTGCGCCCCCATCCTGCCGTCTATCCGCTGCGCCTGTACGGCGATCCCGTGCTGCGGCGCAAAGCCAATCCCGTCAGCGACATCGGCGCCCTGGTCAGCGTGCCGGGCTTCGAGCCGGTGGGGCTGCGCCAGGTCGCCAACGCGCTGCTCGAAACCATGTTCGAGGCGCGTGGCGTCGGCATCGCGGCGCCCCAGGTGGGCCTGAGCACCCGCCTGTTCGTGGCCGTCGAATATGAGGACGACGAGGAAGAAAGCGAGCACCAGGACACGCCCCTGAGAAGCAAAGTGCTGCGCGACTTCGTGATGGTCAACCCGGTGCTGACCATCACGAACAAGAAAAAAGACGATACCCAGACCGAAGGCTGCCTGTCGATTCCCAACATCTACGAGGAGGGCGTGAAGCGCAACCGGGCCGTGCGCGTCGATTACCTCGACCTGGACGGCGTGCCCCGCACGGTGGAGGCCGAGGACTACCTGGCCCGCGTCTTCCAGCACGAGATCGACCACCTCAACGGCGTGCTGTTCCTCGATCACCTGCCCGCCAGCGTCACCGACGAGTACCGCAAGGATCTGAGCGCGTTGCAGCGCCAGGCCAAGGCCAACCTCAAAGAGCTGGAAGGTTGAGCCTGCCCCCGCAAGTACAGCGCCGTAAGGTGGCCTTCTTCGGCTCGCCCGCTTTCGCGCTCCCCGTGCTCGAAGCCGTGTTGGCCGCCCACGACGTCGTGCTGGTGGTCGCCCAGCCGGACAAACCGGTCGGGCGCGGCCTCAAGCTGACGCCGCCGCCGCTGGCTGCCCGCGCCTCCGAGCTGGGATTGCCCCTCGCTCAGCCCGAAAAACTGCGCCGCAACAGTGACTTTGAAGCCGTGCTGCAAGGCTCCGGCGCCGAGGTGGCCGTCACCTGCGCCTACGGCAAGATTCTGCCCGCCGCGCTGCTGGGCGTGCCCAGACACGGCTTTCTGAATACCCACACCAGTCTGCTGCCCCAGTTGCGCGGCGCGGCGCCGATCCAGTGGGCCTTGATCGGTGGCCTGCGCGTCACCGGCACCACCATCATGCAGACCGATCCCGGTATGGACACGGGGGCGATCTTGCTGCAAGAAGCGCTGGAGATTCACCCCGACTGGACCAGCGTTGAGCTTTCAGCGGCGCTGCAACCCCAGGCCGCCCGGCTGATCGTGCAGGTGCTGAACACGCTGGACGACCTGCACCCCGTTCCCCAGGCCGACGCCGGGGCGACCCACGCGCCGATGCTCGGCAAATCGGACGGCGACGTGAGATGGACCGACTCCGCCGCGCAGATCTATGAGCGCTACCGGGGCGTCTACGCCTGGCCCCAGACCAGCGCCTTCGTGAACGGCAGGCGGCTGAAAGTGCCGGAGCTGCGCCCTGCCGAGGGTCATGGAGCGCCCGGCGAGGTGCTGAACATTGGTCAGGATGGCCTGCTGGTGGCCTGCGGTGAGGGCGCGGTGCTGCTCGGCACGGTGCAGCCGGAAGGCAAAAAGCCGATGCCTGCCGCCGACTGGCAGCGCGGCGGCGGCCTGAAGGTGGGCGAGCGCTTCGATGTGAGCTAAGTATGTCCTTGCTAACATTTCGGGCTTACGCTTCTTGGGCAAAGCGGACTGTCCTCGTGAACGGACGCCCATGAGGACGCCACTCGTCCCCATGAGGATGCCACTCCTCTCCTGCGGAGCTTTGCAAGTCCGCCTGGGCACGCCTGCCCGCGTCTTGGGCAGAACGGACTGTCGTCGTGAACGGACACCCATGAGGGTGCCACTCCTCCGCCTGGGCACGCCTGCCCGCTTCTTGGCCTGAACAGCGCCGCTGGCGACGCTAGGCCGCTCCGCCCGGTAAAGCTTGACAAGGAGATACCTAGCTCGTTCACCCAGCAGGCCATTCTCTGTTCCCACAGGCCACAAGCCACAAGCGGGCCGCAGGCCCTCAAAACGCCCCCTCCAAAGCCTCCAACGCCGCCTGTGCATCCTGCACGCCCGCCTGGGCCATGTCGGGGCGGCCTCCGCCCTTGCCGCCGCCTGCCGAGGCCAGGACGCCGATCAGTTGCCCGGCGTGTGCGCCGCGTGCCACGGCGTCCTTGCTGGCCTTGACGACTAGACCTTTGTCGCCCACGATCACGGCGATGTCGGCCCCGCTTGCGTCGAGCAGGTTGTCGGCGGCGCCGCGCAGCTCGCCGGACTCGATACCGCTCAGGCGGGCGGTGGCGACCTTGAAGCCGCCCAGCTCGCGGGTCTGCGTGCCGCTGCTGGCGCCGCCGCTCATCTGTGTCTGATTGAGCTGGGCCTGGGTCAACTGGCGGCGCAGGTTCACGGCTTCCTGCTGGGCCGCCTTGAGCTGCGCCTGGGTCTGGGCCACCCGTTCGGGCAACTGGTCCACCGTGGCGTTGAGGCTGCTGGCGGCCTGCCCAGCCGCACTCAGCCGCCCCCGTACCCAGCTCATCGCCAGCTCGCCGGTCAGCGCCTCGACGCGCCG
This sequence comes from Deinococcus sp., assembly GCF_025362455.1. Classification (GTDB taxonomy): domain Bacteria; phylum Deinococcota; class Deinococci; order Deinococcales; family Deinococcaceae; genus Deinococcus. The sequence continues at coordinate 4,211 of NZ_JANYGJ010000011.1, read as the reverse complement.
CACGCCCCCGGCCACGTTCTCGTCGCTCAGCAGCACGAAGGCGCCGATGTCGCCGGTTCGCTCGACGTGGGCACCGCCGCAGAGTTCGGTACTGGTCACAGTCTGGTTGTGGTACGGCACGCCGCCGTTCACGCTCACCATCCGCACCACGTCGCCGTATTTTTCGCCAAATAAGGCCATCGCGCCCGCCGCCCGCGCCTGAGCGATGGGCAACTCCTGCCAGCCCACGGCGAAGTTGGCGCTGATCCAGCGGTTGACCAGGCTCTCGACCTGGGCCAGCTCCTCGCCGCTCAGGGCTGCGCCGTGCGAGAAGTCGAAGCGCAGGCGTTCGGGGCCGACCAGCGAGCCCTTCTGCTGCACGCCGTCGCCGAGGACCGCCCGCAGCGCGGCGTGCAGCAGGTGGGTGGCGGTGTGGTGGCGCTCGGTGGCCTGGCGCTCCGGGTTCACGAAGGCCCGCACCGTCTGCCCGGCCTTCAGCTCGCCGCTGGTGACTTCGACGCGGTGCAGGAACACGCCGCCCTTGGTCTTGGTGGTGTCGAGCACGCGGGCCTCACCACTCTGTCCATCAGCACCCGTCCACTCGAATCTGCCGGTGTCGCCGACCTCGCCGCCGCCCTCGGCGTACAGCGGGGTCCGGTCCAGCACGACCTGCGCCTCGCTGCCAGGTGGCAGGTGCGCCAGGCTCTCGCCGCCCAGCACGATGGCCTGCACGGTGCCCTCGGCCTCCAGTTCAGCGTAGCCGACGAAGCGGGTGGGCTCCAGCTCGGCCAGCACGTCGCCCTCGCCGCCGAACAGCTCGGACTTGCCGTACTTGCTGCCGGACCGCGCTAGCTCCTGAGCGCGTTCTAAGCTCTCGGCGTAGCCTGCCTCGTCTACAGAGATGCCGTACTCCTGCGCGATTTCTTTGGTCAGATCGAGAGGAAAGCCGTAGGTATCGTAAAGGGTAAACGCCTCCTCACCTGAGAGATTCAATGAAAGGTCATCGGGCAGTTTAGTTATAGAGCTACCCTCTGGACTCGGCAGAAATGCGGAATAAGAGGCATCCAGAAACACTCCGTTAGCCCTATCTTTCCCCTTTCCAACTTGCCAACCAGCGGTTTCCCCAATTTTGTGACCAAAAATTGTGGCGATGAAATCAGAAGCGTCGGGGTGCTCTGACCATAGAATAATAGAAGCTAATGTTGTATTAAGACGCTCAATCCCGCTCTCCAGCGTCTTCAGGAACCGCTCCTCCTCACTCTTCACCGCCGCCTCGATCCGGCTCTGATTCTCGACCAGTTCCGGGTAGGCGCCGCCCATGCTCTCCACCACCAGCGGCACGAGTTTGTACAGCGTGGCTTCGCGCAGGCCCAGCAGGTAGGCGTGGCGGCTGGCGCGGCGCAGAATTTTGCGAACCACGTAGCCGCGCCCGGTGTTGCTCAGGCTCACGCCGTCGGCGATGACCATGCTCACCGAGCGGACATGCTCGGCCACGACCCGGTGCGAGACGCTCTGCGGCCCCTCGTAGGGCTTGCCCGACAGCTCGGCGATTCTGGCGATCAGCGGCGCGAACACGTCGTTGCTGTAGAAGTCGTAGACCCCCTGCACCACGGTGGCGATTCGCTCCAGGCCCATGCCGGTGTCGATGTTTTTGAACGGCAGATCTATCAGCGTCGGCGTGCCGTCAGGCTGCGGTTCCTGGCGGTCATACTGCGGAAAGACGTTGTTCCAGATTTCCAGAAAGCGGGCACTTTCGCGGGTGGTGGCGTAATCGGCCCAGGTATCGTCGCCGTACTCCGGTCCACGGTCATAAAAGATCTCGCTGCACGGCCCGCACGGTCCGTTCGGTCCCTTGAGCGGCGCGTCGGCAGGCCAGAAATTCTCGTCGGCGCCGAAGCGGTGGATGTGGTCTACGCTCAGCCCGACTTCCTGGGTCCAGATCTCGAAAGCTTCCTCGTCGTCCTGGTAGATGGTGGCGTACAGTTTGCTGCTGTCCAGAGCCAGCCAGTCCGGCGAGGTCAGCAGCTCCCAGGCCCAGGTGATCGCCTCGCGCTTGAAGTAGTCGCCAAACGAAAAATTCCCCAGCATCTCAAAGAAGGTATGGTGTCGCCGCGTGAACCCGACGTTCTCCAGATCGTTATGCTTGCCACCCGCGCGCACGCACTTCTGCGAAGTCGCAGCCCGCGAGTAGTCCCGCCGCTCCGCACCCAGGAACACATCCTTGAACTGATTCATCCCCGCGTTGGTAAACAGCAGCGTAGGGTCATTCTGTGGCACAAGCGAAGACGAATGCACCCGCCGATGACCCTGCCCATCAGCCGACTTCTTACCCTCAAAAAACCGCAGAAAATCTTCCCGAATCGCGCTTCCCGACCTGTATTCCATAGCCGATAATTTTATCAGCCAGCCGCAACAATTCCGGGTGTCCCATCCTCGGCGTGGTCTCATCGCGACAGGGTGGGGTATCGAGCACAGCTCGACCGTCTTCCTCCAACCCGCCAACTAACTCCGGGTGCCCCATCCTTCGCAGCCTTACCGCGAAGGGTGGGATGTAAACTCTCCACACCGCCGCCTCCAAACCATCCCAACGCTATACTTCAGTGGTTAGGGTTCCACCACCCTTCGCCTGAAACCATGGAACAAGCCCTCAAAGCCAGAATCCAAGCCTGGTCCACCTCACCCAACCCACTCCTCAGAGCGCTATCCCGCGCATTCCGCTCTCTCGGATATGTGCGCCGATTCATCCTCAACTCCCGCATCCGTTCTGAGCAGTTAACCCGCCTCTTCCACTGCGCCTCCCACTACCAGGGCGCCACCTACTCCGAGCCCGACCGCTACCCAGAACTCTTCACCGCCTGCGCGAGCCATCTCAAGAACACTCCCGATCCCATCATCCTCTCCTTTGGCTGCGCCACTGGCGAAGAAGCCTTCTCCCTCGCCGAATACCTCCCCAACGCCACTATCATCGGAGTCGACATCAATAGTTGGTGCCTCCGCCAATGCATCCAGAAGAATTGCAGCCCCTGCATCCAGTTCCTCCACAACAGCAGTCCAAACTACGCAACCCTCGCCAACCTCGACGCCATCTTCTGCATGGCCGTCTTCCAGCGCAGCGAGAACCGCAACCACACCGCCGCCATCGCACACGGCAACTTTACCTTCGCCAGATTCGAGCAGCAGATCGCCAGCCTCGACGCCAAACTAAAGCCCGGAGGACTCTTCTTCATCGACCACTCCGACTTCAGCTTCGAAGACACCACCGTCGCCGCCCACTACACCCCGCTCGAATTCGAAGACAATCAGTTCCTCCACAAGCGCCCCCTCTTCGGCCGCGACAACGCACTCATCACCACCCAATACACGATGCACCGCGCCTTCCAAAAGCATTCCGCCTAGAACCACGTCCCAGCCTTATACCGGACATATTCTTCACCAAACGCCGCCGCCAAGACCGCCTCTTCCTTCCGCGCCCGGTAAGCCTGTAGAGGCATCAACACCACCACCAGCCCCAGCAGCACCCAGTTCCCCAGCACGACGGACATCCCCACCAGCAACATCGCACCAAACACATAAATCGGATTGCGAATCCGCGAATACAGCCCGGTAGTCACCAATTTCTTCGCCTTCGCCTTGACCGCAAACGACCCGCCCAACTGCAGCCGTGCCACCACCAGCAGCACCAGCGCTACGCCCGCCACAACCGCCCCCGCCACCTTCACCGCATCCCAGTCCACCAGGTAGGCATGCATCACCAGCCACACCACCCCCCCTAGAATCACGGCCAGCGTAATCACATTTGCTCTCATCTTGAAATCCGTCCCTTCATTCCGCCCCCTGAACTCCCGGGCGCCACGTGATTCCTTCCAATCGCAGCACCGAATCGCTCGTCGCGCGAAGCCTAACAAACTCGTTCCGCCACTTCACCATCTCCACGCAGCACACCAGCGCGTCAAAAGCATCTTCACTCGCCCACGCCTTCGCAATCACTCTTCGCCCCAGCCCAGCATACGCCGCATCTGTATTCTTCTTCTCCAACAAATAACCCCGCCGAGCCACCCCATTGCTCTTCGCCACCGGCCCCGTCAGCAGCCGCGTATACATCTCCACCAGCAGCGGTGTCGGCTCGTCCGCTCCCAGCCGCGCCGCATCAAAAGGCCACGCCGCAAAACCCGCCTCGCGCAGTTGCATCAGCACCGGCATTGCCCGCAAACTCCCCGTCCCCACGCTTCCAC
>NZ_JANYGJ010000269.1 GCF_025362455.1 Deinococcus sp. | reverse complement strand
TGGCAGGCCGGGGCGTGGGGCGCATCGGCAGGGTGGCTGATCCGCCCGATGCTCACCCCCAGCCGCACCACGTTCATGTTGCCGCGCAGGATCAGCCGGTCGGCGTAGTCGCGATGATCGCCGCCGGTTCATCAGCTTCGGGGAGGCGTCACCGGAAACTGGAGCCGCATCAAGGCGTCCCACAACCGATCACTGGAAAGTCGCCGCAGCATGAGGTAGAAGTGGCCGCTGAGCCCGACGACCATCCGGGAGCGCGGCCTCGCGGCGCTGGCTGCCTGTACGATGGCCTGCGCGACCTGAATCGGCTGGATAATGCCCGGCGCGCGACCCGCGAACATACGCTCGACCACCCGGTTCATGTTGCGATTGAATGAGGCGTAGGGGCTCTGTGCGCCAGTCTGGCGTACCGTCTGGCTGAGCTTGCCCGCGAATTCGGTATGCACGCCAGTCGGCTTGATCAGCACCACCCGAACTCCAAACGGTGCGACCTCCATTCGCATGGCGTCCGACAGGGCCTCAACGGCGTATTTGCTGGCGTGGTACGCCCCGGCGCCCGGCGCAGTGAAGCTGCCACCAACAGAGCCGACGTTGATGATGCGTCCCCACCCTTGTCCCCGCATCCCCGGCAGCACCAACTGGCTCAGCCGGAGGGGGCCAAACACGTTGGTCTCGAATTCTCGCCTGACCTCGACCAGATCGAGTTCTTCGGTAGGACCGTTCAGGCCGTATCCTGCATTGTTGACGAGCACGCTGACCGGGCCAGTCTCCGCGTTGATCTGCGCCAGCGCAGCCACCATTGAGGCTTCATCCGTGACATCAAGGCGTACCGTGCGCAGCCCAGATGCCTCAAGCCGCTTTAAATCCTCGGTTTTCCGGGCTGAAGCGTAAACGGTAAAACCCGCTGTGGACAGCGCCGTCGCTGCTGCCAGGCCAATACCACTTGAAGCTCCGGTGACCAGCGCCACCCGCTCACCCGGTTGCTGACTTCGCGTCATCGTCGCTCCTCCTGCGCCTCGTGCCTGTGAAAAACGCCACGTCATAGGCAAATGTAAACGGCTGTTTACACGCCGAGTTTAAAGGGCGGATGCAGTGTTGTCAACGGCTGTTTACACTGAGCGAATGTCTCCCCCTCCACCCGCTGGCCACACCGCAGCACTGACCCGTGCGGCCCTCTTGAAAGCGGCCAAACGGCAATTCGCGGCCAACGGTTACGCCCCCACCGGGCTGCGTGACATCGCAGCGGCGGCTGGAGTCAACGTCGCCCTGGTCAACCGCTACTTCGGTTCCAAGGATGAGTTGTTCCGGCAGGCCGTGAGCGAGCAGTTTTCAGTGGCGGCGTTTCTGGGCGGTGAGCGAGCTGATCTGGGTTTTCGGCTGGCTGCTACCGTCTTGAGCAAAACTGAGGAGTCCAGCGACCTTGATCCGTTGCTGGCGCTGCTGCGGTCGGTGACCGGTGAGCCAGCGACTAGCCTTCTGCGAACCAGCTTGGATCAGCAGTTTGTCGCGCCGCTGGCTGAATGGCTGGGAGGTCCGCAGGCTCAGACCCGCGCCGGGCTTGTTGTCGCTCACTTGATGGGCTTGGCGATGACCCGCTTTGTCATTCAGAGCCCGGCGCTCACGCACGACCCGGAGTTGGTATTAACGCTCAGTGCGCGTCATCTTCAAGCGCTCATTGACGATTGAAGCATTCCTCAACCCCCCAGCCGAATCACGCTCATATTCCCGCGCAGCACGAACACCAGCACGCCCGCGCCTTGCAGCACTCCGGCCCGCGCCTCCAGCTTTTTGAGTTGCGGCGGCAGCCCGGCCCACTGGCGGCGCGGCGACTCGCCCGGCTCCAGGTAAAAGCCCTCCGGAATGGCGACGATCACCACCCGGCTGGCTCCGGCGCGCGCGAGCATGGCCGCCCTGACCAGCGGCTCCGGCGCCGTTTTCGTCAGCACGATCAAATTGCTGCCGGGCCGGGGCGTGGGAATGCTGAGCGCCTGGCCAGCGGAGGTGGGCTGCATTCGCGCCAGGCGACTTAAAGCCAGTTGCAACGCCTCCGGGCTGCTGCCAGGCGGAGAAGTTCCAGCATCGTCACTGACGCTCACCGGCAAGCCCAGTTCCAGCGCCTCGCGGACCAGGCTGGCGGCCAGCCGCACGGCGCTGTCCAGATAGATCTCGCCGCCGCTGCGGTCCAGGTGCAGTTGCAGGCTGCTCTGGGCGGTGCGCTCCAGCTCGCGGACCATCACGCTGCCCGTTCGCGCACTCAGCCGCCAGTGGATGCGGCCCGGCGGGTCGCCCGGCACATACGGCCTGGCGCCGCGCAGACTGATCGGGTCGTCCAGGCCCAGCGCCTGGCTCAGCTCGCCCTCCGAGAGCAGCGGGCGCAGCAGCGCGGGCAGACTCAGAGCGTGCGTGCCGGGGTAGACCGTCAGGCGGCTGACCGTGGACGAGTCTGCGGGCAGCTCGGCGCTTCGCCAGAACAGCCCGAAGGGATCGGCCCAGTGCAGCCGGGGCGGCGCCCACTCGAACTCGCCGCGCCTGCCCAGGGTCAGCCGCGTGCGGTGCTCGATGCTCTCACGGCCCCAGACCAGCCCGCCCACGCCCAGGCTGCTCTCCGGTACGACGCTCAGCGGTGCGGGGTCGTCGAGTCGGACACGGGTCGGTAGCCGGGTGCTCAGCGTCAGGCGCACCGTCATCTCGGTGGAGCGGCCCTCGAAGCCCTGGGCAGGCAGCTCGCGCACGAGTTCGGCGCCCGGTGCCCGCCGCCACAGCGCCCAGACTGCCGCCAGCATCAGCAGCAGCAACCCGGCGTACAGCAGCGTCAGCAGCATTCAGACCCCAGCTTCCACCGGCCCAGACTCGACGGGTACCGGCACCTCGGCCAGCACGGCCTCCACCACCGCTTCGGGTCGGCCCCCGGTCAGGCGGGCTTCCGTCGTCAGGCTCAGGCGGTGAATCAGCACGATGGGCGCCGCCGCCTTGAGGTCGTCCGGCGTCACGTAGCTTCGCCCAGAGAGGTACGCCAGCGCCTGCGCCACCGCCTGAATACCCAGGCTGGCACGCGGCCCGCCGCCCAGCCGCACCGCCCTGTGCTGACGGCTGCGGGCGACCAGCTCGGCGACGTAGCGCTGCAATTCCGGCTCGACCCGCACGGCCCGGACCTGCGCCTGGGCGGCCAGCAGGTCGGCGGGGCCAGCCACGCTCCCCAGCGACTCAATCGGGTGGCGCCCCTGCAACCTGGCCAGCATCTGCGCCTCCTCATCCACACTGGGATAACCCACCGAGAGCTTGACCAGAAAGCGGTCCAGTTGCGCTTCCGGCAGCCGGTAGGTGCCCTCGAACTCGATGGGGTTCTGGGTGGCGATCACCACGAACGGCGCTGTCAGGCGGTGGGTCACGCCGCTTTCAGTCACCTGGCCCTCGCCCATCGCCTCCAGCAGCGCCGACTGGGTTTTGGGGGTGGCCCGGTTGATCTCGTCGGCCAGCAGCAGCCCGGTGAAAATCGGGCCGGGCACGAAGGTAAACGCCCCGTTCTGGTAGACGCTCACGCCGGTCACGTCGCTGGGCAGCAGGTCGGGCGTGAACTGGACCCGCTTGAAGCCCAGCCCCAGGCTGAGCGCCAGTGCCCGCGCCAGCATGGTCTTGCCGGTGCCGGGCGCATCTTCGAGCAGCACGTGGCCCCCGGCCAGCACGCTGGCCAGCGCCAGCCGGGTCACCTCCGCCTTGCCGACCAGCACGGTGGCGACGTTGTTCAGAATTCGGGCGGTGAAGTCAGTCATGGGGCGCCTCGCTGGAGTGCTGCTGGACGGTTTGGATGATGTGCGCGGCGGCAGTCTCGGCCAGGTCGGCATCGGCCTGGTCGGCATCGGTCTCGCCCACCACACCACCGTAGCGCACCGGCTGGTAGAGGGCGCTCAGGGTGCTCAGTTCGGCGGCGGCGTCAGGGAGCGCCTGTGCCCAGCGGCGCGTCGCCTCCTGCGGCGTCTCGCTGGCACTGCGGCCCAGCCCTGACCGGCTCAGCTCGCGCTCGGCCCGCTGCCAGGCCAGCCGGACCCGGTGCAGCGGCGCGGGGGGCGGTGGGGCGGATGGTGGTAAAGCGGGTGCTTCGTCCAGCGCCTCGCTCTCTTTCCCCGCCAGCGCGGTGCGGGGCGGCTGAAGCTTCCACAGCAGCACGGCCATAGCGCCGAAGATCAGCACCGCCAGCACGGCCAGGACGTTCAGAAACAGAGCGCCGCCGGGACTCTGCACCGTCGTCTCTAGGCTGGGCCGGACCGGCGCACCCGCTTCTGTCGGTAGCGTACCGGTAACCGCCTCGCCTGCCGATCCGCCACCGCCACCGCGCACGCCCAGGCTGAGGATGAGCAGCATGATGAGCAGCGCTGCCATGCCCGCCACCGCGACGTAATCGGTCCAGTTGCTCTTGCCCTCGATGAGTTTCTTTGCCTGCGCCCGCCGCAGCGTCAGCCAGATACAGATCACCAGCAGCAGGCCCGCCAGCGGCGTCAGGGTCTCGAACAATGCGGCTGAGCTTCCCCGCACCACGCTGCGGGTGCGCGGCCTGAGTGGCCCCGGCCCCCCGGTGACCTGCGGCAGTGGCTGAGAGGCAACGGGCCTCGGCGGCGCAGGTACGGCAATGCTGGCTGGACTCCTCGTGACTGGTGTGGGAGTTGGCAGCAGCAGGCTCAGCGCACCGACGACGGCCACCAGTCCTATCACGGTGCCCAGCACGCCCACCAAAGCGGCGCCTCGCTCCAGCGAGCGGTGGGCGCGGCTGTCCATCCCCGCCAGCGAGAGGGCGCTCAGCAGCAGCGCCGCCAGTCCAATTGGGGTCGGCGCCACCAGCAGCACGACCAGGCCGGGCACCATGCCTATCCAGCGCCCGCCTTCCAGCACGCCCAGGCTCAGCAGCGCCCCGGTGCCCAGCGCCAGGCCATAAGCCCAGAAGGTGCCGGTCAGGTACAGGTTCGGCCACTGGGTCAGCGCCGCCGCCGTGGCGCCCAGCACGACCAGCAGCCAGCCGACGCTGCGGCTGTCGTCGCTGAGCCGGGCCAGCGTCAGCGCCAGCACCTGCGCGGCGCAGATAGACCACGGCAGCAGTCCCAGCGCCGTCAGCGGCAGCAGCACCGAGAGCCAGGGCCGCAGCGAGGAGG
>NZ_JANYGJ010000261.1 GCF_025362455.1 Deinococcus sp. | reverse complement strand
GGGGTGAAGTCGTAACAAGGTAACTGTACCGGAAGGTGCGGTTGGATCACCTCCTTTCACTGTTCACGCCCCTTACCGTTTCACTACAGCTCGTTATGTTATCCCCGGTCTGAATAAGGTCGGGGATTTGTCGTTTTTGTTTGATGACTTGGACTGATGACCTGGACGCTGTTGAAGCCAATAAGGCGCACGGCGGACCCTGGTGGCTCAAGTGACCGCGATCCGCCCTGCTCATCGCCACTCCACCCCTCGCTCGAAATCGCAGCCCCTGAACCGGGTAGAGCTAAGGAGCGTTGTCATCCTGAGCGAAGTGGCCTGAGCGAACCGGAGAGGCTCGTCGCCGTGACTGTGAGATCCTTCACTGCGAGATCCTTCACTGCGTTCAGGATGACTACTGCATGGGTACGGCTATATGCATGGGTACGGCTATATGCATGGATTGGGGTGTATGGATTAGGAAAGAGGCACTGGGGCATAGTGCTGTCGGTTGAACCTGATACCGCAGTCCAGAACAGTGGAGACCCTTCATCGGCCAGCCCTGCTTTGAGCGGCGCGGGCGTTGGAGTGCATCGTCGTCGGCTCCCGGTGCAGACCCGATTTGCTGAATCCCGATTTGCCCAACCCCGCCTGGCAGAACCCCGCCTGGCCAAACTTTGCCGCTGGGCTCCGGGGCCTGCGCCTTATATTAAGTAAACACTAACGAGCGCCGGGCCTGCCGGGTCAGGGCCAGCGCGAGTGTGCTGTGTGCCAAAGGTGCTCAGGGGCGGGCGACGCTGCTGGGGCGGCGCTGGCTCCCGCTTAACCTCCGACTTGATGAGGAGCGGCCAGTCTTCGGCCCAGCGGAAGCCCGGTTCATGAGAGGCTACTTTTGGATTGGTCAGCAGCGGCCTGGCCCCCAATCTGGCTTATTCCACGTATTTATGGGCTTCCCAGGCTTGACCGCCTCATCTTCATCCGTGTATCATCACTCTGATCTGCACCGCCTTTTCTCATGAAGTGAAAGAAGTCGTGCAGGTTGCGCGTTGAAATGACGACGGCGATTGCCTCTGGGAGAGGAAACTCGGTAACTCGCCCCAACATCGTCTCAAAGCCTGAACTGTTTCTGGCGCGCGACATTACGGGGGTTCAATATGAAGAAGTCTTTGCTCGCTCTCACCGCCGCGCTGGCCTTTGGCATGGCCGCTGCTCAGGACGCCGCTCCGGCGACGCCTGCGGCCCAGGTGCCCGCTCTGACCGACGTTCCTGCCGGTCACTGGGCCAAGGACGCCATCGACAAGCTGGTTTCGCAGGGCATCATCCTGGGCTACCCGGACGGCACCTTCCGGGGCACCCAGAACCTGACCCGCTACGAAGCGGCGGTCATCATCGCCCGTCTGCTCAACCAGATGGGAACGCCCCAGGCTCCGGCCCTCGATCCTGAGACGCTGACTAGCCTCCAGAACGCCATTCAGGAGCTGGCCGCCGACCTGGCCGCCCTGGGTGTGCGCGTCAGCGACCTCGAAGAGAACGCCGTCACCAAGGACGACTTCGCCCGTCTGGAGCAGCGCGTCGAGGAACTGGGCGCCGCCGCACCGGCCCCGACCGAGGCCGCGCCCGCGCCCGCCGACAACAGCGCCAACGAGCAGGCCCAGGCCGATCTGCAAGGCCAGATCACCACCAACACCGACGCCATCACCGATCTCCAGACCCAGATCAGCGACTTTGGCGCCCGCGCCGATGACCTCCAGGCCAACTACGACACCCTGCGTGCCGATGTCGACGACAACGCCAGCAGCATTGCGGCCCTCAACGACCTGACCGTGCTGCTCAACCAGGACATCCTGAACCTTCAGGACCGGGCCAGCGCCATCGAGGCGGCTCAGGCCGATTTCGTGCAGCGTGCCGACTTCGATAACCTGGTGGGCCGCGTGACCGTCGTGGAAACCAAGGTCACCGACTACGGCAACCGCATCACTGCGCTGGAGAAGAACGCCTTCACCATCAAGCCGACCATCACCGCGACTTACTTCGTGGCCCGTGCCGACCGCGAGATGGACATCGACCGCCTGTTCCCCGGCACCAAGTTCAGCACGGGTGACGACGGCGACAGCGCCACCAAGGACACCAACGTCGATTACGTCGACCTGGGCGGTGACCGCAACAAGGTATTTAACAGCGCAGACGGTCTCTACGGCTTCTCGACGGTCAACATCGTCCTGACTGGTGTAGACCCCACTACCAAGGCCGCCATCACCAAAACGGTGCCTGCCGGTGTCACCGATCTCACCAAATACACCATCAGCGCTGCGGATAAGGCGCTGGGTTACACGACGGCATCGAGCTTTGCTGCGGCTGGCGGTGTCAACAAAGAGGGTTCAACCACCCTCGACTTCGGCATCGACTTCGCAGGCGGCGGCACTTTCCTCAGCGGAACCAGCGCCAACACCGGTGCTTACCTGACCAGTGCAGGTGGCGTGTCCATCAAGTCGGTGGACGTCAAGTTCGGTATCACCACCAACCCCTCGCTGACTGGCACTCAGACCGACGCCGATCTGGCCAAGTACCCGGCCATTACCGATTCCAACAGCTATACCTACCGCCCGCTGTTCTTCTACTTCAAAAACGGCACGGCGACCTTCACGGTGGGCAACAGCCCGGTGACCGTCGATTTCGGCAGCGCCCTGAAGACCAAGTTCAGCGATTACGCTTTCGACAACGACAAGAATGGTCGCGGCGACGGTTACAACGTCACCATCGACGGCTCCAGCCTGCCGGTCTTCGGCGCCTTCAAGCCGGTCATCAAAACCATCTACGGCAGCAGCCGCCTGGCCAATGACGGCACCACCTACGCGGCCAACGGCGCCAACGGTGACTACCGCTACTACCGTGGTGCGCGCGCCGAGATCACTCCGGTGGGCACCGTCAAGCTGGGCGTTCATTACGTTCAGGAGGCCAAGGACAGCGTTGGTTTGAAGCTCGCCACTCCCGGTATTCGTAACGTTGTGGTATACGGGGCCGACGCCCACGGCGCTGTGGCCGGTTTCCAGATCGACAGTGAGTACGCCCGCAGTGTCGTCACCGGTACCCCCACCGACGACTCGGCAACGGCCCGCGATGCCAACGTGTTTTACGGCAAGGTCAGCGGCGCTATCGGCCCGGTCAAGGTCTACGACCTGAACTACCGCACTGTCAGCAGCGGTTACGACAAGTTCGCCTCCATCTCCGAGGCCAACCCTGGCGACGGCGACAACGGCAGCACCGCGCCCTACAACCGTGGTGACCGCAACGCCAAGGACCGCTTCAATGTGGCGCAGTCCACGACTACTCCCGGTCAGGTAGGCGCCGCTCTCAAGGCAGGCGTGACCCTGGGTCCTGTAGGCGTGGGCGGCTACTACAGCGTGCAGAATATCCCTGGCGGTGGCCTGGGCCAGAAGGATGCCAACGGCATCGTCGATTTCGGTGTGGCCGCCAAGGTCAACCTGGTCAACTTCGTGACCGTGCGCGGCGGCTACTACGCGCTCTACGCGGGCAACGGCTCTGCGGACGTGAGCAACAGCGCCAAGGGTGACGGTAGCCACTACACCGTGCGCGCCGACATCACCCCCGGCCTGGGCCTGGGCATCGGTGCGTACTACAGCAACGTCGCGATTGGTAGTGATATCAACGCCGCTGGCACGGCTGTGGGCGCTGCGACGCAGACCCGCCGCCAGGACGACAACGTTCAGGTGCCCAACGTTCCGGCAGACGGCACCGATGGTCTGTTTCGCAACAGCCGCTACAACAGCTACTACACGCTGGCCGACTACAATCTGACCGACCAGACCGGTTGCGGCGCCCAGCACGCCAGCACCGGCACCACCGACACCGACGCCGTGGGCGGCGCACTGACCTTCAGCCAGGGCGCCTTCAGCGACAAGACCTGCTACAGCGAGATCGGCGCCGAAGTGACCCACACCGGCTCGGCGCCCAACGCGCTGATCAAGAACCTCGACCTGCGCTTCGGGTACTCGCAGCGTTACCGCAACGCCACCACCAGCTACAGCGGCACGGCGCTCTACGCCGACGGCCTCTACAGCGCCAAGCTCGGCCCGTTGAACGTCAACGTCAAGGGTGTCTACAGCAACATCGGCGTCGATCAGACCCGCGAGGGCGCCACGGCGGACGTTCGCACCCTGGCTGCCGGTGCCCGCGTCAGCACCGACACCATCGATACCATCTTCAAGCCCAGCATCGAGGCCCAGGCCGGTTACCTCAACCGTCTGCGCAACAACAGCACCACTCCGGCCAACAACTACACCACTACTGGCCTGAGCTACCGTGCGGGCGTCAAGTTCAACGACTTCCTGCTGCCCACCGCCAAGCTGGCTGTGTACTACGCCGGGTTGCAGACGGGTAACCGTGCGTACACCCCCTTCACGGACAGCACCGATAACACCGCTGGTTCGTATGGCGATACCAACACGGGCTACAACATCAACCAGAATGGCGTGTACGTGGAAGGCAACTACTACGACCTGTCGTTCGCCTACGGCGTGTACAACCTCAGCGCCAAGAACGGGGCTGGCACCCAGGTCGCCCTGCCCACCGGCAAGGCTGCGGCGGGCTCGACCTTCAAGATCACCTACAAGGTCGCGTTCTAAGCTTAATTCTCCTCTTGCGCCTGCGGGCGTCAGCACCTCGAAATCACCCCTGCCTCGTGCGGGGGTGGTTTTTTTTGGATGCCAGGCGGCGGCTGTGGAGGTGATACGGCTGTGGAGGTGATACGGCTGTACAGGTGAAGTTCTCCGACCCGCAACACGTTTAAACTACGCAGCATGATCTCTGTTTTCGGCCATACCAACCCCGACACCGACGCCATCACGGCGGCGCTGGTCTACGCCAGGTTGCTGACCCGCCAGGGCACGCCCGCCACCGCCTACCGACTGGGCGACCTCAACTTTGAAACTGCCTACGTGCTGCGCGAGGCCGGGCTGGACGCGCCGGAGCTGCTGCCCGCCCTGGGTGCCGGAAGCCCGGTGGCGCTGGTGGACCACAACGAATCGGCCCAGAGTGCGCCCAACCTGCATGAGCTGGAGGTGCGCTACGTCGTGGATCACCACAAGCTCGGCGACCTGAGCACCGCCCAGCCTGCCACGCTGCGCTTCGCCCCGGTGGGCTGCACCGCCACGCTGCTGCTCGACCTGCACCGCGAGGCCGGGCTGTCCGTGGAACCAGGCGACGCCCGGCTGCTGACCAGCGCCATCCTCTCGGACACGCTGGAATTTCGCAGCCCCACCACCACTGACGCCGACCGGGCCGCCGTGGAATTCCTGGCGCCTATAGCGGGCATCCGCGACGTGAGCGCCTACGCCATGCAGATGTTCGCCGCCAAGAGCGACCTGGGCGACACGCCCGCCGACAAGTTGCTGAAAATGGACTACAAGGTGTTCGCCTTCGGGGCGCAGATGTGGGGCCTGGGCGTCATCGAGACGACCAATCCGGCGTATGTCTTCGGACGCCGGGCCGAGCTGATCGCCGCCATGCTCTCGGAGAAGGCCGCCAGCGGGCTGGGCGGCATTCTGCTGAGCGTGGTGGACATCCTCCAGGGAACGAATAAGACCCTGGTGCCTTCAGACAGCGAGGCGGCGGTGGTCAGGGCGGTGTTCGGCGCGGCCACCGAGCAGCAGGTCGCCGATCTGGGCAGCCGCATCAGCCGCAAAAAGCAGATCGTCCCGGCGCTCGAAGCCGCCCACCTGAGCTGAAGGCATTGAACCCAGATCCAGTGAACACAGACCCAGTGAACACAGACTCAGATCTGGACTGGCTCTACGCCCGGCAGCGCTTCGGCGTCCACCCTGGCCTGAGTCGGGTGCGCTCGCTTCTGGCTCGGCTGGGCGACCCACAGACGAATTTCAGGGCCGTGCTGGTCGGCGGCACCAACGGCAAGGGCAGCACCGCCAGTACGCTCTCGGCCATGTTGAATGCCTCCGGCCTGCGCACGGCCCTGTTCACCAGCCCGCACCTGACCCGCTTCACCGAGCGCTTCGTGGTGGCGGGGCAGGAGCTGAGCGCCGAGGCCGTGCAGGTCGCTCTGGCCCGCGTGCGGCCCCATGCTGAGACCATGCGAGCCAGCTTCTTCGAGATCGTCACGGCGCTGGGCTGTCTGCTGTTCGCGGAAGCTGGGGTGGAGCTGGCGGTCATGGAAGTCGGCCTGGGTGGGCGGCTGGACGCCACCAACGCGCTGGAGCCGGTGCTGAGCGTCATCACCACCATCGGGCTGGACCACACGGCCATTCTGGGCGAGACCCTGGCGCTGATCGCCGCCGAGAAGGCCGGGATTCTGCGGGCTGGGCGACCTGCCGTGACGGGCGTTCAGCCGGAGCTGCTGCCCATTCTGGATAAGCGCGGCACCGACCTGTGGGCACTGGGGCGCGAAGCCGGGGTTCAGACGGCGCTGCTGGGCTGGGACGGCGCCCAGGTGCGCCTGACCTCACCGGTGGGCGACCTGAGCTTCCGGACCCCGCTGCTGGGTGAGCACGGCGCCTGCAACGCGGCGCTGGCGGCGCTGGCAGCCCAGCGGCTGGGCGTGTCCGAACAGGCCATTCAGCGCGGCGCGGCCCACTCGCACTGGCCGGGGCGACTCGAACGCCTGCCCTGGCGCGGCGGCGGCGTGCTGCTCGACGGAGCGCACAACCCGGATGGGGCGCGGGCGCTGCGGCAGGCCCTCATAACACTCGCCGCGCCGCCGCTGCCGGTCATCTTCGGTGCGGCCAGCGACAAGGACGCACGGGCCATGCTGGCTGAACTGGCGCCCCTGATGTCGTCGCTGGTCCTGACCCGCTCGGCGCTGAGCCCCCGCGCCGCCTCGCCGGAAGCGCTGGCTGCACTGGCGCCGCCCGGCGTCCCGGTCCAGCTCGCGGCGAGTCCGGAGGCGGCGCTGGCCTTGTTGCCTGCCGGGGGCCTGAGTCTGGTCTGCGGCAGCCTGTACCTGATCGGCGAGCTTCGGCCCCTGCTGACGGGCGAGACGAATGAGGGGCGCGAGCGGTGGCAGTGAGCATTCATACCAAGTTGTGCCCAGTCGAAGACGAGGGCCGACCAACGGGAGTAGCAAGGAATACCGTCTGGCGGCGATGGAAACCTATCCGGTGCTCTTTGCGGATAGGTTGGAATCAGAGCAAGGTGGTATCAGAGAGCCGTCAGCGTGGAGGGGGAGACTGGGGGCATGTCGCTGCGACTCGCCCTGCTCCTGTCGCTGACGTCCGCACTCGCCGCGCCCGCCTTCGAGGGTGAGGCGCACCCGGTCATCCCGCCCACGCGCTGCGCCCAGGTATTGCCCAAACCCACGCGAGACGCCTCCGGCTATCACTACGGTTCGGTCCTGGCCGCGCAGCCGCTGCGGGTGGCGAGTTGCTGGAAAGGGACGCTACGGGGCAAACCGTTTACGCTCACCGGTTACGGCAACGGCAATGCCGAAACGGCGGTGACGATCAACATGGGCGAACGCCTGAGCGCTCTGGCGCTGGGTGCTATCGGCTCTCCGACCGTGATCGGCTTCACCGGCAGCACGGTCTGTTTCCTGCCCAGCATGGCCAAAGGCATCGTCGAGGCCGTCGATTTGGCTCGTCCCAGCCAGCGTCCGGATGCAGAGCGGCTCTGTCAGGGCGAACGCATCATCAGCGCCCCGGTGAACAGGCGCCTTATGGTCAGCGGTTTGAAAGCCCATTACCCTATCGGCCTGGGCGTCATCCGCACCTACTGAGCATTCCCGCCCGGCTTTCAGACGCTTTCACGCCCGCCGCGCTACCCTGGGTCCATGACCTCCGTACCTGAAACGGCCACTACCGCCATTGCCGACCTGAGGCGCCGACTGAACATGCTCAGTGACCTGGGCAACGCCACGGCCCTGCTGCACTGGGACATGGAAACCCAGATGCCCCCTGACGCGGCGCGGGTGCGCGGCCTGCAAATGGCCTCGCTGGACGGCCTGCGCCACGAGCTGTTTACCGGCGCCGAGACGCGCTCACTGCTGATGGCTGCCGAGGCCCAGGGCCAGCGCGGTGAGACCCAGGGTAGCGAGCTGGAAGCCGACCTGCTGCGCGTCACCCGCCGCGATTTCGACAAGGCCACCAAACTGCCGACCCATTTTGTGGAGGCGCTCTCGCAGGCTCAGAGCGACGCGCACCACGCCTGGATTCAGGCCAGGGCCGGGAACGACTTCGCCCACTTCGCGCCGTTTCTGGAGCGTATTCTGGGCCTCAAGCGCCAGTACACCGAGCTGATGGGCTACCAGGATCACCCCTACGACGCCCTGCTCGACGACTACGAGCCGGGCATCAAGACCGCCCAGGTCCGGGCCATCTTCGCCGACCTGCGCGAGCGGACCCTGCCGCTGCTGCGGCGCATCGTCGCGGCGGGCGACGCTGGCGATTACACGGTGCTCACGCGCTTGTTTCCGGCCCAGGCGCAGCGTGAGGTGTCGCTGCGAATCGCCGCCGAGGCCTTCGGGCTGCTGCCGGGCTTCTCACGGCTGGACGTCTCGGCCCACCCCTTCCAGACCAATTTCAGCGCCGACGACCTGCGCATCACCACCCGCTTCGACGAGCACTACTTTCCCATGAGCCTGTTCGGCACCTGGCACGAGACCGGCCACGCCATGTACGAGCACGGCGTGGGGCGCGACCTTGAGCGCACCCCGCTGTCCAGCGGAGCCAGCCTGGGCGTCCACGAAAGCCAGTCGCGCCTGTTCGAGAACCTGCTGGGCCGCAGCCGGGCCTTCTGGCAGCGTTACTTTCCGGAGGTGGCCGCCGCCGCGCCCGAAATGGCCGCTGGACAGAGCGCCGAATCGATCTACCGCGCCGTGAACCGGGTGCAGCCCAGTCTCATCCGGGTCGAGGCCGACGAGGTGACTTACAACTTTCACATCATGCTGCGCTTTGAAATCGAGCTGGAGCTGATCGAGGGCAAACTGGAGGTAGCAGGATTGCCCGCCGCCTGGAACGCCCGGATGCAGGAGTACCTGGGCGTGACGCCGCCAAGCGACACTGAGGGCGTATTGCAGGACATTCACTGGTCGTCGGGCCTGATGGGCTACTTCCCGACCTACAGCCTGGGCAACCTGCTCAGCGCCCAACTGATGGAGGCTGCCCGCCGCGAGCCTGCCATCGCTGCCGAAATTGACCGCGCCGAGTATGGATTGTTGCGCGAATGGCTGCGCGTCAATGTCCATCAGTACGGTCGTCGCCGCACGCCCGGCCAGATTGCCGAGGAGGCCACCGGGCAGCCGCTGAATGCCGACGCCTACGTGAAGTATCTGGAAGGCAAATACGGGGACATCTACAGGCTGGAGTGAGGCGCGGTGCGCTGCTTGTGGCTCGTGGGCAGGGCGAGGGACGGGTCAGGCCGGTAGGGTCCAGCGCTCGGCCAGGGCGATCAGGGAGGGGACGTGGAGCCAGGTGTTCTGCGGTGTGGAGCCTGCACCGATCAACACGGCGCGGATGCCTGCCGAGGCGGCGCCGTCTACATCGTGGTGAGGCGAATCGCCGACGTAGAGGGCCTGTTCGGGCGTGACGCCGAGCAGGCCCAGCGTGTGGTGAAAGACCTCCGGCTGGGGTTTGTACGCTCCGACCTCGCCCGACACGACTACCACACCGAAGTAACCAGCCAGTCCGCTTCGGCTCAGGCGTTCACGTTGTTCCGCGCCGTCATACGCATTGGTCAGCAGGCCGAGTTTGAAGCGGGACCGCAGCAGATGCAGCAGCTCGTGGGCGCCGTCCAAAGGTGCGCAGGCGTTCAGCAGAGCCGTCTGGTAAAGCGTCAGGTACGAGTCGTGCCAGGCGACGCCGCAGCCTGCCAAGGTCGTCTCCAGCCGCTCCCGGTGCATCCGCAGGGGGTCGGCCTGGCCGCGCTCGACTCGCGCGTGAAAGGTCATGATGGCGTCTACCGAGCGCTCTATGAAGTCGCTCAGCAGCACGTCCGGCGCCGCTTTTTGGTGCAAGCGGGTCAACGCGGCCATGTCGCTGCTCACGAAATCGACCAGCGTGCCGTCGAAGTCGAAGATAACGGCTTTCAGGTCCGGAAGCTGTCGCTCAGGCATAGCTTATCCCTGGCTGTTCCCACAAGCTACGAGCCACACGCCACAAGCCCGCTCTACACTGCCCGTTTCAGCTCGGCCTGCGCCACCAGATAGGCCCGTGTGGCGCCCAGCCAGATCTGGGCCAGACCCCGGTGCGGGTGCTCGCGGGCGTTCAGGGCGTCGGTGCTGCGGGTGAGTTGGCGCTCTAGCTGGCGCACGGCGCCCAGGCCGCCCTCGTTCTCGGCGGCAATCAGGGTGTTGAGCACGGCGGTGGGGTGGAGCGATCCGAGTTTGAGGCTCTGGGCGACGGCATCTAGGGCACGCATAGGCAAATCCTCCTGAGCTTGAGGGCATCTAAAACTCGTTGTTGATTACGACTATAGCGTACCGGCCTGGCTTCTTCAAGAAGTTACCCCCCCCGATTCTGTATTGACCGGATTGAGGAGTGGTGCTACACTCCAGCTTGAGGGTGCAAGATTCTGTAAATACCAGAGTCGTTTCCGGTTAAACGATTCGGGCATGAGCGGCGTGCGCCCTGAGTCTGGCCCCACCCACAGGGACGGCCTTGCTCTTTGCACCGAGGAGGTGAAGCATGAAATTACACGAACGGTTGCGCGAACTGCGTAGCGAGCGCGGGCTGCGCCTCAAGGACGTGGCGGAGACGGCAGGCATCAGCGTGCCCTACCTGTCAGACCTGGAGCGCGGACGCACCAACCCCAGCCTGGATACCCTTCAGACGCTGGCCGGAGCCTACGACATCACGGTCCATGACCTGCTCGAAGGCGTCGAATTCTACGGACAGAACACCGAAGGCGCCATGCCCAAGGGTCTGGCTGATCTGGTGGCCGATCCGGTTCTCGGCGGGCAGATCACCCCCGACTGGGTGCGCACCCTGGCCCGCATCGAACTGCGCGGCAAACGCCCCCGCGACAAGGGCGACTGGTACGAGATCTACCTGCACCTCAAGCGCATTCTGGACTGAGCGAACGCGGCTCACTTCAGTTGAGAATAGAGATCGACGAAGGAACTGGTGAACGCCGGTTCCTTTTCGTATGATGCCTGGCGCGGTACACTGGGTCATGTCCGTGAACGAAATCAAGATGGACCGCCAGGTCTGGGATAGTGTCACGTTCGAGACACAGAACGATGATCTGGCCTACTGGTTGACCAAGACGCCCGCCGAGCGGCTAGAAGCGTTGGAACTACTGAGGCAGATTCATTATGGCTACGATCCAGTTACCACCCGACTTCCGCGAGTTTTTGAAATTATTGAATCAACATTCGGTTGAATACCTCTTGATCGGTGGATACGCCGTAAATTTGCATGGTTATGTGCGGGCGACAGGTGACATGGATATTTTCGTTCGCCTGACCCCGGAGAACGTCGAGCGCGTGGTCACGGTTTTTCATGAATTCGGCGTCACCAGCATGACGGCTGACGTGATGCAGTTAGAGCAGATGTCATAAAAAGACCCTTTTTATGACCGAGCGGAGCGAGTAGTTTTAACTGAGCAGGACGCAGAATGGAGGCGCGGGGAGGCTGTTTTCCCCGTGGCGTAATTCGGAGTACTGCTCTAGGGAAGATCGTCCGGCTGGGTGTGCCGCCCGTTCGTCTGGAAATTCTGAATCAGATCAGCGGTGTCGATTTTGACGAGGCGTATGCTTCTCGCGAGGTCAAAGCGCTCAGTGGGCTGAGCATTCCGGTCATCAGCCTGCGGATGCTCCGGCAGAACAAGGCGGCGAGTGGGCGGCCTAAAGATCTGAGTGACCTCAACGAACTGCCCAGCGGGGTCTAAGTATGTCCTTACTGACCTCAACGGGCTTCCGCTTCTTGAGCACAGCGGACTGTCGTCGTGAACGGACTGTCCTCGTGAACGGACGCCCATGAGGACGCCACTCGTCCCCATGAGGGTGCCACTCCTCCGCATGAGCACGCCTGCCCGCCAACAGCGCTTTACCCCTCCATTCCCGCAAGGCGGGCAGGCCCCATACGGGTGCCGCTGTGCCCAAGACGACATACTTTCTTCCTCACTCGCTTCTTGGGCACAGCGGACTGTCGTCGTGAACGGACTGTCCTCGTGAACGGACGCCCATAAGGACGCCACTCGTCCCCATGAGGATGCCACTCCTCTCCTGCGGAGCTTTGCAAGTCCGCCTGGGCACGCCTGCCCGCTTCTTGGGCACAGCGGACGCGCCTGGGCACGCCTGCCCGCTTCTTGGGCAGAACGGACGCGCCTGGGCACGCCTGCCCGCTTCTTGGGCAGAACGGACGCGCCTGGGCACGCCTGCCCGCTTCTTGGCCTGAACAGCGCCGCTGGCGACGCTAGGCCGCTCCGCTCGGTAAAGCTAACGCTTGACAAGGAGATACCTAGGGCGACGATGCTGCGCTGCCATCCCACATCAGATCAACGTAGCACCTGGATCAGCGCAGCACCCGGAACAGCTCGGCATACGCCACGCCCACCCGGCCCCCGTCGGCGGCGAAAAACCGCGTCATGCCGCTGCTGCCGCCCCCGTTCTGGCTGACGTGTTGGGCCAGCGCTTTGGCCTTGGTGTCGATCACCGTGCTGATGTCCACCGCCACGCCGGGCCGCCGGGTCTGAAACAGGTAGACGGGTGGTCTGCCTGCGGGCAGCCTGTCCCAGAACTTCAAAAACTCACGAGCCGAACCCTGGTGATCGACGTGCAGGTACGGCAGCGCCGGATACGCCGGGTCGAAGACGAACACGGCGTCGGGCTTGACCTCGCCGTAGATGCGCGTCACGTCCGGCAGAAAACGGGGATCGGCGGCGGCGCCCCGGTCGGGCAGGCCCAGCGAGTGGATGCGGGTGTAGCCGTTGATGGTCCCGGCAGCCGCCTGCTCGGCGCGTCGGGTGGCGGCCAGGTCGGGCGACTTCACCCGGTTTGGCCCCTTTTCCCCGTCCGTCGCCACGACGACCTGCACGTCGGCGCCCCGGTTGGCCAGTTCGCGCAACGTGCCGCCGATGTACCACTCCAGATCGTCTGGATGCGCCACGACAGCCAGCACGGTCTTTTTTGCCAGTAGCTCCTGGCCCGCCGCCAGCGCCTGAGCGGGCGTACCTTGCAGCCGGGGCCAGAAGGCGAAGGCCGTGCCGGTCAGCAGCGCCAGCAGCACCAGGCCCCAGCGCAAGGCGTTGCGGCGGTTGGGCTTGCGGGCATTGAGGCGGGGCATGGACACAGGGTAGGGGAGAAGCGGGCGGTGAAGTGTCAGTGCTGCCACGTCAGTGCTGCCATGTCAGTGCTGCCACTCGGCGACCAGTGAAACGGGCCGGGGCCAGGTCTGGAGTTTGGTCAAGGCGTCCGGCAATTGCTCGGCGCTCACGCGCACCTCGAACAATCGGCCCAGCAGCGGGTCAGCGTGTGTCCAGAGCCAACGCGCATAGCTTTGATAATTCTCGCCGTCGCTGGAGGCCACCACGCTCAGCTCGCGGGTATGAAAGGCGGGCGGCAGGCTCAGCGTGCCCCAGTTGCCGTCACTCAGTACGCAGGCCCGGCCACCGTGACGCAGGCGGCCCAGCAGCTCGGTGAAGCCTGCTGGTGCGGCGCTGCACTCGAAGCCCAGGTCGAAGCTCTCGTCCGTCAGTTCGCCCGGCGCCGCCACCGTCTGAGCTCCAAACAGCTCGGCCAGGGCGCGGCGCTCCGGTTGCGGCTCGATGGCGGTCACGCCCTGCACACCGCGCCGGGTCAGGTTGAACAGCGTCAGCAGGCCCAGCAGCCCGGCGCCTGCGATCAGCATCCGCTCGCCCGGCTGCGGCGCCAGTTTGCGAATGCCCTTGTGCGTCTCCTCGCCGAGAACGACGGCCAGGGCCACGCCGTCCGGAACGTGGTCGGGCACGGGGATCAGATCACGCTCGCCGAGCACCGCCGCGCTGACGTGCCCCGCCGTGTGGACGAAGCGCCGACCATCCACTGTTCGGCCCAGCGTCTGGTAGCCGAGCTGGCGCGGAAACCCGGTCGGCGTATTCCCCACCACCAGGCTCAGCTCGGACGCCACGCTGACGGCGCTCAGCAACGTGCGGACGAGCACCTCGCCCGGCCCCGGTGCCCGCAGCGGCCCGGTTTGCCAGCTCAGGGTACAGGGACGCTCCATGATGAGGCGGGTAACCGGGTTCATGGCCATCAGTTTGCCACTGAACGAATCCACTGAATGAGCCCAGCCGCTGAATGAGCCCAGCCGCCACCGATTCATCTCATATAATTCGTTCAGACAACGATCTTAACTCGCTCTAATTTTCTAACCTTCATCAAGGCCCATCTGGATTTCCTTGCGCCTGATCGAAGGCCGTGTGATCGTCGTTTATCTTCGGTGAGGCAGTCTATCTGACTTCTCCTCCAGTTCTCATCGTTTGAACATAATCATCCCGTGTAATACGGAAGTCAAGAAATTTATAGCGGTAAAGGAGGCACTGGGTAGTTCCGGGTCGTCGTTTCGCCGTTCATTTCCATCGCGGCTTTGTGCTGAAGTCGCGTCTGCGGGATGTCCCTGTTTTCCGGGTCCGCATGAAGAGGATCTTTTATGACTGAGCGCTTATTCGCCCGCCCCCAGATGCTCTCGCTCCTTCTCGGTACCTTGCTGATCGCGGCCTGCAACCAGGCAGCCGCGCCCGCCACGGCCCTTCAGACGCAGGCGGTGGGCGACAAGGCCCAGGTCTGGCTGACGACGCCTGACCGCAGCAACCTGTTGGCCCAGCAGGCCGATCTCACCTTCTCGGCGGTGTCGTCCGCAGACGCGGCCATCAAGGTAGACGCCAGCCAGACCTTTCAGACAATGGACGGCTTCGGCGCGTCGATCACCGACTCGTCGGCGGCGCTGCTCTACCAGCTCCCAGTGAGTCAGCGTGACCAGGTGATGCGCTCGATCTTCAGTCCGACACAAGGCGTGGGCATGAGCTTCCTGCGGCAGCCGCTCGGCTCTTCTGACTTCGTGAACGGGCCGCACTACAGCTTCAACGACATCCCGGCAGACCAGACCGACTACACCATGTCGCGCTTCAGTATCGATCATGACCAGGCGCAGATTCTGCCGCTGCTGCGCCAGGCGATTGCCCTGAACCCGCAGCTCAAGGTGATGGCCACACCGTGGGGTCAGCCCGCCTGGATGAAAGAGGGTGGGCGGCTGTTCGGCGGAAAACTGAAAAACGATCCAGCCGTCATCGATGCCTACGCCCTGTACCTGCTGAAGTCCGTGCAGGCTTACGAGGCGGCTGGCGTGCCGATCTACGGCCTGACCATGCAGAACGAGCCGCAGAACGTCAACCCGGACGCCTACCCCGGAACCGACATGCCGGTGGCCACCGAGGCGGCAGTCATCAACGCCCTCGGCCCGAAACTGCGCGACGCGGGGCTGAGCCGGGTCAAGATCATCGGCTTTGACCACAACTGGAAGCTCTTTCCCGGCGACCCGTCCACCGAGCCCAATTACCCCTACGACCTGCTGCGGACCTCAGCGTCGCAGTGGATCGCGGGAACGGGCTACCACTGCTACGCCGGAGACGCTACGGCACAGACCGCCCTGCACAACACCTTCCCGACCAAAGACATCTGGTTTACCGAGTGTTCCGGGTTTCGTGGGACCAATGACAGCCAGGCCAAGGCCTTTGCCGATACCCTCAATTATCACGCCAAGAACATCACCATTGCTTCGGCCCGCAACTACGCCAAGGCGGTCGTGAACTGGAATCTGGTGCTCGACAACAACGGCAAGCCCAACAACGGCGGCTGTGGCAAGTCCCCGAACGGAGTATGCACCGGAGCGGTGGCCATCAACGGGACCGCCGTGCAGTACAACGCCGAGTATTACAACCTGGGCCACATGAGCAAATTCGTGAAGAGCGGCGCGGTGCGGATCGCTTCAACTATTGTCGGCAACGTGGAGAACGTCGCCTTCAAGAACCCCGACGGAACGATTGCACTGGTGCTTCACAACTCCAACGGAGGCCAGCAGAGTGTGAACGTGGCTTACGGCAACGCGTTTCTCAGCTACACGCTGCCTGCCGGTGGCCTGGCCACCATCACCTGGGCTGCGGGGTCAACAACTCCGCCTCCGGTCGATACCACACCGCCTTCTACACCGGGCAACCTGACCGCCTCCAACATCACACAGGCCTCAGCCACCCTGAACTGGTCTGCCTCAACTGACGCTTCAGGTATCGCGGGCTACGACGTGTACCGTGGCGGTACAAAGGTCGGGTCCACTGCGGCCAACACAACCTCTTACACCGATGCTGCACTCACGGCAGCGACAACGTACAGCTACGCAGTCAGCGCCCGCGACAACGCAACAAATGTCTCGCCGCGCTCAGCCGCGCTCTCGGTCACGACCCTGGCTGTTGTCACTCCACCACCAGCCGGTCCAATTGACCCGGCCCGCCGGTATCAGGTCGTGAACACGAACAGCGGCAAATGCCTCGACGATACCGACCGGGGCACCGGCAACGGCACGGCGCTCCAGCAGTGGGCGTGCAGCTCGCCCGTGGCAACCAACCAGTCGTGGCAGTTCAAGCCCACCTCGGACGGGTACTACCAGGTCGTGAGCGCTCAGGCCCCCATCGTCTGGGACGTCGCGGGCGGTCAGGGCGCGACCGGCAACGGCAGCAACGTCCAGCTCTGGGCTTACGTCGGCGGCACCAACCAGCAGTGGAAGCCGGTGGACCTCGGCGGCGGCAGCTACCAGTTCGTGGCCCGGCACAGCAACAAGTGCCTGGACGTGCGCGACGTGTCCGTGAACAACGGCGCCCGCCTCCAGCAGTGGGACTGCACACAGGGACCGGCCCAGAAGTTCACGCTGAGGTGAGCGCGGGGTAGTCAGCAGGGGAGGGGCCGCAGCGTGGCCCCTCCCCTTGCCTGTGGAGCCGGGTCTGGGGCTACCGGGTCTGGGCTACCGGGTCTGGGGCTACCGGGTCTGGGTTACGCTGCGGCGCGGTCCTGCCGCTTTGTGGGGGTTGAAGTTCAGAAGGGGAGACGGCGGTAGATCTGATCGAGGCTTACCGAAATACCCAGGCAGGGCACGTCGATATCGCCCTGGCCGCGCAATTCCGAGGAGGCCCAACCCGATGCGCCGCGCTGATACGCATATACCAATCGCTGATCCTGCTCGACGATCAGATAGGTCTGGAGGCTGGAAATGGCGGTGTAGGCGACGTATTTGGCGAGACGATCATTTCTGGCCGTACTTTTCGACACGACTTCAGCGATGAAGCACGGATTTGTTTCGTAAGTCAGTTCCAGGCTGGAGATTCCCTGGCAGACCAGCATGACGTCCGGATAATAAAACGTGCTGCTGGGTTCAATTCGCAACTTCATATCCGAGGGATAGATGACGCAGTTTTGCTCCAATGCTTTGCCGTCGAGCGCCCGTACTATATTCTGGCCGATCATGACGTGCGCCCGGCTTGTTCCCGCCTGCGCCCGCGTGCTGCCATGCAGCGGATAGACATACCCGCCGACGTACTCGCGCTTGAACGGGCTCGTTTCCTCGCTGCGCAGGTACTCCTCCACGCTCATGGGTTTGAGATTCGGGGCGCTCATGCCTCCAGTCTACCCTCCCTGCCCACTCACAAAATCCGCTGCCCTAGCAGGCTCGCGGCCATGCCGACCATCACTGAAGCGGTCTGGTTGCGCACGTCCAGAATGGGGTTGACCTCCACGATGTCCAGGCTGGTCACCCGCCCCGATTCCGAGAACAGCTCCATCAGCAGGTGGCCCTCGCGGTAGCTCAGGCCGCCGGGGACCGGGGTGCCGACGCCGGGGCAGACGGTGGGGTCCAGCGCGTCGGCGTCGAACGACACATGCAGCCGCTCGACGTGACTCAGGCGCTCCAGCGTCTCCTGGGCGATGCGGGTGATGCCGAGCTGGTCCACGTCCTTCATGGTGAACGCCTTGATACCGGCCTCGGCCACCAGCTCGCGCTCGCGCCGGTCCACGCTCCGCAGCCCGATCATCACGATGTCTTCGGGTCGCACGTGCCAGCCGTCCCCGGACTCGTCAACACCGATGCCGCTCAGTCGGGCGTCGCCCAGGCCGGTCAGGTGGGCCACCGGCATGCCGTGAATGTTGCCGCTCTCGCTGCTGCCCGGCGTGTTGAAGTCGGCGTGCGCGTCCACCCAGATCAGCCCGCAACGCCGCCCCCGCGCCGCGCCCGGCACCGTGCCCATGCTGACGCTGTGGTCGCCGCCCAGGCTGATCGGAAAGGTGTGGGGGTCCAGCGCCCTGAGCCGCTGATACGCCCCCGTACAGGCGCTGACGATCTCGTCGAGGAAGACCATGCCCTGCTGCTCGTGCTTGTCGGAGGTTTCGGGAATGCTGACGCCCACATCGCCCAGGTCGGTGACGCGGTGGCCCAGGTCGCGCAGCCGGGCGGCCAGGCGGGCGTTGCGCAGCGCCGAGGCGCCCATGTCCACGCCGCGTCTACCGGCGCCGAGGTCCATCGGAATGCCGAGAATCGAGATATCCATGCGCTGATGGTAGCGGAGAGGGAAGTGGGAAGTGGGAAAAGATCGAGCCCCACTGCCCACTGCCCACCGCCCCCCTCCAACAATCCGGCATCACTCGCCATGTTGCGCCCGTATGGGCTCTATCATGAATGGATGACTTCTTTTGTGTTTCCCCGTATTCATCTCGGTACGCTGCTGCGCGTTCCCGGCGACGCGGAGGCCAGTGGCGAGGTGACGGGACTGCGTTACGAACAGGGCGGTGAGCCGCTGACCATGCAGTTTGCCGAGGCCGCCCCCTTCGAGGTGAGCGTCAATTCGCTCCAGGGCAACGAATTCTGGTTGCAAGGCAGCTTTGAGCCGACCCTGGAACTCGACTGTGCCCGCTGCCTGCGCCCGGTGCTGTTGCCGCTGAGCCTGCGCCTGGGTACTTTGCTGCGCTACGACCCCGCCGCCGAGGCCCCCTACCTGGAGGAAGCCGAGACCGGCGAGGAAATCCTGGTCTTCGGCGACCCCGACCTCGACCTGAGCAACTACCTGGCCGAGAGCACCCTGCTCGAATCGCCGCTGAGCGTGCTGCACGACCCAGAGTGCAAGGGGCTGTGCCAGGTCTGCGGCCACGACCTGAATACCGGCCCCTGCGAGCACCGCGCCGCCGTGCCCATCGAGGACCACAGCGAAAGGCTGCTGGAGGCCCAGCACGAGGGCACGCAGCACGCCCGCCAGAATCCCTTCATGGCCCTCAGAGGTCTGGAGCTGCCCGACGAGTAGGCCCGGTATGAGTGACCTGACCCACAGCGATCTGACTCATTTCGTAGGCGGCCAGCCGCGCATGGTGGACGTGTCGGGCAAGGCTGTCACTGCCCGCAGCGCCACCGCCGAAGCCTGGGTCATCCTGCCGCCGGAAGCGCGGGCGGCCCTGGAGAGCGGCAGCAACGCCAAGGGCGACCCGTTGAGCGTGGCTCGCCTGGCGGGCATTCAGGGCGCCAAGCAGACGAGTGCGCTGATTTTACTGTGCCACCCGCTGCCGATCAGCGGCGTGCAGATGCTGGTCGAGCTGCGCCCTGGCGGTGTGTATATACAGGCGACGGTCAACACCGCTGGTCAGACTGGCGTGGAGATGGAGGCGCTGAGCGCCGTGACGGTGGCGGCCCTCAACGTCTACGACATGCTCAAGGCGGCCAGCAAGGCGATTGAGATTCAGGGCGTGCGGCTGCTGAGCAAGAGCGGCGGCAAGAGTGGGGACTACCGGGCACAGGCGGGCGGTCAGGCAGGAGGCAGATAAAACAGCAGGTCGAGCGAGGGCGGCTTGATGCCCTGGGTCCGCAGCAGTGCGGCGATTTGCGCGGTGTGCCGGATTTCGTGAAGCATGACGTGCCACAGCAGACCGTCCACCGTGAACCGCTGCCCTTCGTCGGTCACCACCCGCCGCAATTCAGCCTCGCTGAGCGCGGCGAGGTAAGCGAGGGTACTCTGCTCGACCTGCCCCCAGTAGTCGAGCAGGGTCTCCAGTGCGAAGCCCGCGAAGATCGGTCCGTTCGCTACGTCCCTAAGAGCAGGGATGCGCTGCTGCACGGGCTGCTGGTCGCCGATGATCGTGAAGTGCAGCCAGCCGTCTTCCACGTCGGCGATGTGAAACACCAGATCCTTGACGCAGTGGAAGCGCTCACCGTCCAGCAGTGGGCGTGACAACACCTCGTCCGGCACGGCTTCCAGTGTGGTCCACAGGTCGCGGCGGGCGCGCACCAGGTAATCGTAGGTTTCAGGAATGTTCATGAACTTCGCCTTCGAGCTTTTCCAGAAAGTCCAGCACCCGCTTCTTCAGCAGCGCCGCCGCCGCCGCGTCATACGAGGGCAAGCTGGAATCGGCGAAATAGTGCTGATCGCCGGGGTAGAGAAACAGTTCGGCGTGCTCTGCCGAGGCGACCAGCTCACGAGCGGCATCGAGGTCGCCCTCGTCGGCAAAAAACGGGTCGGCGTCCATGCCGTGAATCTGCACCGGCAGGCCCTCCGGCCAGACGCCCCCGAACTCGGAGACAGGCAGGCAAGAGTAGAACAGCAGGGCACCCTTCGCTCCGGCACGGGTCTGGGCCAGTTTTTGCGCGGGCACCACGCCCAGCGAAAAGCCAGCGTAGACCAGCTCGGCGCTCAGCTCGGCGGCGGCCTGTTCTCCGGCGAGGGTCAGTTTTCCGAAGCCGACTTCGCGGGCGTAGGTCACGCCGTCCTCGATGCTGCCGAAGGTCCGGCCCCCGAACAGGTCCGGCGTGTGGACCGTATGCCCGGCTCGGCGTAAGTCATCTGCGAAGGCGTGAAAGCCCGGCGTCTGCCCCTGCGCGTGGTGAAACAACAACACCTCAGCCATACCGCCTCCTGTTGAGCGGCCCACCGCGAGCCGGACCGTGATGGTGTTGCCCTATGCTCCTGTTCCGGTCCTGTGCGTCCAGCAGATGCCGTCTTGAGACCTCCAGGTGTCACTACAGAAAAAGTAACTGTCTATACGCTTGGAGCATAGCAGATCGGTGGTTTTTCTCCAACACGCAAAGGTGCGCCGTTCGTTCGTGTTTCTCGTTCGTATTCCTCAGTGCGCCACGACCTGATGCCCCTCCTGCGCCAGCTTGTCCCAGTTGATCTTTCGGGCACGCCAGATAAAAATGCTTAGCTTGGCGCATTCCTCTATCACGCGGGCGATCAGCAGACCCCAGAAGCCCAGGCCCAGCGGAAAGGCCAGCAGGTACGCCAGTGGCAATCCGACCACAAAGGCGGCCACCGCGTCGCCCAGCAGCACGCCGCGTGTGTCGTTGGCGCTGGGCAGCACGCCCAGGCCCAGCATCATGTTCTGCACCTTGACCACCTGAAAGGCGGCGTTGATCAGAATGGACGCCAGCGCCACCGTGCGGGCCTCCTCGCCGACATTGGGAAACAGCAGCCCCAGCAGCGGCGCACTCAGCGCGAACAGCAGCCCGGCCAAGGTGGCCACCACCACCCCGGAGCGCTGAACGGTGCGTGCCCAGGCGCGGGCGCCCAGGGCGTCCGAGCGGCCCAGAGCCTGCCCAATCAACCCAGCGCCTGCCCGATCAGGACGGTGGCCGCCGAGCCCAGCCCCAGCGAGGCGACGATGAAGACCCCCTCCAGCGTGTTGCTGAGCTGCATGCCCGCCAGCGCCTCGGTGCCGACGCGGCCCGCCAGCAGCGCGTACAGGAAGGTGCCGCCACTCCAGGCCAGCTCGGTGGCGGCCATCGGCAGGCTCAGCGGCAGCAGCGGAGAAAGTACCCGTTTCCACTGACCGGCTTTCGGCAGGGCCGCGTCCAGAATGTTACGTCCGTAGACCTGAGCGGCCAGCAGCCCGGCCCGCAGCGCGTAGGCGGCGATGGTGGCGATGCCCACGCCCACCGCGCCGAGTTGCGGAAACGGTCCGATGCCGGTGACCAGTCCGTAGGCCAGCACGGTGTTGAGTGCCACGGCCAGCAGCGCCACCGTCATGGGCGTGCGGGCGTGCCCCGTCGAGCGCAGCGCCCCGCTGAGGATGCCCGCCGCCGTGATGAAGGGCAAGGAGAGCGCCACCACGCTCAGAAACGGCCCGCCCGCCCCGGCCACCTCCGGCTGGGCGCCGAGCAGCGACAGAAAGCGCTCTCCACCGAAGACCAGCGGCAGGGCGGTGATGGCCGACAGGGTGGTGCCCACCACCAGCCCCGCACCCAGCAGCCGCGACGCCCCGGCCCGGTCCTGGGCGCCGTGTGCCCGCGCCACCAGGATGCTCGCGCCGCCGCCGACGGCGTTGAAGGTCAGGAACAGGATCAGCGTGACGCTGTTGGCAAAGCCCACGCCCGCCACCACCAGCGTGCCCAGCAGCGCCACCACCACCTGATCGATCATGCCCAGGCCGAGCTGAAAGACGAATTCCAGGCTGACTGGCAGGGCGATGCGGGTCAGTTGGCGGGTGGGTGTGGGCGGTAGTGCATCGGCAGGTACGGTGGGGGCAATCAAACTCACCGGGACACTGTACGGAGAATGTGTCAGGGGGAAAGGTGATGAAGCTGGAATGGGGGGGAAGTGGGCCGTAGGAAGTGGGGAGTGGGGCTCGATCTTTTCCCACTTCCCACTTCCCACCTGCCCACTTCCCACTTCCCTACTCCCTGATACTCCAGCTCGCCGCTTTCACCGCCGAAATCAGCTTGCCCATCAGCGGATCGACCTCCTCGTCGGTGAGGGTTTTGCTGCTGCGGAAGGTCAGGCGCACGGCGACGCTGCGGGAGCCTTCTGGAATCTGCTCGCCGACGTAGACGTCGAAAGGTTCGACGCTTTCGAGCAGCGGCCCGGCTTCGCCTCTGAGCAGCGTGGCGACCTCGCCGTAACTCACGCTCTGCGGCGCGATGACGGCCAGGTCGCGCCAGGCGGCGGGCGCGCGGCTGGGGTCGCGGAAACTCCAGGTGACGGCGGGCAACGGCAGGTTCAAGCCTGTCAGCGTCAGTTCCATCAGGTAGGTGTCGCCCTTCAGCTCGAAGCTCGCGGCGATTTCCGGGTGCAGGGCGCCGATCCAGCCGACAGATTGCCCGTTCCAGACGACCTCGCCCGCGACGCCGGGGTGCAGCGCCGCCGGAACGTGTTCGCCGCGAAGTTGCCGGACCTCCAGCTCGGCGCCCTGGCCCGCCGCCAGCGATTCCACTAAGCCCTTGAAGGCCGCGAAGCTCCCCGCCACGCCCGGCTGGATGGTGTTCGGCGCCAGCGGCCCGCGCAGCAGCAGCCCCACGTGTTCGGCCTCGCCGCTGGCCGGAAAGACCCGCCCTAGCTCGAACAGCAGCGTGCGCTCGCCCCTGGCCCGGCCCTGGGCGGCCTTGAGCAAGCTCGGATACAAGGCAGTCCGGAGCCCCGTCCGGTCGCTGGACAGCGGATTCTGGAGCCTGACCCCCAGCGCCTCGCTACGGGCAGATAACGCCTCCGGCTCGCTGGTGAAGGTGTAGGTCACGACTTCCTGGGCGCCCAGTCCGGCCAGCGCCGTTTTGAGCCCTCGCCGGGCCGTGCTCGCCTGACCGGCCCCGTGGTTGTCCGGGTGGACGCTGAAGGTGGGCAGGGTTTCGGGGAGTTCCAGGTAGCCGTGCAGGCGGGCGACTTCCTCGGCCAGATCCTGCCACAAGGCCATATCGACCCGCCAGCTCGGCGGCTTGACGCTCAACGTATCGCCACTCTCCGCCACCACCGCGCCCAGCCGCTTCAGGATGTCAGTCATTTCCGAGGTGTCGATGTGCATACCCAGCAGCCCGCGAATCTGGTCGCCGGTCACGCTCAGTTCACTGGGGACTTCCGGCGTGCCGACGACGGTCAGGCCGGGGTGGGCCTGTCCGGCGCCATTCTGAACCAGCAACTCGGCCACCCGGTTCGCCCCGCGTGGCGACAGCAGCGGGTCCACGCCGCGCTCGTAGCGGTAGACGGCATCTGTTTTTAATCCGAGCCGGGTGGCGGTGCGCCGCAGCAGCACGGGGTCGAAGTGGGCCGACTCGATCACCACGTCCTGAGTGTCAGCCCGCACCCGGCCATGATCGCCGCCTATGACACCTGCGACGCCGAGGACGCCGCCGTCTTCCTGCACGGTCTGGGCGCTGCTGAAGGCGTCCGCCACGCTGCTCACGCCCCGTTCGCGGCCATCCAGAATCAGGAGGTCTTCGGGGCCGACCTCGTGGACGCTGCCCATCAGGTCGGGCACGCGTTCACCCTGGCGGATGCCGAAGGCCACGATCAGGCGGTCATTGGTTACGTCGCGGCGGTCATACAGCGCGGTGGGCTGGCCGAGTTCGAGCATCACGTAGTTGCTGGTGTCCACGATCAGGTTAATCGGGCGCATCCCGCACAGGCTCAGGCGGCGCTGCATCCACAGCGGCGAGGGACCGTTCCTTATGCCTGCCACGCTGCGGGCCGAGAAGTGGTCGCAGCCGAAACGCAGGGTGCCCTTCGGGTCGCGCTCCAGCGTCACGGCGCGGGGCGGCAGGCTGACCTCGATGTCGCCTGTGCCGCTAGCACTCAAGCCCATCGACGGTTCTTTCAGCTCCAGGCGCAGGAAGGCCGCCAGGTCGCGGGCCACGCCCAGGGCGCTGAGGGCGTCGGCCCGGTTGGGCGTGATCTCGATGTCGAGAATCTGATCTTCGAGCCAGAGTTCACTGAGCGGCGTGCCGGGCTTGCCGGTGTCTGCCGGGAACAGCAGCAGCCCGGCGCTGCTCTCGCCGATGCCGAGTTCTTTGGCGCTGGCGGCCATGCCCCAGGACTCGACGCCCTGCAAGGTGCGAATGCCGTACTCCATACCGCCCAGGGTCGTGCCGGGCGTGACCAGCGCGACCAGCGTGCCGGAGGGCAGATTCACCGCGTTGGGGGCGCCGCTGGCAATGGTGTGCTCTCCGTGCTGGCCCACGTCGAGGTCCAGGCGGGTGAGCTGGGTGCCGTCAATCGGGCTGGCCTGGGTGACCGTTGCCAGCACCACGCCCTCAGCCGGAGCCGGAGCGTGCTGAATGCCCTCCAGCGGCAGGCCGAGCTGGGCGAAGAGGGGTTCGAGGGTATCGGCGGCGGGAAGCTGCGGTACGAGTTCTTGAAGCCAGGAGTAGGGGAGTTTCATTTGGATTCCTCGACGCCGAAAGGGCGATCCACGTAGTTTTGGAGAATTGGAAGTAACTTCGTGAGCAGGTAAGTGTCGAGCAGTGCCTTGTCAGCCAAAGCCCGTCTGAAAAAGTACAAGTCTTCGGAAAATTGTCCGATACCGAGACTGGTGGGTTCACTGTAAACGTTGCATCGTTCGTTTTCTTCAAGGATAATCCAGTAATAGTCGTCAGTGATCGGGACTGAATCAGACTTATATTTAGCTCTGAGACACTTTACAATAAATGAAAAGGCTTGTTCAATTTCATCTACTGTCACAATCTGCTGCGGGTGCATCACGACATCCCCTTGAGCACGTTTAACATGTCTAGGGCGGCCACTACGCCGCGCTCTATGGCCTGAATGTCGGTGGCATCCAATGCGCCCAGCCGCGCTACGAACTTCGTTCGGTCCAGCGTCGTGATCTGGTGGCACAGGGCGTAACTTTCCCGCGCAAGTCCGCCCGCTCCGGCGGCGAGTGGAACGGCAGTCGGGCCACGTGCAGCCTGACGTCCGCTGGTCGAAAAAGGGATGACGACAAACGATTTCCAGCCGGGTGAATTGTTGAAGATGTCACTGCTGAGCACGAGCACAGGCCGGTTGCCCTGCTGCTCGCTGCCACTCCTGGGGTCGAGGTTGGCCTGCCAGACTTCTCCGCGTTTCACTCGTCTGCCGCCCAGACCTCCAGCCCCGCTCGTTCCAGTTCGGGGTCGAAATCGTCGATGGAACCTGCGACAGCCAGGGCGTAAGCCCTCATCTCCGCCCGAATCTTGGCCTGCTCACGCTGCCAGAGAATCTCCTCAATCGCTTTGCGGGCCAGCGCGGTGGCGCTCTCGCCGCTCTCTTTGGCGACCTGCATCAGCGTGGCGTGGAGCGCTTCGGAAAGGGGAACATGTAGATGCTTCATGGCAGTATTCTACTCCGACTCTTTGCCAGTTGATTTGCCAGTCTTTCCTGGCTGCTCGCCCGCCTCCAGCGTCTTCACGCTCACCTGGCGGTAGCGCTCCTTGAGTTCGTCGGGCCAGCCGTCGTAGGGAATGATCTCGCGCAGCTCGGTCAGGTCTTCGAGCGTGGCGGTCTCCGGGTCCACCGCCTGCGGGTCGATGCCGAGCATGTCCAGCAGCCCGGCCAGCATGTCACCCTCGTCGCCGTCCTCTTCTTCGCTGTCGTCAACGGGTTCGGCGTTTTCTAACACCAGCGCCGTCACGTCTACGTTCTCCAGATATAGCAGCGGGTACTTGCGCCATACGGCCTGCGCCTTGCCCTCGTCGGCGATGCTCACCGTGTCGCGGTCCTGGTCCACGGTGTAGGCGCCGTTCTGGAACAGCTCCAGCGCCGCCGCCAGCAACTCGCTCAGGCGCTCGAAGCCGTAGAGGCGCTGGCCCGCCGTCATGCGGATGACCTGGGCGGGCGAACTGGGCGCCTGCGTCTCGGCGCCCTGAATGAGCAGCACCAGATCGCCGTTCGCGTCGCTGAAGATGGGCAGCAGCAGCTTGGGGAAGAAGTCCGGGCCGCCCTTCTCGGCCTGCTGAGCGCTGACTTCCCAGTAGGCGGCGGCCATCGCCAGGGCGCTCTCCAGGGGCCGGAAGGTCAGGCCCGGTATCAGCTCAACGTTCTCGTCCTCGACGCCGTTGCGCCAGCGGTAGAGCGAGCGCACATCGTCGGGAAGTGTGTAGGGCCAGTCGCCGAGCAAGGCGCTGATCTGCTCATCGGTGAGGCCGGGTTGAAGGGAGCCGTAGGCGGCGCGGTAGTTGGTTTTGAGCCACTGTTCGAAGGCGAGGAGGGTCTGATTCATGGTGGGGTCTCCGGGGCGGGGCAATAGTCCGGTAGCTTGCTGGACAAATACTGGGTGGCGGTGAGTCTTGTTGGGTGCCCGGCCAGCTCACCCCCACCCAACCTCCCCCCTCAAGGGGGAGGAGATAGAGGCAAAGATTTTCTTGAATTCTCACCAACACGCCTTCAAGATTAGTTCTCACCTCGCTATTCCAGAATCTGAGCGTCGTAAAGCCTTTGGACTTCATGTCAGCGTCACGGACAATATCGGCCTCGTTTTCAAAATGCTGACTTCCATCGAGTTCCACGATGAGCGAACGCTCGTAGCAGACAAAATCGGCGACATAGCGCCCCATCGGCTCTTGACGTCGAAAACTCACGCCGAGTTGCCCCCTCCGAAGTCGCAGCCAGAGCAAATGTTCTTCGGACGTCATATTCCGGCGCAACAGTCGAGCCACCTCTGAAGAAGGACTCGTCCGTGACCTGAAAGCCATAACCGACTGTAGCAACTCTGCTCTGTTAGCTCCTCCCCCTTGAGGGGGGAGGCTGGGTGGGGGTGAGCTTAAGTGCCTCCCAGCGCTACTCAACGACGATAGGCGTCCATCTCACTCACCCCAGCTCCCCCCGAAACTGCCCGATCACCTTCGGGTCGTTGGCGTAGAAGTAGCGAATATCCGGGATGCCGTACTTGAGCATGGCGATGCGCTCCGGCCCCAGCCCGAAGGCGAAACCCGTTTTGCCCTCGTAGATACGCTCCTTACCCGCCGCTGCCCGCAGGTCGTCCACGGCCCTGAACACGTTCGGGTGGACCATGCCGCAGCCGCCGAGTTCGAGCCATTTGCTCTCGCCGCGCGGGTTCTCCCACCACACCGCGAAGTCGGCGCCCGGCTCGGTGAAGGGGTAGTAGCTCGGCTGAAATCTGACTTTGGCGCCCGCCCCGAACAGGCCCCGCGCCATCTCGGCCACCGTGCCTTTGAGGTCGCTCATCTTGATGTCGTCCCCGACCACCAAGCCTTCGAGCTGGTGAAACATGGCCTCGTGGGTGGCGTCGGTGGCCTCGTAGCGGTAGACCTTGCCGCGTGCCACGATCTTCAGCGGCGGCGTGTGTTCCACCATGTAGCGGACCTGCATCGGCGAGGTATGGGTGCGCAGGAGCCGCCCATCCTCCAGCCAGAAGGTGTCTTGCAGGTCGCGGGCCGGGTGGTACCAGGGCACGTTCAGCGCCTCGAAGTTGTGGTGCTCGTCCTCGATCTCTGGCCCCTCCACCGTGGCGTAGCCCAGGCGGGTGAAAATCTCGATCAGGTCGTCGTAGACGCGGGTGATCGGGTGCAGGCCACCGCCAGGCAGGTTCAGACCCGGCAGCGTCACGTCGATGGCCTCCGAGGCCAGCCGGGCGTCCAGGGCGGCGCGTTTCAGAATTGCCTCACGCTCGCTGAAGGCGGCTTCCAGTACGGCCCGCACGGCGTTAATCTCGGCGCCGCGAGCCTTGCGCTCCTCCGGGGGCAGCTTGCCGAGGGTGCCGAGTTCCTTGGTCACCACTCCGGATTTGCCGACATAGTGGGTCTTGACGAGTTGCAACGCTTCGGGGGTGTCGGCGGCCTGAATGGCCTTGAGTGCATCTTCTTGCATACGGTTCTCCTGAGTTCTGAACATGAAAAAACCCCGCTCGCACTGGGCAAACGGGGCAGCGGGCGCTTCACCTCAACAGGTCAGCGCGGCCCCACGACTCGTAAACGGCGAAAGTGGACCGGCGCGGGGCGACATGCGTTCAGCCTAGCGGTCAGGGGAGGGCGGGTCAAGGCGGGAAGTGAGCCGATGAACAAAGTCGTTGCGCTCACCCGCTTCGCAGGGCGTTCGGGAGACGCCTTCGGCTCCGCTCAACATGGCAACTTTCAGCGGGACCACTTCTTTTGTTGTCACCCTGAACGCAGTCGAGGGTCTTGCGACCTCAAAGCGTGCTGGACTTAACTTCGGCACCATAGGTAAAGAGGCTCGGTCTCCAGCGCCCGCTATACTCACCTCGACGGGCGCAGGGGAAGCTCGGTGAGGACACGTTCACACGGTCCAATTCCGGCACTGTCGCGCAGCGGTAAGAGAGGGGTGGCCCAGTGCCCTACTCAAGTCCGAATGCCTGCTCCGTCGGGCCAGTCTTCACGGCTCGGCTACACCCTCGCGGAAAGGGAGACGCCCGGCAAGGCATTTATGCACGGCTGGACGCTTTGCTTCCGCCCCCAGGTCACTGGTGAGGCGGCTTTTTCGTCGGGGCAGGAGGATGTATGAAATCCCTTGCCGTACCCCGAACTCATCTCAGCCCGTCCAGAGCGCTGTACAAGACCGCCCTGCTCCTCGCCCTGACCGTCTGTACGGTGCTGCTGGCCGTCGGGCTGGGCAGCGTGCCGATCTCGCCCAGTGAGACTGTTCGGGCCGTTTTGCACGGCCTGAGCGGCGCTCCCCTGGAGGGCAACGACGTCATCATCTGGCAGCTCCGGTTGCCGCGTGTGGCGCTGGGGCTGCTGGTGGGCGCCGCGCTGGGCGTCAGCGGCGCGGCGTTTCAGGGCGTGTTCCGCAACCCGCTGGCCGACCCCTACCTGATGGGTGTGGCCAGCGGCGCCGGACTGGGCGCGACCCTGGCGATCAGCCTCGGCCTGGGCGCGTTGTGGCTGCCGCCCCTGGCCCTGCTGGGCGCCCTCCTGAGCGTGGCCGTGGCCCTCGCCATCGCCCGCGAGGGCACCCGTCTGCCACCCGCCCGATTGATCCTGGCCGGGGTGGTCGTCGGCAGCATCCTGACCTCGTTTTCAACGTATCTACTCCTCCAGAACGAGGACCGGACCCGCCAGGTCTTCGCCTTCACGCTGGGCAACCTGGCCTTCGCGGGCTGGCCGCAGCTCGCCCGGCTGCTGCCGTATGTGCTGATCGGCGGCGGAGCGCTGCTGCTGCTGGCCCGTGCCCTCAACACATTGCAACTCGGTGACTTGACGGCCCGCAGCCTGGGCCTCCCCGTCGAGCGCCTCCGGCTGCTGGTAATCGTGCTCGCTAGCCTCTGCACGGCGGGCGCGGTCAGTTACGCGGGCATCATCGGCTTTGTCGGCCTGGTCACGCCCCATCTGGTGCGGCGGCTGTGGGGCGCGGATTTTCGCCTTCTGCTGCCGGTCTCGGCGCTGGCCGGGGGCACGCTGCTGGTGCTCTCCGATCTGCTGGCCCGCACCCTGACCCGCCCCGCCGAGCTGCCGGTGGGCGTGGTCACGACCCTGCTGGGCGGCCCGTTTTTCCTGTACCTGCTGAGGAGGCAGCAGGCATGAGTGGGACGTTGGAAGCCGTCAATCTCAGCGTCAAGGCAGGTGACGTGCCCGCCGTGCAGAACGTCAGCGCCGCGTTTTTTCGGGGCCAGTTCACCGCCATCATCGGGCCGAACGGGGCGGGCAAATCCACCCTGATGCGCTCGCTCGCCGGACTCGTGCCGGTGCAGGGCGGCGAGGTGCGAGTTTCAGGTCGCCCCCTGCTGGCCCATTCCCGGCGCGAGCGGGCGCGGCTGATCGGCTACCTGGCCCAGACCGAGCCGCTGCCCGCCGAGACCACCGTGCGCGATGTGGTGGCCCTGGGGCGCGGCGCGGGCGAGTGGCTGTGGGGACTGTTTCCGCGAAATCCCCTGGCTCCGGCTGGCCTGAGCGCCGAGGCGAGAGCAGCAGACGAGGGCGCCATTCAGTGCGCCATGCAGCGCACCGACACCGCCCGTTTTGCCGAGCGCCGCGTGTTTGAACTCTCCGGCGGCGAGCAGCAGCGCGTTTCGCTGGCCCGCGCCCTGGCCGCCGACCCGAAGTTTCTGCTGCTCGACGAGCCGACCAACCACCTCGACCTGGCGTATGCCCTGGGCCTCACCCTGTCGCTGCGCCAGGAAGCCCGCGCCGGGCTGGGCGTGGTCGCCGTGCTGCACGATCTGAACCTGGCCGCCCGCGCCGACACCGTGCTGCTGCTCTCGCAGGGCCGTGTGGTCGCTCACGGAACACCGGAAGAGGTGCTGACGCCGCAGCATCTGGGCGCCGTGTATGGCGTTCCGGTAGACGTGGTGAGGCACGGGGGAACGGTGGTGGTGGTGCCGC
>NZ_JANYGJ010000245.1 GCF_025362455.1 Deinococcus sp. | reverse complement strand
CTGGGAGGCGTTTGAAGGACAGGTGAACGTGGTCGGCATCCCCGGCGCGACCCACTGGCCCAAGCTGCAACACCCTGCTCTGACAGGCCGCAAGCTCTACCTGTCTCTGGACCTCGACGAGGCCGGGCAGAAAGCTGCCAGGCATGCTCAGCGCTGGGCCGCCGATGAGGGCCGGGCGCTGCACGTTCTGCCGGGCATCAGTGACAAAAACGATCTGCTCCTTCAGCGCGGCCCCGCTCATCTGCGTGCCTTGCTGACCGGGGCGACCACCGCCGCCTCCCGCCGTACTCAACGCCGCCTGCGCTTTCAGGACTCCGCGTGAGCGCCGACTGGATCGCCGACGCCGACGCCGCTCTGTCTGCCGCCCCTGTCCGGTCCCTGCCCCCCCGCCAGGTCTGCGGCAACTGCCAGCACGGGGAGCAGGACCGTGAGCTGATCGCCTGCACCCTGGGCTGGGCGGCCCACGAGAAGCCGGTCAGCT
The DNA here is from genome assembly GCF_025362455.1 of Deinococcus sp. Classification (GTDB taxonomy): domain Bacteria; phylum Deinococcota; class Deinococci; order Deinococcales; family Deinococcaceae; genus Deinococcus. Next base: position 1,919 of record NZ_JANYGJ010000245.1, on the reverse strand, counting down.
CTCACCCTGGCGTGCCGGTGCCGCTGCTGGCCCCGCAGACCGGGTGCATGTGCCTGAAGGCGAGCTGGAAGCTGGTGCGGGCGTGAGCGCCGCCCCGTTCTTTCACCTGGAGGTCGTATGAACCACGCGGATCAGATTGACTGGACGGACTCCCGCACCGCCGAGAAGCAGCTTCTTGAACTGGAGAAAGCCGTCACGCGCGATATCGGCGGCCTGTTTATCAAACTCAGGGAGCGCCTGGGCGACGACTGCGAGCAATTCTTCGACCTGCTGAACACGGACCGGCGCCGTGAATGGCTCATTGGTGCCCGGCTGGCCTTGAAACGCAGCCGCCTGGCCGCGCCGTTTGGCAATCCCAGCGAGGCGGCGACGGAAATCCGGGCCTTAAAGCTGGCGCAAGCCGCAGTGCAGCGCCAATTGGAGACCGCGCAGCATGACCTGATCGCCGCCCGGAAGGCGCTGGCTGGCCGGATCACGGCGCTGGAGAACAACTTCCAGCAGGCCCAGAAATCCACCCGCGCCACGCGGCTCTACGAGCTGGATCTCGACAACTGCCGCCAGAACCGCCAGAACAGCCGCCTGCGCGGCAAGCTGACCGACCTCCGTATCCTGCTGGAGATTGCCGAGGGCCGCAGCATCGCGGCTGACCCTGACGAGTTCTCGCCGGGCGAACTTCCGGTGCCTGAGTGGCGCCCGAACGCCGGTGTGGCCCGCCCGGTCAGCCCTGACGAGCTGCCTACCAATGTGCCGACCATTGTGCGCGACGTGGCCCGCCGCGTCGAGGACTACCTCGGCAAGCACCCGACAGGTTGCATGAGCAAGCCGGAGGTCAGTGCCGCCTTTCCCGACTGCCGCCCCTATCTGGGTGAAGCGTACAAGCACCTGCACCTGAGCAAGCGGGTGCAGGTGGACGGCTGGACCTTGCAGTTGCTGACTTTGCCCGCCGTGAGCGCGAGACGACACCAAAAAAGGAGATCTGATGAGTCTTGACGTGTATCTGATTGACCGGCAGCCTGCCTGTAGGGGCTGCGGGCGTCCCGACACCGACACCGAGCTTTTCAGCGCCAGTATTACCCACAACCTCGGTCAAATGGCCACCGAAGCGGGTATCTACGACGCCGTGTGGCGCCCGGATGAGCACGGATATACCCATGCTGCTCACATTATCGGTGTCCTGGCTGTCGGTATCGCCGTCATGAGGGCTGAGCCGGAGCGGTTTGAAGTGCTGAGCGCTAAAAACGGTTGGGGCACCTATACACAGTTTTTGCCCTGGCTGAACGAATACATGCTGGCTTGCGAGCGGAACCCGGCGGCGCTGATTGTGGTGGCCCGGTGAGCGCCGCTTTGATAAAAGACGTGGACCGTGCACTGCCCACCGTGATTGCTGAACGTCTACCAGTGGTAGACATCCAGCCCATCCTCACCCCAGAGCAGCGTGCCCGCCGCTTAGAACTCGAAGAGCTGGTGCTGATCGGTGAGACGCTGGCCCTGCGCGGTGCCCGTGCCCTGCGCGAGTTGCGCGACGCGAGGCTCTACCGCAGCACCCACGCTACCTTCGAGGGGTATGGCCAGGACGCCCTGCGCCTGACCCGTGCCCGCCTCTACCAGCTCATCCACTGGGCAGACGCCGCCGACGCCGCCGAGGTTCAGGGGATTGAGATCAATTCCGAGCGCATGGCCCGCGCCCTGGGCCTGGCGCCGCCGGAACATTACGGCCTGGTGGTCGCCGTGACCCAGGCCGCGACAGGCAAGGAGCGCCCCAGCAGCGCCGACATCGCGGCGGTCGGTCAGGTGGTGCGCGACATGGCTCAGGGGATGGTCGAGCACCCCGCTACTCGCCAGAGCGTACCGTTCGCCGAGTTGCCCCCTGAGCGCAAGGCCGAGGCAGTGGTGGCCGCCGTGCAGGCCGGGGCAAAGGA
>NZ_JANYGJ010000231.1 GCF_025362455.1 Deinococcus sp. | reverse complement strand
GCCGCCCGCTTCAGCGCCGCGCTCCCTTTCCTGAGCGCCTTCTCGCTCGCCAGCATCCGCGCCAGCGCCGCCTCGCTGCGGGTCAGGCCGTCCGGTAGGGCACTGCGGGAGGCGTGGGGCTCGTAATCGTCGAGAATTTTGCCCTCCAGGTAGCGGTCGAAAATCACCGGACAGATGTAGCTCGCCCTGGTCACGGCGGGCGTGTTGCCCAGGTCGGCGGCGACGTACTTCACGCAGTCCACGAGCGCCTGCCGTGCGGCCTTCTCACTGTCCGGCGGTCCCAGTTCGGCCAGAAATTCGGCGGCCAGCAGCGTGCCGCCCCAGGTTCTGAAGTCCTTGGCGGTAAACGGCCCGATCACTTCGCGCAGGTAGGCGTTGAGGTCGCTGGCCCGCACGCGGCGGCGCACGTTCCCATCCGGTGTACTGTCCACCGACTGAAACAGCCAGGGGCCGGGCAACTCCAGCAGCTTGCCCAGGTTGGTCGCCAGCGTCCGGTCCACCGCCGTCTTGTGCTGCTGCACGGCATGTTTGCCCACGAAATCGAAGGTGACGGTGTTTCCCTCGACTCGCACATGCCGCTGGCGCAGGGTCGAGAGGCCAAACGTCTGGTGCTGCCGGGCGTAGATGTCGCTGCCCACCCGGAAGCGGGCCACGTGCAGCAGCCGGGTCATCAGCGCCAGCACCTTGCGGCGGGGCAGACCCTGCGCACTGCTGAGCCGCAGGTCCGTGGTCGTCACCGTTCGCAGGTCGGGCAGGGCGTGGGCGAAGCGGGTCAGGCGTTGCCACTTTTTCAGGGCGCCCGACTGCACGAAATCCGGGTGATAGCGGTACTGGAGCCGCCCGGCGGCGTCGCGGCCAAAGGCCTGCACCTCGGCGTCGGGACCGGGGCTCACAAACACGTCCACGTAGGCGGGCGGCACCGCCAGGGCATTGATGCGCTCGATGGCCGCCCTGCTGCGGTAGGGCTTGCCCTCCGGCGTGAAGTACCTGAATTTGCCGACCTCGTGGCCCTCGCGGCGCAGGTATTCGCCCTGAAGCAGCTCGGTGCGGGTCGGCATCAGACCCTCTCCGGCAGTTGCCAGTCCACGGCGCCGCGCCCGGCCTGCTCCAGCGCGGCATTGACCTGGCTAAAGGGCCTACTGCCCATGAAGCGGGCCATGCTCAGCGGGCTGGGGTGCGCCGACTCGATGACGGTGTGCTGAGGGGCGGTAATCAGCTTGACCTTCTTGCGGGCGTAGGCGCCCCACAGCACGAACACCACCCGTTCAGGTCGGGCGTTGACGGCCCGGATCACCGCGTCGGTAAACGTCTCCCAGCCCTGCCCGGCGTGGCTGTTGGGCTCGGCCTGGCGCACGGTCAGCACGGCGTTGAGCAGCAGCACGCCCTGGGCCGCCCAGCCTTCCAGAAAGCCGTGGCGGGGAATAGCGAAGCCCACGTCGGTGTGCAGCTCCTTGTAGATGTTGACCAGGCTAGGCGGCACGCGCACGCCGGGCCGCACGCTGAAGCTCAGCCCGTGCGCCTGACCCGCGCCGTGGTATGGATCTTGCCCCAGAATCAGCACCTTGACCTGATCCAGCGGCGTGAGGCGCAGCGCGGTGAACATGTCCGCTTCGGCGGGGTAGACCGGCCCCTGAGCCCGCTCGGCGGCCACGAACTGACTGAGCTTGGCCCAGTAGGGTTTGGCGAATTCGGGCGCCAGGGCGAGCTGCCACGATTCGGGCAATTCAGGAACAGGCGCACTGGGCGCGGCGGGGGACGGATCGCCAAACAGGCTGGGTTGCGAATCAGTCGAATCAGTCATGGAGCCTCCGGATGCGCCCCACTACAGCGCAGCGAAACCCACCGGGATTGTCTGAATTAAGAATGTCCTTGTAAAGCTTTAGATTTATCGAGCGGAGCGGCCTAGCGTCGCCAGCGGCGCTGTTCAGGCCAAGAAGCGGGCAGGCGTGCCCAGGCGCGTCCGTTCTGCCCAAGAAGCGAGTGAGGAAGAAAGTACGTCTTCTTGGGCACAGCGGCACCCGTATGGGGCCTGCCCACCTGGCGGGAGTGAAGGGATGGAGCGCTGTTTGCGGGCAGGCGTGCCCAGGCGGAGGAGTGGCATCCTCATGGGTGTCCGTTCACGACGACAGTCTGTTCTGCCCAAGAAGCGGAAGCCAGAAACGTTAGCCAGGACATACTTAACGAGTGTTGAGGGCAGCGAAAGCTTGCATGAACGTGGAGGTGGGAAGTGGCGCTTGGTCTTTGCCCACTTCCCACTCCCCCATCTGTTCCCACAAGCCACAAGCCACGCGCCACAAGCTGCTCTCAGACACTCAACACCCCCAGTTGCACGCCCCGCGTCACCGCCGCCGCCCGGCTGCCGACGCCCAGCTTGGCGTACAGCGCCTGGGCATGGAACTTGACGGTGTGCTCGCTAACGCCGAGTTGCCTGGCGGCGCGTTTGTTGCTCAGGCCCGCCGCCAGCAATTCGAGCACCTCGTGTTCGCGGGGCGTCAGGCTGGGGGCGCCCGGAGTGCCGCTGCCCAGCTCGTCGCCGGAGTCGGATGGACCCAGCTCACCCAGCTCACCCGGCCTACCCAGCAGCCCCACCTGAGCGGCGTCCAGCGCGGCCAGACCCACCGCCGCCGCCAGCACGCCCGCCAGCACGTCGAGCGGCCCGGCGCCCTCACCCAGCGCAGCCCAACCTGCCGGGGCGAGTTCAGCCAGCGTGCTGGCCCAGATGGGGCTCCCCAGCGCCACCACACCGCTCAGCTCCGAAATGGCGTCCGGGTCGGCCAGCCAGGCGTCGTCGATAACGCTCACGTCGGCCTCGGCTGGGTCGCCGACCAGGCTCAGGCCCGCGCCGCTCAGAAAGGCGCGGACCCCCGCCGCCGTCGCCGGAGAGCGCACCGCAACGTGAACGCGCAGATCGGTGAGCAGGTCACTCAGCACGCTTCAAGCCTCGCATACCCTGACAAGTTAAAGTGATTACCGCTCGCCCAGCGTGACCTGAACGTCCTGCTCCGAGCCGCCGCGCAGGATTCGCAGGGTCAGGGTCTCGCCTGAGCGGTCTCGCACGGCCTCCAGAAGCTGATTGGGATGGTGGATGCCATCGGCGCCGAGCAGCAGCAGCACGTCGCCCAGCATCAGGCCCGCCGCCTGGGCCGGGCTGCCCGCCTCGATCTGCACGATGGTCAGGCCGATTCTGCCGCCGCCTGGGCCGCCCCGGCCCGGTCCACCACCACGGGGACCACCGCCGCGAGGGCCAGCCTGATTCCAGCCGCCACCCGTCCAGTCGGCCCAGCCCTGACGGCCCCGGCCACCGCGCTCACCCCGGCCCCGACCACCGCGCTCACGGCCTTCAGAGCCAGGTCCACGCCTGCCGGGTCCGTCCTCGGCCACGCCTGCTTGAGCACCCGATCCAGACGGATTCTCCGGCTGATCTGCCTGCCCCGGAAAATGCACCGGCTGGGTGCCGATGCCCAGGTAGCCACGCGGCACCCGGCCATCGCGGGCGAGCAGGGCAGCGACGTTGAGCGCCCGCGCCGCTGGCACCGCCAGCAATTCGCCGCGTGAGAGCCCGGCGTTGGCCACACCCACCAGGCCGCCCCGCGCATCGAAGACGCCGCCGCCGGAGACGCCCCTGAACGGCGTGGCCCCGGTGGGCGCAAAACCGCGCTCCGGCATGACGGCGCCCAGAAAGCCCAGCGCGGCCTGTACCCCGCCGGGGCGGCCCACCACCAGCAGCAACTCGCCCACGCTGGCGCCCTGGCTGGCGCTGACAGCGGGCAATTTCAGCCCCTCGGCGCGGAGCAGCGCCAGGTCGGTGGCGGGGTCGCGGCCTACCACCTGGGCCATCAGCTCGCGGCCATCTTGCGTCAGGATCTTGACCTCATCGCCGTGCAGGACGTGGGCGACGCTCAGAATCTCGCGCTCGCCGGTCACCACGCCGCTGATGCGCCGCCCGGCCAGCACACTGACGATGGACTGGGATGTCTGGGCAACGGCATCGGCCATCGCCGCCGAAAGATCATGGAAAGTTGTGGTCATGCGGCCATGTTGCGCCCAGCCCGGCCCGCCGCGCATCCGCCGAATGGAGAGCTGGCCGTTCGGGGAGGGTGCAGGCTCAGGGCCGGTACCGCTGCCGGGTCAGCACGTAACGGGTCACGTCCACCAGCGTGCCCTGGTAGATCTCCGACTCAGCGTAACCGCCCTCCACAAACCCCAACCGGAGCATCAGCGTGTGCGAGGGCCGGTTGGGGGCATGGACCGTCGCCGTGATGTCCTGCAAGTTCAGAGAACCGAAAGCGTGCGCCAGCAGCAGCCGCCCCGCCGTCAACCCCAGCCCCCGGCGCCAGTGAGTCCGCTCGATGGCGATGCCGAACTCACCTGTATGGGCGCTCAGAAAAGCCAGATCGACGTGACCGACCAATTCGCCGCCCAGGTCGACGCCCAGGCGCAGGAAATCGTCAGGCGTTCCGGCGATGATCCCGGCCCAGTGCTGCCGGATGCTCTGGGCACTCAGGTCCGGCGCCCAGTCGTTGGCGCGGCAAAACTCGGCGTCGGCGCCCCAGCGAGCGGCGCTGTGTTCATCACCGGAGCGCAGGGGCCGCAAACTCAGAGCGTCCATACCGGGCATTTTGCCACGCCCGTGCCAGCGTCGTTCGTACCGGAGCTGCCAACCGAGACGGCCTCGACGATGCTGCATGCCTCAGACTTGAAGGCGAGCATGACCGCGCCCACTCCGCACCCCAACCTCGTGGCCGTTCTCCGCCCCTCGCCCCGGTCGGCGTTCACATCGCTGACGATGCTGGGCTTCGCGGCTGGCGCCCTCACGCTGGCCGTGACCAGCGACCTGGCGCTGTGGCAACGGCTGGGGCTGGGCGCGGTGGGAACGTACCTGCTCTACGCGCTGGGCAACAACGTCCGGGCGCAGCGCAGGCCGCCGCAGCTCAGCCAGGACGGATTGTTTTTATACCGCCGACCCGAAGGGGACCTGCTGCTGCGCGGCCAGCTCGTGCCCTGGGCAGCTATTCACAGCCTGAGTTTCGAGCCGGGCGGGGTGGTCTGGACCGAATATGAGGTGACAGAGGGTCGCCGGATGCGCACCCGCCGGGACTCCACCGACACGGCGCTGCTGAGCAACGGCGCCGAGTTTCGCCGGGCGCTTGGAGACGCGGCAGCCTGGCACAACCTGGACGTGAATGGGGAGACGGACTGAGCCGTTATTGCCGATCGCCCTCCAACTGTTGTCTGCGCAGCAGCCGCCTCAGCGGCCCTTCCCGCTTCTCCATGCTGCCGCCGACGGCGAAGTAGGCGCACAGCAACCTGACCCAGTTGCCGGGCTGGCCGGGCCGGGCGGCGATGGGGTTCATGATTTCGGCGGCGGCGGCGAGTTCTTCTGGGCTGGGCAGGCGGTAGCGGTTCTCGTGAACCACCAGTTCACGGGGCAGGCGGGGACGCTGGGGCGTGTCCTCGGCGCTCAGGCCGATGGTCAGGGCGGCGAAGGGCAGCACGCCGGGCGGCAGCGCCAGCAGCTCGCTGATGTCGCCGGGCGCGTTCATCACCCCGCCGATCCAGCAGCCCTGATAGCCCAGCATCTCGGCAGCCAGGAGCATATTCTGGCCCGCCAGCACGGCGTCACCCAGCGCGAAGTGCAGGTCCGAGGTGGGTGAGTGGCCCGGTTCAGCGCCGCCGTGCGCCACGAACTGACGCACCCGGTAAGCGTCGGCGCAGATCACGAAACTCTCGGAGGCCGCCGCGATATGCGCGTTGCCGCTCAGCTCGGCCACCCGTTCTCTGATCTCACCCGTCAGCCGGATCAGCGAGTAGAGCTGCGCCGTGGCGTCGGTGGGAGCCCGCTGCGCCGCGTACAGAATGGTGTCCAGATGCTCGGCGGGCATGGCGGACGGCTGGTAGCGGCGCACGGTCCGGTGGGCGGCGAAGAAGGCCCGCACCTCGTCGGGGCTCTGGGTTGGAGGGGTCTGGGCGCGGGTGGGAATCACAGAAACAGGCACAGTCATGGCCGGAGTCTAGACCAGCTCAGCGCTTCGGGGTGGCCTGGAGCGTGGCCTGAAGGGTGGCCGAGCATTCACCCAGCGAGGTGCTCACGCCCTGGACCAGCCGTGAGAGCTGGCCGCTGAGCACCTTGAGCTTGCCGGAGGTGGGCAGGTTCAGGCGGCAGACGTAGGGCTCACCCGCCGCGCCGCCGTACCAGACGAACTGGGCGGCGCGGTCAGCCGGGGCGTAGAGCAGCGCCGCCTCCTTGCCGGGCAGCGACATCACCCGGCTAAGCAGCAGCGGATTCATGTTGGCGTAGATTTTGTCATCACCGCTGGCCTGGCCCGCCGTGGGCCGCGCGGCCTCGCCCAGCAGCGTGTCGCTGGCCTGCGGATAGCCGTAGAAGCTGTTGGTGGGCACCTCCAGGCGAAAGGCCGCCCCGGTGGAGGCGCTGGCGGGCACTTCCAGCAGCCATATCTGGCCGGTGGTGAAGGGCGAATCGCCGGGCAGCGCGGTGCAGGCGCTGAGTGTACCGAGGCCCACCAGCAGTGCGCCGCCCAGGACGCGCCATGAAGCTCTATTGGTCATGTTCTCAGGGTAGCGCGGTTCAGAGCAGTTCTCCGAATGACGTCATCGGGATAACGGCCTCTCCTGCGGAGCTCTGCGAGTCACAATGACTCCATTGTCGACTCCATTGTCCTGGGCAAAACGGCACCCGTGTCGTGAACGGACGCCAATGAGGGTGCCACTCCTCCCGTATGGGGCCTGCCCGCCTGCGTCCTGCTCGCCGTCGTTCACTCCCGCTGCCCCGGTCATGAAAAAGGGGTTTTTATGACAAATGCTCTAGGCGCCTTGGACGCTCAGGTCTTCGCTGGTTTCTTCAAGCGGCGCGAACAATCTATCCAGGTCGCCCGCGCTGAGGCTGGCGGCGTCGCTCAGACCGCCGCCCAGCACGCCCTTCGAGAGCGCGGCCTTGCGGCCCTGCATCTCCAAGATGCGCTCCTCGACGCTGCCCGCCGCGATCAGCCTGTACACGAACACCGGCTTGTCCTGGCCGATGCGGTAGGCCCGGTCGGTGGCCTGGTTCTCGGCGGCGGGGTTCCACCAGGGGTCGTAGTGGATGACCGTATCGGCGGCGGTGAGGTTCAGGCCCACGCCCCCGGCCTTAAGGCTGATCAGAAACACCGGCTTGTGCCCGCCCTGAAACGAGTCGATCTGCTCGGCGCGGTCCCTGGTCTGGCCGGTCAGCTTGGCGTAGGGAATACCCAGCTCAGTCAGGGTGCCCTCCAGGTGGCCCAGCAGCGTGGCGAAGGCCGAAAAGATGAGTACCCGGCGACCCTCTTCGAGCATCTGCGGCAAATTGGCGACCAGCCAGTCGAGCTTGGCGTTGCTGGTGACCTTGCCCGCCGCCGCCAGCTTGACCAGTCTGGGGTCGGTGACGGCCTGGCGGAGTTTAAGCAGCGCGTCGAGCACGGCGATGGTGCTGCGCGAGAGCCCCCGCGCCGCCAGCTCCTCACGCAACCGCTCCTGCATGGTCAGCCGCACGGTTTCGTAGAGGTCGCGCTGGTCGCCCTCCAGGGTCAGGCGAATGGGAATCTCGGTCTTGGGCGGCAGCTCGCGGGCCACCTCCTGTTTCTCGCGGCGCAGCAAAAAGGGCCGGACGCGGGCGGCCAGCGCGGCGCGGCGCATCAGGTCGCCCTGCTTTTCGACCGGCGTGCGGTAGAGCTGGGTAAAGACCTTCTCGGTGTGCAGCAGCCCCGGCATCAGAAAGTTGAACTGCGACCACAGCTCGCCCAGGTGGTTTTCCAGCGGCGTGCCGGTCAGGCAGACGCGGTGCCGGGCCGTGAAGCTTCCCGCCGCCCTGGCCGCCACGCTGCGCGAATTCTTGATGTTCTGGGCCTCGTCGAGAATGATCAGGTGGAATTCATGCTCGCGCAGGGCGTCCACGTCGCGGGAGAGCAGCGGGTAGGTGGTCAGCACCAGGTCGAAGTCGGGAATACGGGCAAAGTCAGCGCGGCGGGCCGGGCCGTGCAGGGTCAGCACGCTCAGCTCCGGCGCGAAGCGGGCCGCCTCGCTGCGCCAGTTGCCCAGCACGGAGGTCGGGGCGACGACCAGGCTGGGCCGGTCTGCCCGCCCGGCATTCTTCTCGGTCAGGAGGTGGGCCAGGGCCATCAGCGTTTTTCCCAGCCCCATGTCGTCGGCCAGAATGCCGCCCAGGCCATACTCGCGCAGAAACTGGAGCCAGGCCAGACCCTGAAGCTGGTAAGGCCGCAGCTCGGCACGCAATCCCTCTGGCGGCTCCACGCTCTGAATTCCGGCAAAATCACGTAGCCGCCGCCCCAGCTTCAGCAACTCGTCGGCGCCGACCCAGCGGGCACGCAGGCTTTCTTCCAGGGCGGCCAGGCGGGCGGCGTCGATGAGGGGCAGCCGCAGCGGGCCTGGCGGCAGCTCGCGCAGGTTCAGCTCGACCAGCACGCTCAGAATGGCCCGGACCCGGCCAGCGGGCAGGCCCAGGCGTCTCCCGTCGGGCAGCGCGGCATAGAGCAGTTCGTCGTCCGGCAGGGCGGCCAGGGCCTCGCTGCTGAGCAGATCGCTGCGCCGGGCGATCAGGTCCACCAGGATCGGCAGCAGGCTCAGCTTCTCGCCGCCGACGATCACGCCCAAATCTAAGGTAAACCAGCCGCCGTCCTGCTGCGCCTCGCCGTACCAGTCCTCGATGTCGGCCAGGTGATACGGAAAGGCCGGGGTGAGTTCGGTGCGAATCCCCTTGTCTTCGAGCACGGGCCGCCCGACGCGCATGAATTCCAGCCACTCGGCCTCGCTGGCGTACCCCAGCAGGTTGCCGCCCTCCCCGGTCAGGCGCTGGTTGGGCGGCAGCAATTTGCCCAGCTTCTTGAACCCGGCGCGGGTCAGCAGGGTGGCGGCGCGTTTCTCGGCAGCGGGGTCGCGCACCTGAATGCTCAGCACACCGTTCTCGAAGTGGGGCGCCCCGCCGTTCCAGGGCTGATCGCCGTAGAGGTGAACGAGTTCGGCCACGCCCTGCGGCTGGCTGCGCGGCATCGGGCCGTAGGCGTGTTTGCGCCCGGTGGGCACCAGCCGGTAATCGAGCCTCAGCAGCGCCTGGTAGGGCAACTTCACCTCGCGGCGCTCGATGGGCCGGGGTGCGGGCAGCGCCGCGCCGAGCTGGGCACGCATCACCTCCGAGAGTGCGCCCGCCTCTTCCGGCGGCACCGGGGGTATTTTCAGAAAAGCGTCTTCGAGTTCCGGCGGCAGCGAGGGCTGAACCCGCCCCAGCCGCCCTCCCAGCACGTACCACGGCGGCGCGATAGGCAGCAGCTCGGCGCCTTCGGGCAGCCGCTGCACGGGCCGCTGCACCCCGGACTCGTCGACGGTCCAGTCGAGGGTATCGGTCAGCGGCTCTCCCAGACGTAGCAAGCTCAGACTCGCGCCCCACAGCAGCCGCCCGCTGGCGACCAGGGTTTCGAGAATCACCGCGCCCAGCGGCGTATCGGCCAGAAACAGCGCTTCCTCGTTGCCCAGCACGCCGCCCTGGGTATTGCTGGCCAGCAGCCGCAGCGCGGCGTGGTCGCGCCGGGCGTAGATGGGCAGGTCGCGGGCGCTGCCCGACAGGTCGTATCTGAGCGCATACGGCAGCTTGAACACGCCGCCCAGCCGGAATTCGCCGCCTTCCTGCACCGCCCGGCGCACCTGCACGGTGAGCACCGGGCGCCCACGCCGGTAGGGCTGCACGCCCAGCACGAACACCAGCGTGTTGCGCTCGGCGTCGCCCACGTCGTCCAGGCGCAGCCGGGTCTGTTCCAGCCAGCGTTGCAGGGAAGCGGAGATCGGCGTCACCGGATCGCCCGTTCCAGCAGCGGGCCAGCCTGAGCACAGAGAAACCGGAAGTCCATCCGGCTATTGTCGCGCACCTGGGCCGGGACAAGTGCAAGTGCCCAGGGTGGCGGCGCAGGGCAGGTATACTGGAAGGCTAGCTTGTGGCGCGTGGCTTGTGACCTGTGGGAAAAGCGAAGAGGTGTGGCTCAGGGCTGAGCTGGACGCTGGCCGAGCTGTGAGCGGTAGTCGGCCAGCGTCTGGGCAACAGTCTGGTTGGGATGGACCTGCACCAGCCGCCGCCAGGCTGAGATGGCCTGATCGTCGATCATCACCTGGGGCTTGGGCAGGAAGGCCCGGAAGCAGTCGTCCAAGCCGCACTCCTGGGCGCTACGCCGGGCATAATCGGCCCCGCCCGAACTCCAGCAGTACAGCTCGGCGCCCGCCTCGAACAGCGAGCGGACGTGCGCGATGACGGCGGGCATCCTGATGCGGCTCGTGCCGTAATTGCGGATCAGGGTCTCGTCCACATCGACATAGATGACCAAAATATAGATGACCAAATAGGGGGGATGACGAGCGGCGCCCCACTCACACCCGCGTCAGATCCTTGGGCAGCGGCAGAAACTCGATCTGCGGGTGCTGCTGACGGGTGTAGTCCAGGTCGTAGCGGCTGCGAAACAGCATCACCGGGCGGCCCTGGTCGTCTTCGACGTGGCGGGCGAAGCGGGCGACCTCCGAGGTGTCACCGGCCAGCCAGCGCACCAGCTCGTAGGCGGTGACGTGCATCTCGACCTCCACACCGTATTCCTCCGATAACCTGGCCTGGAAGACCTCGAACTGGAGCGGCCCCACCGCGCCCAGGTAGGGATCGCGGGCGCCGTCGGTGGGAAAGAAGACCTGCACCACGCCCTCCTCGGCGAGCTGGGTCAGGCCCTTCATGAACGCCTTGCGCTTGCCCACATCGCGCAGCGAGAGGGTGGCGAAATTTTCGGGCGTGAAGCGCGGGAAGTCCGGCAGCTCCAGCTTGGGCTCGATGCTGATGACGTCGCCGATCTGAAAGACGCCGGGGTTGACCAGGCCCACGATGTCGCCAGGGTAAGCGTCGTCGACCTTCTCGCGGTCCTGGGCAAATAAGGTGTGCGCCTGCGAGAGCCGCAGCTTGCGCCCGGTGCGGGTGTGCGTCACGTCCATGCCCCGAACGAAGTGGCCGCTCATGACCCGCATGAAGGCGGTGCGGTCGCGGTGTGCCCGGCTCATGTTGGCCTGCAATTTGAAGATGAAGCCCGCGAAGGCCGCCTCCGGTTCGCGTTCGCCCAGGTTGGTCTCGGTGGCACTGGGCGAGGGGGCCAGCTTCACGAAATTATCCAGAAAGTGCTCGATGCCGAAGTTGTTCATGGCGCTGCCGAAGAAGACCGGCGTGACCTGCCCGGCCAGGAACGCCGCGCTTTCAAACACGGTCATGGCGCCCTCGATCAGCTCCACGTCGGCGATCAGTTTGGCGGCCAGGTCGGCGCCGACCAGTTTGGCGAGTTCGGGATCGTCCAGGCCCGCTGTCTGCACGGGGGCACGTTGCTTACCCCGCGCCGTGCGCTCGAAGACCAGCACCTGCTTGGTCTGGAGGTCGTAGACGCCCTTGAAATCCGGGCCGTCGCCGATGGGCCAAGTCAGCGGAATAGCGGCGATGCCCAGCGTCGTTTCGACCTGTGAGAGCAGCTCGAAGGGGTCCACGGCGGGCCGGTCCATCTTGTTGATGAAGGTCAGAATCGGAATGCCCCGGTTGCGGCAGACCGCAAACAGCTTCTCGGTCTGCGCCTGCACGCCTCTGGCGGCGTCGAGCACCATCAGCGCGGAGTCGGCGGCGGTCAGGGTCCGGTAGGTGTCCTCCGAGAAGTCCTGGTGGCCGGGCGTGTCGAGCAGGTTGACATGCCGCCCGGCGTACTCGAAGGTCAGCGCCGAGCTGGAAATACTGATGCCGCGCTGCTGCTCGATGCTCATCCAGTCCGACGCGGTGTGGCGGCTGCCCTCGCGGGCGGTCACCGATCCGGCCTCCTGAATGGCGCCGCCGTAGAGCAGCAGTTTTTCGGTGATGGTCGTCTTGCCCGCGTCCGGGTGAGAGATGATGGCGAAGGTGCGGCGGCGCAGGGTTTCGCGCTCCAGGCTGGCGGTAGTCGTGGTCATGGCTGCTCCTGCGGGCGTCTGGGAGCCCGGTTTTTTGGTGTGGTGATGCTGCGCTTCTGCGACTCGGAGCCGGGCGGGGCTAGGGCGGCGTGAGGAGAAACGTCATGACCGCATCATACCGCGCCGGGGCGGCGGGGCAAAGGTACAACTGCACGGCCAGTTCAGAAGCGGCGTGGGGGCGGTTGGGTCGCGTCTCTGGGCTGGACGTGCTGGTGGCGGTTGAGTTGTGCTGTTGGGCTTCAGCGCCGTGCCAATGCGTCGGCTCCCCCACCCCCCAGCCCCCGCCCCGGTGGGGCGAGGGGGTTGGTCGCTCCGCTATGGATGGTACTTCCCATCCGTCCCACACGCACTTTGTGTCACCGCGTTCTCCACATCGTGTAGGTCACGTAGGGCGCCCGTGCTCCATATCGGGACATAACTGACTTCGCTGGAAGCCAGTGGTCTACTTCAGTGGAAAACAGCGACTGAGTGTGCGTTTTCGACCCTCTACCGCTGGGAGAGGGCCTTGCGAAGCAAGGGGTGAGGGTAGTGAGCGCAGCTCATGCCCTTATCCCTCTGCCCTCCCCACTTCCCACTCCCCTCCCTCACCCACTGCGCTTCCACGCCCCGCTTTCCGTGGGCTGCCGCGCCAGCTTCTCGGCCAGCTCCAGCACGCGCTTGGGGTCGAGGACGCCTTTGAAGTAGAGCAGGTGGTCGGTCATGCTGGTGATCTTGACTCCGGCCTTGTCCAGATTCAGCCGCTCGCTGACCGCCACGATCACGTCCGTGCGGCCCGATTTGCCCAGCCGCTCGAACTTCTTGGTCAGGTATTCCGGGCGCCAGTAGCCGACGATCTCCAGCAGCACGCTGCGCCCGTCCGGATGCAGCAGCCGGAAGTCAGGAATGATCACGCCGCCGGGCACCGGCACCAGGTCCACTTCCCGTTCCAGCAGCCAGGGCGTATCGAGTTTGAGGAAGCGGTCCGCGAAGCCGGATTCCAGCGCCGAGTCGTACTCCTTGGGCGGCGGATAGTGGCTGACGTAGCCGTCCTCCGAGGTCAGTTGAAACGACCACTCGTCGTCTTTGGGATCGACCCAGGCCAGGTCTTTTCTCGGTTTCAATGCCGCCGACAGATCCCACTGGGTGACGTGCAGCAGCGCAGGGAGGAACTTGGCGAGGCTCAGGCCGTAGCGGGTCGTGCCGCCAAATAAGCTGGTGGGGCCGTCCATCGTCAGGGTGAAACCGTAGCTGGCGTCGCCCTCCACCGTGACCATCAGGCCGAAGAATTTGACGTAGGAAATCAGTTGCTTGTAGCGGGCCGGTTCGTTGCGCCGGGCGGTGATAATCAAACTGTAGGCGCGGTACAAGAGCCCCTGGGCCTGGGCCAGATTGAAGCGGTCCAGCAGCGTCTGCGGATCGGGCGCCTCGAAGTCGATGAGCGTCTGCTGGTCGGGCAGATCGGCGTAGAGGGCTTCACTGACCTCTTCGGGGTCGGCGCCGAGGCTGCGGGCGGCCTGCTCCAGAATGTCCGCCCGGCGCCAGCGGGCAGGCGGATGCGCCTGGGACAGCTCGAAGACCCGTGAGCGGACCAATCCCGGCGAGAGCACACCCCCGGTGGCAAACACGCTGTGGTCGCCCGATAAGATGTGCGCCAGGCCGCGCAGCGCCCGGACATCGCGGCGGCCTTCCTCCAGCGTTTTCAGCTCCTCGGTCAATTCGAAGCGCTTCCTGCCGACGCTGGCCTCGAACAGTTCGGTCAGGCGGGCGATCAGGGCCGTGTTGGTGGGATTGGGCTTGAGGAGGCGCGGCTGCACCACCCCGGCCTTGACCCCGAACGACAGCAGCTCAGTCGGGAGCATTGACGCTCTCCCAGGTGGTGTTCGGCACGATGGGCGCGCGTCCGGCCTGCCATTCGCCGCGCCGCTGCTGGCTGACGCGCTCTTCACTGGTGCCCTCGGTGACGACCTCGTACAGCACGGCCTTCTTACCTTTGGCCTGGCGCAGAATCCGGCCTAATCTCTGAATGTGCTCGCGCTCGGTGGCGGTCCCCGACAGCACCACGGCGATGCTGGCTTCCGGCACGTCCACGCCCTCGTTGAGCACCCGGCTGGTGACCAGGATGCGGTAGGTTCCGGCCCGGAACTGCTGGAGCAGGTCGTGGCGCTCCTTGACCGGCGTCTGATGCGTGATGGCGGGAATGAAGAACTCGCGGCTGATTTTGTAGACGGTGGCGTTGTCGTCGGTGAAGATCAGGGTGCGCTCGGCAGGGTGGTTCGCCAGAATCTCCTCGAGCACCCGCAGCTTGCCCTCCGTCCCGAAGGCGATGGAGCGGGCCTCGCGGTGCGCCAGCATGGCCCGGCGTCCGTCGAGGGTGCCGCTGGACATGATGAATTTCTGCCAGCCGTCGAGCGAGCCCAGTTTGATGTTCATGCGGTACAGGAACTCGTTGCGAAACTTGATCAGCTCGTCGTAGCGGGCCTGCTCGGCGCTGCTGAGGCGAATCAGGATGCGCGTCTCCTGGTAGTCGGCCAGCGTGCCGCCCCGCAGCTCGGACGGCGCCTTCTGGTAGACCACCGGGCCGATGAGGGTATCGAGGTCGATCTCGCGCCCGTCGCCGCGTTTGGGCGTGGCGGTCAGGCCCAGGCGGTAGGGCGCCAGGCTCATTTCGGCGATCACCCGGCTGTACGGCGCGGGCAGGTGGTGGGCCTCGTCGAAGACGATCAGGGCGTATTTGGCGGCTAGACTCTCGGCGTGGATGGTGGCCGAGTCGTAGGTGCTGATGAGGATGGGCGTCTCGTCGCGGCTGCCCCCGCCCAGCAGGCCGATATTGGCGTCGGGAAAGGTCGCCAGTAGCCCGGAGTACCACTGGTGCAGCAGGTCGATGGTCGGCACTACAATGAGGGTGCTGCGCGGCGTGTCGCGCATGGAGAGCTGGGCCACGAAGGTCTTGCCCGCGCCGGTCGGGAGCACCACCACACCCTGCCGCCCGGCCCGCTTCCAGGCGGTCAGCGCCTCGGTCTGGTGCAGGTACGGCGTGACCTCGCGGCTGACCCTGAGTTGCAGCGTCTGGAAGGCGGCGGCCTCGTCGGTGTGGGGAATTTCAAACGCCCGTAGTTTTTCGAGCACTTCGCGGTAACACTGCCCCGGCGCCCGCCACAGTTGCGAGCGGGCGTCCCAGGTGAACAGCGGCGCGATCACCTCCGGCAGCGCCCAGGTAATCAGCGTGCCCCGATCATGCCGCAGCGTCACCGTCATGGGGAGAGAATAGAGGAAGTGTAGATGTGAAACAGGTCAGGTGTTACTGAACGAGGAATCGAGATAGGTTGAATGTGATTTAGTTGTTCCAGCCTTAAATAGACAGTCGTCGTCCTGAGCATTGCGAAAGATCTCGCTTTCAACGACGAGATTTTTCGCTGCGCCCAGAATGACGAAGTTTGGTTGTAGTCCGACGAACTCGACTTGAAATGCTCGCTCGGTCATCCACAAACCGGCGTAAAATCAAACGGTCAGATTTACCGCTCAGGCTTTCTGCTGGTGATACTCCTGAATGTGGTCGTAGACGTGCTGCGGAAAGTCCAGATCGCGGTAGACGTTGCCCTCGTCGGGGTTCTCGGCGTGGGGAATGATCGGGAAGTCCTGCTTGGCCTGGTACTCCATGATTTTGGCGCGGCCCGGCGGGCTGTAGTCGGCTTCCTGCACCTGCTGAACCAGTCCACGGGCCGCCTCGTCGCTGAAATCCTGGTCCTTGGAAAGCTGGGTGACGAGTTCGTCCTCGCTCAGAAAGTGGCGGGCCACGATGGCGTAGACCAGCCGTCCGTAGTGGCCGATGTCCTTTCCGTCGTCCAGGGCTTGCGTCAGGTGGGCCATCATGTCGTTGCTCTGCATATCGTTCAGGGGCATAATTTTTCCTAGGTCTTTAGCTTAGGACGTAGCGAGCTGGCAAGCATGACCGCCGCCTGAAGTGGCCTTCACGCTTGTTATCCAAACGCAGAGGCCGCCTGAGCGACCCTGCGCTCAGACGGCCCCGCACCTGTGTGGCTTACGGCTGGCGCTGGACTTCGAGTTTCAGGCAGCCGGGCGCACCTTCCGGCACGATGCTCAATGTCTGTGCGTCCTCGCTGAGCGTCACTCTGCCGCCCACACCGAAGGTGAAGCCCTGGGGACGCGAGACCCAGTTGCTCTGGAGGTTGACCAACCGGTCTCCCTGGAGGCGCGACTGCACATCGAGCGTGCCTGCCGGAACGAAGGGGTTTTCGGGCAGCGGGTAGAAGCTCAAGCGGGTCTGGATGATGCCGTCGGCTTTGCCCTGTACGGCCATCAGCAGGCCGGTGCTGCCCTGGGCGCAGATGTAGCGGCCCACCCAGACGCCGGTCAGGGCGCTGGCGTCGGTTCCGGCGGGCTGGGGTACTGGTGTGGTCGGTGCGGGCGTGACTGGTGCGGACGTGACTGGTGCGGGCACCGCCGCCTGGGCCAGCGTGGGCGCCGTTCGGGTGAAATACAGGCCGCTGCATCCGGTCTGGGCAGGCAGGGTCGCGGTGATGGTGCGCCCGGCGTCCTTGACGCCAGCTTTCAGGTTGGGAAACGACCTGCCGGTGGCCGTGGCCGTGAAGTCGATGGCGTTGCCGCTGAGCGTCCCGGTGAGCCGAACCGGGGCCTTGACCAGATCGGCACCGGACACCCCACCCGTAACGCTCAGCGGCTGCAACAGCGCCTCGAACCTGTCGCCGGTCATCCGGACATCGAGGCGGGCCGTCACCAGGGCATTTTTCTCGCAGCGGAGGGTGCCGCGCCAGGCGCCATCGAGGCTGCTCTGAGCGTCCTGCGCCCCCGCCTGAGCCGCCAGCAGACCCAGCAGGGTCAGCGCCGCGAATGATCGGTTCAAGTTCAGCATGGTAAGCCTCCGAAGGCCACTGTACCAGGCAAATCCAGCTCAGGTCACACTGATGCTCAGTGACTGAAATAGAAGCTCTCGCAGCCGATCTTTGGGCCGAAACCGCCGACCAGGACGCGCCCACCCTCCCGCACCGTCGCGCTCAGGTTCAGCGGCGCCCCGCCCGGCCCCGGCGTGCTGAAACTGATGGTGTTGCCGTTGCGTGTGCCCGACAGCGGCGCGGCGGTTCTGGGCAGTCTGGCGCCGGGCATGCCCGAAACGCCCACCGCCGTTACGGTGCCGCTCACCTGGCGCCCCTGCGTCCGGAGGCTGAGCCGGGCGCTGATAACGGCCTTTTTCTGGCAGCGGATGGTGCCGCTCCAGGTGCCGTCGAGGCTGCGCGGTTGAGTCTGGGCCGACGCGGCGCCAAGCACGCTGAGCAGGCTCAGGCTGGCGAGCAGAGAAGCAATCGTCTTCATGCACCCACTCTAGAGCA
>NZ_JANYGJ010000174.1 GCF_025362455.1 Deinococcus sp. | reverse complement strand
GGGCCGTCCGAGGTGTCCCAGCGCAGGTCTTCGAGCGTCAGCCAGCCTGCGCCCTGCACGTAGCCGCCCTCGATCTGGCCGATGTCGATCAGCGGGGATAAGCTGTCGCCCACATCGTGCAGCAGATCGGCGCGGCGTAGCCGGTAGATGCCGGTAAAGCCGTCCACCTCGACCTCGCTGACGGCGGCGCCGTAGCTGAAATACTTGAACGGTTTGCCCTGCACGGCCTCGCGGTCCCAGTGCAGGCCGGGCGTGCGGTAGAAGCCCGCTGCCCACAGTTGCAGCCGCTGGTAATAGGCATCATGGACGATCTGATCGAAGCTCAGGCCCCGCTCCGGGTGCCCGTGTGCGTAGATCAGCCCACCCTCAAACCGCACTTCATCGGGATGCACGCCCAGTTGCCCCGCCGCCACACCCGCCAGCCGTTCCCTGATCTGCTCGCAGGCGTTCTTGACCGCGCCGCCGTTGAGGTCGGCCCCCGAACTCGCCGCTGTGGCCGAGGTATTTGGCACCTTGTCCGTCCGGGTTGGCGCCAATCGGACGCGGCCCAGCGGCACGCCCAGCGCGGTGGCGGCCACCTGCATCATCTTGGTGTGCAGCCCCTGGCCCATCTCGGTGCCGCCGTGGTTGATGAGGACCGAACCGTCCTTGTAGACGTGGACGAGCGCCCCGGCCTGGTTGTAGGCGGTGAAATTGAAGCTGATGCCGAACTTGACCGGCGTGATGGCCAGCGCCCGTTTGCGGTGCGGATAAGCGTCGTTGAACACGGCTATCTCAGCCTGACGGGCAACAAACTCGCTCGTCTCCAGCAGCCTGTTCCAGATCGTCTCCAGCCGCTCGGCGTGGCGCACCGCCTGGCCGTAGGGCGTGGCCTGGCCCGGCGAATAAAAATTGCGCCGCCTCAGCTCGTGCGCCTCCAATCCCAGCAGCGGCGCACACCGCCCCAGGATGTCCTCGATCACCAGCATCCCCTGCGGTCCGCCGAAGCCCCGGAAGGCCGTCTGGGAGGTCTTGTTGGTTTTACAGATGCGGCCCAGCACCTCGACATGCTCAATGTTGTAGGCGTTGTCGATGTGGCACAGCGCCCGCGCCAGCACCGGCTCTGACAAATCCAGGCTGTAGCCGCCGTCGCTGCTGAGCGTGGCTTTGAGGGCGACCAGCCGGGCACCTTCGTCGAAGCCAACGGTCCAGCGGGCGTGAAACGGGTGGCGCTTGCCGGTCATGGTCAGGTCCTGGGTCCGGTTCAGGCGCAGCCTCACGGGCCGCCCGGTCAACGCGGCGCCGAGCGCCGCCACCGCCGCGAAGCCGTGCGGTTGCATCTCCTTACCGCCGAAACCGCCGCCCATCCGCAGGCATTGGACCGTCACCTGCGAGCTGGACAGCCCCAGCACATGCGCCACGATCTCCTGCGTCTCGCTGGGGTGCTGGGTGCTCGACTGGATGAAGACCTGTCCGGATTCGTCCAGGTGAGCCAGCGCGGCGTTCGTCTCCAGGTAGAAGTGTTCCTGGCCGCCGAACTCGAACTCGCCCTCGAAGGTGTACGCGGCCCCGGCGAATCCCACCGCTATGTCTCCACGTCTGAGCGTCGGCTGGTGGCCTTGAAAGCTACTGGCTTCAATTGCTTCCTGAATGGTCACGGTGGACGGCAGCGCCTCGTACTCGACTTCAATCGCCTCTGCCCCAAGTCTCGCCGCCTCGATACTGGTGCCCAGCACCCAGCAGACCGCCTGGCCGTAAAACTGCACCACGTCTGGAAACAGCGGTTCGTCGTGCTTGACGCCGGAATCATTGATACCAGGCACGTCGGTGGCGGTCAGCACCCGGATCACGCCGGGAACGCCCAGCGCGGGGGCGGTGTGCAGCCGCGTGATCCGGGCGTGCGCGTGCGGCGCCTGGAGCGGCCAGGCGTGCAGCAAGCCCTGCAACCGCACCCCCAGGTCGTCGGTGTACAGCGCCTCCCCGCTGACGTGCAACTCGGCGCTCTCGTGAACCGTGGCGACCCCGACAGCCGCGCCGGGTGGACGCTCGGAGGCGCTCACTTCACGGCCTTCAGCTCGTGCTCCAGCTCGTGCTCGGCGTAGAACTTGAGCAGCGCCTGTTCCAGCATGGCGGCCCGGTAAGCGGCGCTGGCTCGCCCGTCGCCCTGCGGTGTGCCTTCCCGGCCCATCACGGCGGCGGCGGCCCGCACGTTCCGCTCGGTCCAGACCTGCCCTTTCAGCGCCGCCTCCGTCGCCAGCGCCCGGATCGGTGTGGCGGCCACCCCGCCCAGCCCGATCCGCAGCTTACGTACCCGGTCCCCGTCCAGCTCCAGCGCGATGCCTACTGCCACGCTGGAAATGTCGTCGAAGCGGCGTTTGGCGATTTTGTAGAAGCCGGTGACGGGTGAGAGCGGCAGCGGCACCCGCACGGCGCGGATCAGTTCGCCAGGTCGCAGCACCGTGCGGCGGTAACTCAGGAAGTAGTCCGAGAGCGGCACCTCGCGCTCACCGCTCAGACTGGTCAGCACCACGCTCGCCTCCAGCGCCAGCAGCACCGGCGGGCTGTCGCCGATGGGCGAGGCGGTGCCCAGGTTGCCGCCCAGGGTCGCGCTGTTGCGAATCAGCCGCGAGGCGAAATGTTCGTACCACTGGGCCAGCAGCGGTACTCGCTGGCCTAGCTGACGCTCGATGGTCGATAAACTCAGGCCCGCGCCGACCTCCACGAAGTCCGGCGTCCAGCGCAGTTCGTTCAGTTCCGGCAGCTCGCCGACGGCCAGCGTCAGCTTTGCCCGGCGGTGGCGCAGGTTGACCTCCACGCCCCAGTCGGTGCCGCCTGAGAGCAGCTTGGCGTCCGGCTGGTCACGCAGCACCTCCAGCGCTTCGCGCAGGTCGCCGGGCCGCACGAAGTCGCCGTCCGGGCCGCTCAGCCGCAGCGGAGATGGCAATGGGGGAGACTGCGCCAGGCGCTGCCTCAGAGGGTCGCCGACCTCCGGGGTGCCCAGCGCATAGGCCGCGTCCTGAATCGGGCGGTAGCCGGTGCAGCGGCACAGGTTGCCGCTCAGGGCGTGGAGGTCAAAGCCGTTCGGGCCGCTGTGCTGGGCGGCGTTGTGTTCGCCAGGGGTCTGACTGGGCGGGGTGCCCGGCTGCTTGGGCTGTGCCGTTCGTTCCGGGCGGTAATACTCGGCGGCCATGCTGACCACGAAGCCCGGCGTGCAATACCCGCACTGCGACCCGCCACGGGAAGCCAGCTCGCGCTGCACCGGATGCAGGTTTCTGGCCTTTCCCAGGTCAGGTGAGCCCAAAACCGGTGAGCCCCAAACCGGTGAGCCCCAAACCGGTGAGCGCAGCCCCTCGGCGGTCACGACTTCCCCACCGTCCAGGGCGGCCAGCAACACCAGACAGGCATTGACGGCCTCGTAGCGCGTGCCGCCGCCGGGGCCAGGCCGGGCCAGCAGCACCGCGCAGGCGCCGCACTCACCCTCGGCGCAGCCCTCCTTGGCGCCGGTCAGACCCTCGCCTCGCAGCCAGTTCAGCAGGGTCGTGTGTGGGCGCACGGCCAGCGCCTGGCGAAGCTCACCGTTGATGGTCAGTTGCAGACTGTGCATGGCGCCCCCTGGCGGTTTGTCTGACTCGGCGGTGTAGTTGCTCGGTCGTGTGGCTGATCGGTTGTGGGTCTGGGCCAGCGAGTAAGCACCCCGGCCCGCATCCTGGGCAAATCCAATCGCAGTTTATCAGAAGTAGTTCGGCGTCTAAGTATGTCCTGGCTAACGTTCCGGGCTTCCGCTTCTTGGGCACAGCGGACTGTCGTCGTGAACGGACACCTATGAGGATGCCACTCCTCCGCCTGGGCACGCCTGCCCGCTCCGCTCGGTAAACCTAAAGCTTTACAAGGAGATATTTAAGTAGTTTCGGCGGGTTGCTCGTCAACAGCACGCCGGTCAGCAGCCGAGTGGCAACAGTCCTAATCCAACTGCGGCGGCGGGCCGCAACTGCCGCGCACGATCAGGCGGGCGGGGAAGACCAGGTTTTGCTGGGTGGTGTCGCCGCCCAGGGCGCTGAGGGTCATGCTGGCGACGGCGCGGGCCATGGCGCCCACCGGCTGCTCCAGCACGGTGATGGCCGGGTTGACCAGGTTCATCCACGAGTAGTTGTCGAAGGCCAGCAGCGACACGTCGGCGGGCACGCGCAGCCCCAGCTCCTGCAAGGCCCGGTAACAGCCCAGGGCGCTGGCACCCGTCAGGGCGATGATGGCGGTGGGCGGCGTGGGCAGGCGCATCACGTCCAGGGTGTAGGCGTAGACATTCTCTTCGCTCAGAGACATCACCCGCTCGTAGTCGGGGTAGGCGCTCAGGCCGAGTTCCCGCATGGCTTCGGGGAAGGTACGCGAGCGCTCCTCCGGATGCATCTGCGGGTCGTACTTGCCGGTGGCGGCGATGCGGCGGTGCCCCAGCGCATGCAGGTAGCTCACGCCCTGGCGCACGGCTCCAGCGTTGTCGAGCATCACCGAAGGGTAACCCACACCCGGCAGACGGTAATCGATCTGGGCAATGAACACCCCGCGTGCCCGCAGCCGCGCCAGATAATCGCGGCTGGCGTCGCCGTAACCGGGCCGCAGGATCAGCGCGTCGATGCGCTGGCCGTAGAGCAGCCGCAGTTCGGTCAGTTCCTGTTTGCTTTTGTACTCGTTTTCGCTCAGCAGCATGTTGTAGCCGCCCCGGCGCAGCTCGTGGCTCAGCGTCCGGGCCAGTTGAGCGAAAAACGGTTCGATGATCGAGCCGATCATGACGCCCACCGTGCGGCTCTGTCCGGCCCGCAGCGCCCCGGCCCGCAGGTCGGGTTCGTAGTGCAGCGCCGCCACCGCTTCACGGACCCGTTCCAGGGTTTCGGGATGCAGCAGGTGCGGCTCGCGCATCGCCCGTTTGGCGGTGGTCGGCGAGACGCCAGCATGTCTGGCAACGTCGGTGATGCTTGGCACGCCCGCTATTGTAGGCGCGGACCTGGCCGGTGTTGAGAGGCCACTGGCCACGAGACCATCTCTATACCGAGTCTAAATGGACAAACGATCAAAAAAGAACTAGTGTGTGGGCACGAGTCCATCTGCTAATCAACCTGACGGGTTTCTCACCTCCGTCACGTTCCTCGCCGCCTTGCCTGATACCCCTGGTGGCGACTGCCCTGACTCGTGGACGGCCCTGCGCCAGCATCTCATGTTCACTGCTCTACGTGACCTTTTGGAGGATCCATGAAATTCACCGCTCCCCTGATCTCTGCCGCCCTGCTGCTCTCCAGCGCCGCTACCACCAGTCTGGCGGCCAGCACCATCACCGTCGCCACGGTCAACAACCCCGACATGGTGACGATGCAAAAGCTCACCCCTGAGTTCAACAAGAAGTACCCCGACATCACCGTCAAGTGGGTCACCCTGGGCGAGAACGAGCTGCGCCAGAAGCTGACCCTTGACATCGCCAGCGGCGCGGGCAGCTTCGACGTCGCCACCGTCGGCGCCTACGAAGTGCCGATCTGGGCCAAGAACGGCTGGCTCGACCCGCTGACCCCGATGTTCGCCGCGAACCCGGAGATCGCCAAGGCCTACAACGTCAACGACATCCTGCCCGGCGTGCGCACCGCGCTGACCATCGGCGGCAACCTGTTCGCCGTGCCGTTCTACGCCGAGAGCAGCATGACGTTCTACAACAAAGACCTGTTCAAGAAGGCCGGTCTGACCATGCCGCTTAACCCGACCTGGAACCAGATCCAGAGCTTCGCGGCCAAGATTCACAACCCGTCGGGCGGCACCTACGGCATCTGCCTGCGCGGCCTGCCCGGCTGGGGCGAGAACATGGCGCTGTTCACCACCATCGTCAATACCTTCGGCGGACGCTGGTTTGATAACAACTGGCAGCCCCAGCTCAACAGCCCGGCCTGGAAGAGCGCCATGACCTTCTACGTCGACCTGATGAAGAAGTACGGCCCCCCCGGCGCGACCTCCAACGGCTTTACCGAGAACCTGACCCTGATGAGCCAGGGCAAGTGCGGGATGTGGATGGACGCCACCGTCGCGGCTGGTTTCCTGAGCGATCCCTCCAGCTCCAAGATCGTGAACTCGGTGGGCTTCGCCAACGCGCCGTCGGCCTCCACCAAGCGCGGCAACGCCTGGTACTGGAGCTGGAACCTGGCCATTCCCAAGAGCACCAAGGAAAAGGACGCCGCCTTCAAGTTCCTGACCTGGGCGACCAGCCAGGAATACATCGCGCTGGTCGCCAAGGAGAAGGGCACCTGGGCCTCCGTGCCCCCCGGCACCCGCGTCAGCACCTACAACAACCCCGAATACAAGAAGGCCGCCGGAGCGTTCAGCGCCCTGGTGTTGGGCGCCATCAGCAAGGCCGACGTGACCAAGGCCACCAAGGACCCGGTGCCCTACACCGGCATTCAGTACGTGGCCATTCCTGAGTTCCAGGCGCTGGGCACCCAGGTCGGTCAGTACCTGGCCGGAGCCCTCAGCGGCCAGACCTCTGTCGATCAGGCGCTGAGCCAGGGTCAGGCGGCGGCTCAGAAGGTCGCCAAGGACGGCGGCTACCAGAAGTAAGCCCCCAGTCGTAATTCCTGCCCCGGCTGGTATTCGAGCACTTAGAGCAGGTCAGCCCACAATCCAGCCGGTAGTTGAACACTTGCGTGTTCGGGAGGGAGACTCCTAACCCTCCCTCCCGTTTGCGTATCGGCAGGGGACCATGTTCAGAAAGGTTATTTTCAGGCCAGATCAACGCAGGCTCGCGGCCTGTTTGCCTCTGTGCGCTGGCCTCGCCACAACGTTACGCTTCACACTGACAGGCGGCTGCGTTGAGGCGAATGCTGGACGCACCCGCCAGATGCACAAGCCAGGGCACTATCAGCCCAGGACGTACCGGAATCAGTTGCACCGCTCCGAGCCTCACGCGCTTTTACGCCCAGTATTTCACCGGGGGTGACCTATGACCGCTGTTCCACTGACCTCCACGCCGCCCAGGCCCAAACAGGGTTTCAAGCTCACGCCGTCAGCGCTCATCTGGCCCGCGCTGCTGTACCTGATTATGACCACCCAGGTGCCGTTTTTCCTGACAGTCTGGTACAGCTTTTTTCGCTGGAACCTCCAGGCGCCCACGGCTGACGGGAGCCATCCGTTCGTCGGTTTTGACAACTACGTCAATCTCCTGACCGACCCGCTCAACTTGCGCGTCATTCTCAACACGCTGATTCTGACCGGCGGTACCCTCATCATCACGCTGGTGCTGGGCGCCTCGCTGGCGTTGCTGCTCAACCGCCCCTTTGCGGGCCGCGCCCTGCTGCGAACTATCCTCATCAGCTCGTTTCTGGTGATGCCGGTGGTCACCGCCGTGGTCTGGAAGAACATGCTGCTCAACCCGCTGTTCGGCTTTTTTAGCTGGTTCGTCGTGGAATTCGGCAAAATTTTTCACCTCGTCATCACGCCGGTCGACTACCTTTCCGCTCACCCACTGGCGACCATCATCGTGATGGTGTCCTGGGAATGGACGCCGTTCGCCATGTTGATTTTGCTGACGGGTCTGCAATCTCTGCCTGACGACCAGATCGAGGCGGCCCGGCTCGACGGAGCCAACAACTGGCAGGAATTTCGCTACGTGGTCTTGCCGCACTGGACCCAGGCGCTGGAAGTGGTGATTTTGCTCGAAACCATCAACGTGTTGCAGGTCTACGGCGAAATTTACGCCAGCACGTCGGGTGGACCCGGTATCGCCACCACCAACCTGCCTTTCTCGGTGTATCAACGTCTGCTTCAGGAAGGCAACGTGGGCGTGGGCAGCGCGGCGGGCGTCATCGCGGTGATCCTGACCAACGTTCTGGCGATTTTCATGCTGCGGCTGATTAACCGCAACACGCAGGTAGGAGGCCACTGATGACCACCATCGATAAGTCTGGGCTCCAGATTCCCGTCAACACCAGTCCAAAAAAACCGCCGGTCAGTGTACTGGGCGGTTTTCTGACGGTGCTGACCTACCTGATTACGTTCATCTTTTTCTTTCCGATTCTGTGGATGGTGCTGGCCGCCTTCAAAACCGAGCAGCAGGCCTTTAACATCCCGCCGGTTTTTGCTTATACCCCGATTCTCGACAACTTCCGGACCGCCTTCGAGCGCTACCTTCCGGCGCTGACCAATAGCCTGGTGGCCGCCTTCGGCAGCACCCTGCTGGCCTTCGTGCTGGGCCTGCCCGCCGCCTTCGCCCTGGCGTTTTACACCACCAAGCGCTCACGGGGCGTATTGACCTGGATGTTGAGCACCAAATTCATGCCTGCCGTCGGTGTGATCGTGCCGCTGTACCTGATTTTCAAGGGCTTTACTTTGTTTGGCCACGAGTTCAAGCTGCTCGACACGCAATTCGGACTGATCATCATGTACACCACCATGAATCTGCCGCTGGTGGTGTGGATGATGCACAGCTACATGACCGAAATTCCCTACGCCATCTTCGAGGCCGCCCGCGTGGACGGCGCTCCGGTCTGGCTGGAATTCTTCGGCATGGCGTTGCCGCTCTCGCTGCCGGGCATCTCGGCGACGGCCCTGCTGGCGGTAATCTTCGCCTGGAACGAATCGTTCTTCGCGCTGAATCTGACCACCTCGAACGCCACACCGCTGAGCGTGTTCATCAGCACCTTCAAGACCGGTGAGGGCCTGTTCTGGGCGCTGATGAGCGCGGCGGCGGTGCTGACCGTCTTTCCCGTCATCATCTTCGGCTGGGTGGCTCAGCGCCAACTGGTGCGCGGCCTGAGCTTCGGCGCCGTGAAGTAGACTCTAGAGCAGATGTCATAAAAAGACCCTTTTTATGACCGAGCGGAGCGAGTAGTTTTGACTGAGCAGGACGCAGAATGGAGGCGCGGGGAGGCTGTTTTCCCCGTGGCGTAATTCGGAGTACTGCTCTAAACTCCGCACTCAGTTTGGCAGGCCCAGCTCAGCAGGCCCAACTTAGCAAGCTCGGTTCAATACCATCAATTCAGCACCGTCAATTCAGCACCGTCAATCCATCAATTCAGTATCAGAAAATCCAGGGTGGGGAGGGGCCGAAGGGTTGCCTCCCCACCCTGTTTGTCGGGGTCACCCGTATTCTGGCGACCGACATGACCTCATATCCCTGTGCTCGATCTGGCGAGACCGTCTCCCGTCCACAGGCAGGGGGGCTTGAGCTTCATGTCGGGCGGCTGAATTCACTCAGGTACGTTCAGCGCATCCCGATGGTGAAGCCGCGCAGCTCGTAGCCCTTGCTGACCTCGTTGAAGCTCAACGTCGGCTCCCGCACGATGTGAACGCCCGGCCAGATCAGCAGCCTGCGCAAAAACACGTCGCTCTCACGGACCGCCAGGTACGCGCCGGGGCAGCGGTGGTGGCCGTCACCGAACGACATGGCTGGCGCCTGGACGCCGCGTGGCAGGTCGCGGCCCGGACACAGCTCGCCCGCGTTCTCGCCCACCACCGACTGGTCGTTGTTGGCGCCCTGAACGCTCAGCGCGATCAGGCTGCCTTCAGGAAGCGTCTGCCCGCCGACGCGCAGCTCCTGGGCGACGCGGCGGTAGAGGGTCGTGATGACGGGCTCCAGCCGCAGTATTTCGTGTAGAATGCCGATGCGCCGGGTTTCGGTGCCGTGAACGTAGTCGGCGCGCAGCTCCGCGTCGTGCAGCAGGTGCCAGGCGGCTACGCTGATGAACTCGCGGGTGGTGACCATTCCGGCGGTGCCGTAGGTGATGCACTCGGTCAGGATTTCGAGGTCGTTGTAGTCCTGGTCGAGCAGGTGGCTGATCAAATCGTCGCGGCGGCGCTTGCGCCGGGATAAGATCGCCGGTTTGACGTCCAGCATATAGAACAGCGCCAGGTTGGCCTGCTGCGCCAGCGCCTGCATGCGGGTCTGGGTCTGGTCGCTGCCCGGCTCGCTGTCGCCGCCGCCGGTAATGAAGGAGCCGACCCGTTTGCCCATGCCCGGCGCCAGGCTGCTGGTCAGCCCCACGACCTGGGCGGCGACGTCCACCGCCAGGCGCAGGCTCAGGTCGTCGAGGTCGGCCTGGCCTGTGGTGGCCAGCTCGCCGACCAGCTCGTCGGCCAGCGCGGCGATCATCGGGCCGTAGCCGCCGACCTGGACGGGCGTGAAGTACTTGGCGGTGTCGCGGCGCATGGCGTGGTGCTCCTCGCCGTCGGCAAACAGCACCGGGCGGTTTCTCATCAGCCCGCCGAGCTGATCGGTGGCCTCGGCCATGAATCCGGCCTGGACCACCGCCTCGCTGCGCAGGACGTCACGCACCGACTGAAACTCCTGCACGCGGTAGATGCCCCGTTCGTCGAGCCGCGTCCCTCCGGCCAGCGGGGGCGAGGTCATGGCTCGCCGGGTCAACGACTGGCTGGCTTCGGTGCTCTGAACGTGAAAGGGGCAGGTGGGCGGGGTTTTGGGGGAGTCCGTCATGCGGTCAGTTTAGACCAGGTTCAGGCAGGCTCGGTGACTCCCCCCTGGGCAAGCCCACCACCGGTATCGACGAACTCCGTATCAAAGCTGAACTTTGACGGGCAAAAGTTGAAGCACGTGCGCCCAGTTGGTGACGACCAGGCCCCGGCTCACATCGATAAGCTTGAGCTGCTGCAATTCCTTGATGTCGCGGCTGACCGATTTCTGGGTTTTGCCCGCGTATTTCCCCGCCAGTTCGGTGCTGAGCTGGGCGATGTCGGATTTTTTGACGGGCCGGTCGATGGTGGCGAGTTCGCGTGCCAGGGTGCGTTTTCTGGACGCGGCAGGTTGCAATGTCTGAATAAAAAAATGTCCAATGTCTCGTCTGGAATACTGTCTTGCTTTCTACTCCCCGATCTGCCGCGCCGCCTCCGCAATCAACGCCTGGGCCTGTGCGCCCAGCGCCGCAAACCGCTCGTCCTGCGTCTGCCCGGCGTGGTAGCGGGCGTAGATCTGCTGCAAGATGACGGCCAGCTTGAACACGCCCAGCACCTCGTACCAGCGCAGGTCAGGCAGGTTGCGGTCCGTTCGGGCGGCGTAGCGTTCCAGCAGCTCGGCGCGGGTGTAGAACCCCAGTGCGGCGCCTGGCTCGCCGATCAAGGTGCGGTAGCGGTGCCCCGCCGGAAAGCCGCGCTGCGTCCAGTAGGCCAGACTCAGCCCCAGGTCCACCAGCGGGTCGCCCACCGCGCTCATCTCCCAGTCGAGCAGGGCGACCACCTGGCCGGGGTCCGCCGCGCCGAGCATCAGGTTGTCGAGTTTGAAGTCGTTATGGACGGCGGTGTGGGCCGATTCATTCGGCACCTCACCGAGCAGCCAGCGCACCACGCCCTCCGACTCCGGGTTCGGATGCGTCTCGGCGCGTTGCCACCGGGCCGCCCAGCCCTCGACCTGGCGGCGGTTGAAGCCCTCCGGCTTGCCGAGCTGGTCGAGCCCGGCGGCGTGAATATCAACCGAATGCAGCCGCGCCAGGGTATCGACCAGCGCCTCCGAGGCCCGTCTGGGCGCGTCTGGTATGTCGGTATATTCTGTCGGCAGCTTCGTCCGGATAATCACACCGCGCCGCCGCTCCATCAGAAAAAACGGAACGCCCAGCACGGCGGCGTCCTCGCACAGCCAGACCGGGCGCGGGGCTTCGGGAAAGGCGGGGTGCATCAGCGAAAGAAAACGGAATTCGCGCACCATGTCGTGGGCACGCGGCGCCACCGGTCCCATCGGAGCGCGTCGCAGCACGAATTCCTGCTCGCCGGAGCGCAGCAGGTAGGTCAGGTTGCTGTGGCCGCCGGGAAACTGCTCGGCCATCAGCGGCGCGTCGCCCAGCAGCGGCCTGAGTACCGAACGCAGCGCCTCCAGATTCAGCGCCTCGCCGGGCCGGACGGCGGCGGTGTCGGTGACGGCGGTGTCGGTGCTTGGCGCCCCGGTCACGCCGGTCTGTGTTCCAGCAGCGCCATCGCCCTGACCCGCAGCCGCCGCAGCTTGCCGATCCAGCCGTCGTAATCCTGGGCCTTGAGGGCGAAGCCCTGGAGGGTGGTGGCGTGCGTCGTAATCAGGAATTTCTCTTGCCGCAGCGCCGCCAGCACGGCGTCCATCAGCACCTCGGTGGTCACGGCGGTCTGCTGCAAGCTTGGCACCTTCTCGATCATCGGGGTCCAGACGCCTTCGGGGCACAGGCACGAGACCCGGATGCCCTGGTCGCCGTAGGTGATCGCCAGCCATTCGGCGTAGGCCAGCGCCGCGTGCTTGGTCACGGCATACGGCGCCGAATGCAGCTCGGTCAGCAGGCCCGCCGCCGAGGCGGTGCTCAGCAGGTAGCCCTCGCCCCGCGCCAACATTCTCGGCAGCAGGTGCCGCGAAGCCCAGACGTGACTCATCACGTTGACGTTGGTTATCAGCCGCCACTGCGCGTCCGGCGTCTCCGGTCCGGCCCCGATGGCGATGCCCGCGTTCGAGCAGAACAGGTCGATGTCGCCCTCAGTGGCGTAGACGTTCTCGATCAACCCCTGCACGCCGCTCTCCACGCTCACGTCGGCGGCGAAGAAGCGGGCACCCACCGCGTCGGCCTCCAGTTGCCCGGCCTGTTCGTGGCGGTCAGCGGCAATCACGCGGGCGCCCTCGGTGGTGAACCGCGCCACCATCGCCCGCCCGATGCCCGACGCGCTGCCGGTGACGACGACGGTTTTGCCTTTAAGCTCCACGTCCGACTCCCCGTCCAACAGCGTTGAGGTCCACGCCCTGCCGTTTCAACTCTTGCCGCTTCAACTCCTCCCGCGCCACCGTTTCCAGATGCACGATGTCCGGGCCGTCGGCCAGGCGCAGGGTGCGGGCCTGGGCGTACATGGCGGCCAGCGGTGTGCCCGCGCCCACGCCCGCGCCACCGTGGACCTGAATGGCCCGGTCGATCACCCGCAGCGCCATGTTCGGCGCCACCACCTTGATGGCCGCGATCAGGCTTTTCGCCGCCTTGTTGCCCACCGTGTCCATCATCCGGGCGGCCTCCAGGGTCAGCAGCCGGGCCTGGTCGATCTCGATGCGGCTGTGGGCGATCTCCTCACGAACGTGCTGGTGCGCCGCCAGCGGTTTGCCGAAGGCGACTCTGGAGGCGGCGCGGGCCACCATCAGCTCCAGCGCTCGCTCGGCCTGCCCGATCAGGCGCATACAGTGGTGGATGCGCCCCGGCCCCAGCCGCCCCTGCGCGATCTCGAAGCCGCGCCCCTCGCCCAGCAGCAGGTTGCTGGCAGGCACGCGCACGTTCCCAAACACCACCTCGGCGTGCCCGTGCGGAGCGTCGTCGTAGCCGAAGACGCTCAGCATCCGTACAATCTGAACGCCCGGAGTGTCCATCGGCACCAGGATCATGGATTGCTGGAGGTGGCGCGGCGCTGCGGGGTCGGTCTTGCCCATGAAAATGGCGACCTGGCAGCGCGAGTCGCCCGCTCCGGAGGTCCACCACTTGCGCCCGTTGAGGATGTAACTATCGCCGTCACGGACAATACTCGACTCGATGTTGGTGGCGTCGCTGCTCGCCACCTCCGGTTCCGTCATGGCGAAGCAGGAGCGAATCTCGCCGCTGAGCAGGGGTTTCAGCCAGCGCTGTTGCTGTTCGGGCGTGCCGTAGCGGGCCAGCACCTCCATGTTGCCGGTGTCGGGGGCATTGCAGTTAAAAATCTCCGGCGCCCACCAGACCCGGCCCATGATCTCGCACAGCGGCGCGTACTCGGCGTTGCTCAACCCCGCGCCGTGGCCACCTGTGAGGTCGCTCTCCGGCGGCAAAAACAGGTTCCACAGGCCCGCCGCACGCGCCAGAGATTTCAGCTCCTCGATCAGTGGCGGGTGCGCCCAGCGGTCCCCGGTGCCGACCTGGCGCCCAAACTCGGCCTCGTTGGGGTAGATGTGCTCGGCCATGAAGGCGCTCAGGCGGTCCCGAAGCTCGGCGGGGGCGGCCAAGAGCGGCTGAGAGGGAATGGCAGTCATGAATGGCCCTCCAGAAGAGTTTGAACTGACTCCAACTTAACCCGCAGGCCGGATCGGCACAAGCCGGGCCGCGCACCTTATGAGCGCCGGAGTAGGCTGAGGCCATGTCCACTTCCGTTCTGAGCGGCCTGCGCAACGCCGTGCTGACGCTGACCCTCAACCGGCCTGAGCGCCTCAACGCCGCCACCGACGACTTGCTGCTGAGCCTCACGGCGGCGCTCGAGCGGGCCGGGACCGATCCCGACGTGCGGGTGGTCGTCATCACCGGGGCGGGGCGCGGCTTCTGCGCCGGGCAGGACCTGGGCGAGTTGCAGGGCGATACGGCGCCCGACCTGACCGGCCACCTGCGCCGCACCTACAACCCGCTGATCCTGGCGATTCGCAGCCTGCCCAAGCCGGTGCTGACGGCTGTCAATGGGGTGGCAGCGGGCGCTGGGGCCAGCCTGGCGCTCTCCGGCGATGTCCGGCTGTGGAGCGAGGCGGCCACGCTCAGCATGGCGTTTTCCAGCATCGCCCTGATTCCCGACGCGGGCAGCACCTGGTTTTTGCCCCGGATGGTGGGTGCGGCGCGGGCCTTCGAGCTGATGGCCTTCGCCGAGCGGGTGGACGCTGGGGCGGCCCTGAAACTGGGCCTGTGCGAACAGGTCTACCCGGCTGAGCGCTTCGCCGCCGAGGTGCAGGCGTATGCCGAGCGTCTGGCGGCCCGCCCACCGCACGCCCTGGCGCTGACCAAGCAGGCGCTGAACTTCTCACTGAACGCCGACCTGGGCGCCGCGCTCGACCATGAGGCGGTATTGCAGCAGCGGGCCGGAGAGCACGCCGAGCACGGAGAAGGGCTGGACGCCTTCCGGCACAAGCGCAAGCCGGAGTTCGGGCCGTTCTGAGGGTCATTCACGCCAGGGCGTAGACCGTCACGTCCAGCCACAGCCAGCGCTACTCCGCCCTCCGCCCCGCTCTGTACCGCCGAATCAGCGCGTTGGTGCTGCTGTCGTGCCCCAACTCCGGTTCGCTCGCCGCCCGCAACTCCGGCACGATCTGGCTGGCCAGCACCTTGCCCAGCTCGACGCCCCACTGGTCAAACGAATTGATGTCCCACACGGCGCCCTGTACGAAGACCTTGTGCTCATAGAGGGCGATCAGGGCGCCCAGAATGCGCGGCGTGAGTTTGTCGGCCAGGATGGTATTCGTCGGACGGTTGCCCTCGAAAACCCGGTGCGGCCCCTGCTCGGCGCTCACGCCGCCTTGCTGCACCTCGGCCAGCGTTTTGCCGAAGGCCAGCGCCTCGGTCTGCGCGAACACGTTGGCCATCAGCAGGTCGTGGTGCGGGGCCAGCGGGTTCAGCGTCTGCATGAAGCCGATGAAGTCGCAGGGAATCAGCTTGGTGCCCTGGTGGATAAGCTGGTAGAAGGCGTGCTGGCCGTTCGTCCCCGGCTGGCCCCAGATCACCGGGCCGGTCTGGTAGTCGACAGTCTGCCCGCCCAGCGTCACATGCTTGCCGTTGCTCTCCATATCGAGCTGCTGGAGGTAGGCGCTGAAGTAGGCCAGGTACTGGTCGTAGGGCAAAATCGCTACTGTTTGCGCGTCAAAAAAGTTGTTGTACCACAGCCCGATCAGCCCCAGCAGCATCGGCAGGTTTTTTTCGGGCGGCGCCGTGCGGAAGTGCTCGTCCATCTCGTGAAAGCCCGCCAGGAGTTCGTGGAAGTGACCCGGCCCGGCGGCGATCATCAGACTTAATCCAATGGCGCTGTCCATGCTGTAGCGCCCGCCCACCCAGTCCCAGAAGCCGAACATGTTGGCCGCATCGATGCCGAACCCCGTCACGGCCCCGGCGTTGGTGGACACGGCCACGAAATGCCGCGCCACCGCCGCCTCGTCGTGCAGGCTCGCCAGCAGCCAGGCGCGGGCACTGGCGGCGTTGGTCATGGTCTCCTGGGTGGTAAACGTCTTACTGGAGACGATAAACAGCGTCCGGGCCGGATCGAGGTCACGGATCTTCTCGGTCAGGTCGGTGCCGTCCACGTTCGAGACGAAACGCACGGTCAGGTCGCGCTGAGAGTAGAACTTCAGACCCTCATACGCCATCACCGGCCCCAGGTCCGAGCCGCCGATGCCGATATTGACGATGTTGGTAATGGGCTGGCCGGTGTGCCCCAGCCAGCTTCCGGCGCGAACCCTGTCGGCGAAGGTGGCCATCCGGTCGAGCACCTCATGCACGTCCGGCACGACGTTGCGGCCCTCCACCATCAGCGTGCTGCCCTTCGGCATCCGCAGGGCGACATGCAGCACCGAGCGCCCCTCGGTCACGTTGATTCTCTCGCCCGCGAACATGGCGCCCTTCTTGGCGGCCACGCCTGTCTGCTCGGCGAGCTGGAGCAGCAGCAGCAATGTCTCGTCCGTCACCCGGTTTTTGGAATAGTCCAGAAACAGCCCGGCGCCCTGGGCGGTGTACTTCTCGCCGCGTCCGGCGTCAGTGGCAAACAGCTCACGCAGGTGGACGGTCTTCATGGCCTCGGCGTGGGCTTGCAGCGCCTGCCAGGCGGGTTGGTCGGTGAGTCTGGTCATGGGGTGGTTCCTCCCGCCGGACGCGCTTTCGGCCTCTACACTTACCGCGCCTGCGCCGCCCGGCCAATCGCGCCCAGCATAGCAGTCTGGGCGGCAGAACCGGGGTGGCCGTCGCATTCGCCCTCACGGGCTGCTAACATAATGGCAGGTAGTTTTACGGTGAGTGCGAAGTTAGGATTGCGAATCGAGAACTGCGAATTGAGAACTGCGAATCGAGAGGCTCAAGTATGACCATCAACCACAGCGAGTCCCTGGCCAACATCGGCGCGGCCCTGAGCAGGACGCAGGCCAGCGTCAAGGTGGCGCTCAAGGAAGCAGTCAACCCGCACCTGAAATCCAAGTATGCCGATCTGCCCAGCGTCTGGGAGGCGTGCCGCAGCGCCCTGGCGGAGAACAATCTCAGCGTGGTGCAGCTTCCGGTCAGCGACGATCCTGGCTACGTCGCGCTGGAGACCATGCTGCTGCACGCTTCCGGCGAATACCTCTCGGCCCGCTGCCGCGTCAAACTCCAGCGCGACGACCCCCAGGGCGCCGGTTCAGGTCTGACCTACCTGCGCCGCTACGCCCTGTCAGCGGCGCTGGGCATCGTGGCCGAGGACGACGACGACGCCCAGGCCGCGACTCAGCCCGGTGAACACCCTCCGACCCTGCGCCAGATCAGCGCCGAGGCCGCCGGGCGCCTAGCCGTTCAGTTGGGTGCGCTGCTTTCCGGCACGCCGCACGCCGCCATGACCCACCCGGAGTACGCCTCGCACGTCGTGGGCCGCCCCATCCGCGAGCTGACCGACCTGAGCACCCGCGAGGCCGCCGAGCTGTACGCCGCCGCCAGGGCCGCGCACAAGGAGGTGCAGGCGGCCTAGCGTCTCAGTCGGCGGCGCTGAGCGGATACGCCTCGGCCCCCTCTACGCTGGTCAAAGGTGGCCAGAGGCGCACTTTCGCCGCGCATTAACATAAGCCCCGGCGGCAGCGCCAGCCGCTCGGCCTGGGCATCGGTGTCGGCCAGGATGACCTGCGGCCTTGCGAACGTCCCTGGCTTCCGCTTCCTGGGCACAGCGGCACCTACCGGGCGCCTCGCCGCTTGCCCTGCCCGCACACAGCGCTCCATCCCTCTCCTTCGGAGTGCTGCGAGTCCACGCCCGCCAGCGGGCCAGCGTCACCATGTCGCGGATGGCCTGGGCACTGCCCTGCCCGGAGGCGAGCGGCACCAGATCGAGCACCGAGAGAAGGGGAGAAGTCGTCATGTGCGGAGTGTGCGCCCGGCGCGGCGGCCAGACTGTTCACCGCCCCCAGTGTAAGGGGGACAGTGACAAGCGCCCAGCTCGTGCTATGGCTGCCCGTGCTATGACTGCCCGTGCTATGACTGGGCGGATGCTTTCCCCGCCCACACCCCCGACCCGCCACACGCTCCACGACGGCACGCTGATCTACAGTTTGCCGGTGCGGGTCTTCGGTGATTTTACGGCCAACGTCTATGTGCTGCGGCGCGGCGACTATGCGGCGCTGATCGATACCGGCAGCGGCACTGTCCAGAGCAACGCCGACCTGGACGCCGGATTCGCGGCGCTCTCGGACTACGGCGAGTCGCTGAGCTGGGCTGACCTGTCGCGGATCGTGGTCACGCACGGGCACATCGACCACCACGGCGGGCTGGACTACCTGCGCACCCTCACCGCCGCCCCCGTCGCCGTGCATGAGCTGGACCGGCCCATCCTCAGCGCCTACCGCGAGCGACTGGTGCTGACCTCGCGGGCGTTGCAAGCCTTTCTGGTGGAAGCCGGGGTGGACGCGGCGGGCGTGGACGCCTTTATGGCCATGTACACCGGCGGCAAACACCGCTTCAAAGGCGGCCCTATAGAAACCACGCTGCACCACGGCGACGTACTGGACGGTGTATTCCGGGTCATTCACACGCCGGGGCACTGTCCAGGGCAGGTCTGCCTGCGGGTGGGCGAGGTGCTGCTGAGCGCCGATCAGGTGCTCGCGCACACCACGCCGCACCTGTCCGCCGAGCGCATCACGCCGGGCAACGGCCTGTCACATTACCTGCATTCCCTTGACCTGCTGGACGCCGAAGAAGGCGTAGAATTGACGCTGGCGGGCCACGAGGAGCCGATAGTGGACCTGCGGGCACGCACCGCCAGCGTCCGCGACTCGCACGAGCGCAAAATGAAGCGTATTCTGGACCTCTGCTCCGCGCCGCACAATTTGCAGGCCATCAGCGCCGAGCTGTACCCCCGCGTCAAGAATTACGACACCCTGCTGGCCTTAGAGAAGGTGGGCGCTCTGGTGGAATACCTGAGTGCCCGTGGCCAGGTGAGGGTGGCCAACCTCAGCCAGATGGAAGCCAACCCTACCGCCGCGCCGCTGTACCAGACAGCTTAACGCTTGATGAAGTGAC
>NZ_JANYGJ010000224.1 GCF_025362455.1 Deinococcus sp. | reverse complement strand
CCACGCCTTTGCGAATCCACACTTCTTCCTGCGCCAGCAGTTTGTCGGCCTTGGCAAAGATGACAGCTTCCTGCGCCATCTGGTCTTCCTTCTGAATCAGGTACTGGGCAAAATTACCCGGATAGCTGCGCAGCTTGCCGCGGTCGAGTTCCACGATGACGGTGGCCACTTGGTCCAGAAAGGCCCGGTCATGGGTAATCGCGATGATGCTGCCGTTGAAATTAATCAGCAATTCTTCCAGCCAGGCGATCGAATCGAGGTCCAGGTGATTGGTCGGCTCGTCGAGCAGCAGCACGTCGGGGTTTTCGACGATCAATGCGGCCAGGCCCAGGCGGGTGCGCTCGCCGCCCGACAGTCCGGCGCTCAGGTCGTGTTCGCGGCCCCGGAAGCCGAAGGCCAGCGTCACGGCGTCACGGCGGCTGCGGCGCTCGAAGCCGCCCCGGCGTCCGTAGTGCTCCAGCAGCTCGGCGTGGTGCTCGATGCTCTGCGGGCTCTCCATCATCCGGGCGGCCTGCTCCAGCTCGGCCTCCAGGGCGTCGAGTTCGTGAAAGGCGGCTTCCAATATGCTGTGAACGGTGCTGCCGGGCGCGAAACTGGGGTCCTGGGTCAGATTGCCCACCCGCACGCCGGGACCGCGCCGGATCACGCCCGCGTCGGGTTTCTCGCTGCCGAGCAGCAGGCGCAGCAGGGTCGTCTTTCCGGCGCCGTTGCGCCCCACCAGCCCGATGCGGTCACCGGGGTTGATCTGCAAACTCACACCCGTGAGCACCGGCTGGGCGCCGTAGTCTTTCTGAACGTCTTCGAGGGCCAGGAGCACGCCTGGGAGTATGGCACGGCGGGGCGCGGCCAGGCCGGACGGGGGAACAGTTGCGGGGCAGAGGTGCGGCGTTGTGTTTTTTTGTCTTGAGCACCGATGAGAACGTCGTCCTGGCGCGGCATCAACGAAGAGGCGTCGGCGTGTTGATGGGCCTCGCCTGCTCAGCCCTTCTCTCGCCGAGGACAGACTTTACTGTACTGGATTTACCCCACTGAGACGACATTTTCTCCCACTTCACTGGGATTCACTTCACTCAGGCTTGGTGTCTTGACGGCAGCGCGGCGTAGTTTGCCTGTGCCCGGTTGCCTGTGCCCGGTTGCCTGTGCCCGAACTGCATTCCCGCCACGCCCCACTCTCAGACGCGCCCCACTGTCAGATCTGTTGTAAGACATCGGGCGCCTCCCCGTTTTTTCCACCCGGTCCCCCCCCACCGCGCCACCTGAAATGTCACAAACACCACCCCATATCATAAACTTAATTTTAGACTACTATAACTATTAGCTCATTTGGCGGAATTCGAGTGACAGTCGTTCCCGCTCCAGACGACTTTTTTCAGTTTATGTGAAAAATTAAACCCCGCCGATCTGCCGTTTAACTAAACGCCGTGATAGTTCAGCGTCTACACTCTTCGTGTGCGTTTTTCTATGGCTCTCTCCAATCAATTGTCTCTCTCCCATCAATTTCGCCTGGCGGCCTGCGGGCTGGCGCTGTCCGGGCTGATCGGTTCCGGTACCGGTCTGGCCAGCATGACCGCAGCCGAGCCCCTGGTGCTGCGTGAAGCCAGCGGCAGCGTCGAGCAGCAAGGCGAGGGGCCGAGCAGCGCCTGGCAACTGGCCGCCCCCGGCGTCAGCGTGGCTCAGGGTCTGCGGGTCGGCACCGGTCGGGCGCTGCTGATCGTTGGCGGCAGTGACAGTGGCAGCGGCAGTGGCAATGACAG
This sequence comes from Deinococcus sp., assembly GCF_025362455.1. GTDB lineage: Bacteria > Deinococcota > Deinococci > Deinococcales > Deinococcaceae > Deinococcus. The sequence goes on along the minus strand of NZ_JANYGJ010000224.1, from coordinate 2,991 downwards.
CGGCTCAGGCCAGGTGCTGCTCGGCAGCGATTCGGCCCTGCGCGTCTTCCAGCAGGAGCCCGATTTCCAGAGTGGGCGCGTCTACCTGAGCGGCAAGCTCAAGTTCTTTGCCCAGAGCGTTCACATGGCCGCCGAGGGCAAAATCCGACTGGACCTCAGCGCCCCGACCCGCCGCCTGGCCGTCATCGCCGGTGAGGCGCGGCTGGCGGTGGGCACCACCCAGATCAAGCTGAAGGCCGGTCAGCAGTACGATTTCGTCAGCAAGAAAGTGACGCCGTTTTTGGAGCGCGACCCCTGGTACGACTCGCGTTTCACCGGCCAGGGCGAGGCCCGCATCGAGGCCACCAACGGCCCGGTGACGCTCCAGATCGGCAGTGAGGCGGCGCGGACCGCCCTGCCCAGCCAGCCGCTGCTCTCCGGCCAGCAACTTCTGACCGGCGAGGGCGCCTGGGCCGAGGTCGGCTTTACCGGCGGCGGTTACCTGCGGCTGCAACCCCGCAGCGCCCTGAGCGTCCTGAGCATCGAGACGGTGGCGGGCGAGGGCGGCAAACCCCAGCGCCAGGTCAGCCTCAAGCTGCTGCGCGGCAGCGCCTGGAACGTGGTCGCCAAGGGTCAGGGCGGCTATCAGCTCAGCACCCCGACCGTCACCACCGCCGTGCGCGGCACCGTGTTCCGGGTCGACGACTCCGGGCTGGTCAAGGTCTTCGGCGGCCAGGTGGCGCTGCCCAGCCAGGGCGATACGCTGCTGGCCAGCGGCACCCAGCGCGGCCTGAGCGGCCAGCTCCAGCCGCTGGTGACCGACGCCAGCGACCGGGCCAACCAGGCGCTCGACGCCGCCCGCGCCGCGCCCACGAGGCTGAGTCTGAAGCTGCCCTCCAGCCTGCGCCTGCTGTCGCTGAGCGCACGCAGCCAGCCCGGCGCCCAGGTGAAGCTGGAACTCAGCGGCCCGCTGGGCAGCGTGACCGACTCGGTGGCTGCCCGGAGCACCCTCACCCTGCCGCTGGTCGGTGACGCCCAGGGCGAATTCAGCCTCCAGCAGCCGGGCGCCGCGCTGCCGGAAGGCCGCTACGAGCTGAAACTGAGCGCCACCCGCATCGCCGGAACGTCGACCCTGCGCCGCAGTCTGGTGATCGACCGCAGCGCCCCCACGCTGAGTCTCACGGCGACGCGCCTGGGCCGGACCCTGCGCCTGAGCGGCCAGCTCAGTGACGCGCTGAGCCGGGCAGTGGTGCTGATCGCCGAAGTGGACGGCGTACCCTACCGCCGCCGCCTGAGCCTGAGCAGTCCGGCGAGTACAGAGAGTCCAGAACAGACCAGTTCAGACAAGAACAGTGCGACCCTGGACTGGGTGCTGCCGCTGCCACGCCCGGACGCCGTGGTGTCGCTGACCATGACCGACGAGGCCGGGAACGTGGGTTATGCCACGCGTTGACGGGCGAACCCGCCTGACTGCCGCCGCCGCCGCCCTGCTCGCCGCCTCGCTGAGCTTGGCGCTGCCGGAGAACTTCCGGCTGTGGGACGTGCTCAACCGCAACCTGGCCGCCGCGCCCGACCCCCGCGTGGTGATCGTCGGCATCGACGACCTGAGCTTGCAGGATTACGGACGGCTGAGCACCTGGGACCGCAGCCTGTACGCCCGCGCCCTGGGTACGCTGCGCCAGGCCGGGGTCCGGGCGGTGGGCGTCGATGTGCTGTTCGATTCGCCCGCCGCAGGTGACGACGCCCTGGCCGCCGCCGCCTCGCAGACCGGGGTGGTGCTGGCCTCCAGCCCAGGGCTGCCGCAGGGGGGGCGCCCCTGGAAAACCACCTACGGCGTCTCGACCCTGAACATCGAGGGCGGCAGCGTCAGCAGCTTTCAGACTGCCTACCGGGCTGCGGGCACCCAGCTCTGGCCCAGCTTCAGCGCCCAGCTCGCCCGGCTGGCCGGGGTGCCCAGGCCGCTTGGCGAAGAGCGCCAGATTCTGCGCTACGTCGGTAAGAGCAGCAGCAACCTGCCCACCTACTCGTTTCGGGACGTGGTGCGCGGCAACGTGCGCTTCTCTGACTTTCAGAACAAGGTCGTGCTGATCGGGCTGACCGCCAGCGGCGAGGCGGGCAACACCTTTCCCGATTCGCGGCTGAGCCCAGTGCCGGGCGTGAGCCTTCAGGCGCGGGCCGTCTCGTCGCTGCTCGCCGAGCCTTTTAGGGGCGTCAGCGCCTGGCTCACCGCGCTGATCTGCGCCGCGCTGGCCGCCGCCGCCGTGCTGCTGGGCGGCTTCTGGGGCTTCGGGCTGGCGATGGTCGGGCTGAGCCTCAGTGCGCCGCTGTACCTGGCCGGGCTGCTGTTTCCCGGCGTCACGGCGTCGCTGGCGGCCATCGTGGGCACCGTCTTCGTGGCGCTGGAGCGGGCCTTGACCCTGCGGCGGCTGGGCAGCCTCGACCCGCTGACCGGCCTGGGCAACCGCCTGGCCTTTACCCGCGCCGTGGAGCCGCGCTGGGCCGGGCGCGCCGGGCGTCCGCTGGGGCTGCTGCTGGTCGATCTGGGCGATTTTCGGCGGGTCAACGAGGTGTATGGCCGCGCCGCCGGAGACGAGGTGCTGCGCGAGGTCGCGGGCCGCCTGCGAACCGGGCGCACCCGCCGCGACCTGGTGTTTCGCTGGGGCGCCGACGAATTCGCCGTGCTGGTCGAGCCGATCAGCCAGGACGACCTGGCGCGGCTGGCCGCTGAACTTCAGACGCTGCTCTCGGACCTCAAGTACCGCGACATCGCCCTGCGCGTCACCGTGGGGCAGGCGGTCAGCACGCCGCAGATGCAGACGCCCGGCGAACTGGTCGAGCAGGCGTCCCGCGAGCGCTACCGCAACAAGTACCGCTTAGAGACTGTCTGGAAAGCGTAAGGCTGCCGCTAGGCTGCTGATTCAAGCTGTTTCTCCCGCTCAAACTCAGCAAGTCGCCGGATCATGATACGAATAAAGGTCAACTGTATGAATGCCTCGGTCACCTCTGGCAGCA
>NZ_JANYGJ010000158.1 GCF_025362455.1 Deinococcus sp. | reverse complement strand
AGTGGCATGCGAGCCAGTTGCCGAGTTTCCTGCTCCCATACGGCCTCCTTAGTACTCACGCGCCCCACATCTCCGGCAAGAATGTGAATCCTTAGTTGAGTATACGGAGCCATGTAGGCAGTGTCAACACGAAAAACCCCGCTACAGCACGGATTTTTGCCTCTGGGCGCTCATGAGAAGGGCTTTACTGACGAGCTGTCGGGAGGGCGCAGAGTGCGTTCATGTGCGGAGATTTCATCTTTCGCATCTGTCTGGGCCAAAGCGGCACCAGAACTCATTTCTGCCCAAGCTGACGCCCACCTTTAAGACGCATGAAGGATAGTTCAAGCCCTTCTCATGCGCCCCCTCAGGCGTCTGGGGTGCCCTGGGCGTGGAGGTATCGCAGCCGGTTCCAGCGTTGCCGAACACTGCGCTCCCAGCCTCCTGGATGCGGGCTATACAGCGTCAGGTGTACACCCGGCGGCAGAGACGCCTGGGCAACGCTGCCCTGCGGATCACCAGGGGAGTTGACGTGCTTCTGGCCGTGGCCCTAGTTTCTCGCCGTAGCCCTAGGCCCGCATCAGGCCGGTGGAGGCATTGCAAACGTGCAGCGGCACCGGCAGGCTTTCCTGCCCGCACACGGCGCCCAGCGCGGCGTTCCGGGCCAGGTAGACGCTGCTGCTCTGGGGCTTGGGCTGCTCTGGAGCTTGGGCGAAACCGGCTCTTCATCAGCGTTGCTGAGACAACTGCTCCATGCCGCTGCTCTATGCCGCTGCTCCATGCTGCTGCTCTATGCTGCGCCCCAATGACGCCTGATGCCCAGCCTTCGCCTGCCCAGCCGACCCGCGCCGCCCAGCCGGACGCCATCGCCCAGCGCTACATCCGGCTCGCCCACGCCCTGGACGCGCACTCGCCCGGCTATATCGACGGCTACGGTGGTCCCGCCGAACTCGCGGACCGGAGCCTGCGCCCGCTGAGCGAGATGCGCACCGAGGTCCAGCGGCTGATTGCGGATGTGCAGGTTGCAGATGTGCGAGGCGCCGAGCTGCCCGCGCCGCGCCGGGGGTTCCTGCTGGCGCAACTGGGCGCCATGGACGTGCTGTGCCGCATCCTGGGCGGCGAACAACTCCCTTACGCCGAGGAGGTGCGTGGCCTCTACGGTACGGAACCGCTGCGCACGGAGCGCTCCAGCCTGGACGCTGCCCGCGCCGAGCTGGACGCCGCCCTGCCCGGCCACGGCGACCTGAGTGAGCGAGAGGAAGCCGTGCGAAGGCGGGTCACGGTGCCACCTGCCGAGCTGCTGCGCGTCACGGCGCCGATTCTGGCAGAGCTACGCCGCCGCACGGACCAGCGTTTTGGACTGCCGGGCGGTGAAGACTTCAGCACCGAGTTGGTGACCGGGCAACCCTGGAGCGGCTACAACTGGCCGCTGGGCAACCTGCGCAGCCGCATCGACATCAACACCGATCTGCCGATCTGCCTGACCGGCCTGCCGGACCTGATGGCCCACGAGGGCTACCCCGGCCACCACACCGAGCACGCCACCAAGGAAGCCCGACTGGTGCGCGAATTCGGCTGGTTCGAGCACAGCGTCCAGCTCATCAACGCCCCGGAGTGCCTGGTCAGCGAGGGCGTCGCCGTGAACGCGCTGAGTGCCGTGATGACGCCCGCCGAAGTCGGCGAGTGGCTGCGCGGCGAGCTGGCGACCCTGGCGCACATCGACCCGGAGGCCGTGGAGGCGGCGCTCCGGCTGGCCCGTGCCCACGAGGGGCTGAGCGGCGTTTCCGGCCAGGCGGCGCTGATGCTGCACGAGGGCGGCGCCCCGGAGCGCGAGGTGCTGGACTTTTTGCGCCATTACAACGCCAGCAGCGAGGCGCGGGCGCGCAAACGCCTGGCCTTCATCTCACAGCCGACCTTCCGGGCGTACATCTTCAATTACAGCGCGGGGGGCAAGCTGATTCGGGAAGCGCTGGAGCGCGGCGCCGTGACCTTCGGGCAACTGCTGCGCGAGCCGCTCACCCCGGCAGAATTGGCCCCGGCAGAATTGGCCCCGAATGACCTCAGCGCCTGAGTTCAACGGCGCGTGAACCGGCTGACCGTGAAGCTCGCGCCGCCGTCGGCGATGTTGACCAATCTCAGTTCACTGGCGTAGCTCAGCGGATAACCTTCGCGGGCGTAACGGACCCCCAGTTCGGAGCAGGGCTCGCGGCGGGCGTAGGCGACGCCCTGCTGAACGAACTCGAAGAGTTTTTCGACGGTGGCCGTGGCCGCGTACGGCGAGGCGCCGCCCGGCACCGACTCCGTGAGGCTGACTTTGCCGCCCACGCCGACGGTGATGCGCGTCTTGGGAAACCTCACCGGCTGGGCGATCTGATCGAAATCAAAGCTGTAGGCGCGGATGCCGGACGCGCTCCAGCGCCTCCTGGCGGCGGCCAGGTCGCGGGCGAGCGCGGCGGGCGAGGGCTGGACGAAGCCGGGGACGCAGCGGCTGCCAGAGACCGGCTGAGCGCCGGGCAGCGTAGGTAGCGTGGGAATAAGCCGGGGTCCGGCGCCGCCTGCCAGCGAGAACGAGGTGAGAAGGATCGGTACGGTCAGGAGGAGGCGTAGCGCTGTCATGACCTGACCCTAACGGTGGTGGATGATGCTCGGCTGATAAAAGACCTTCAGGGGACCGGAGGGTTCTCCAATTTGCTGAAATTCGCAATGCTCCAACCACCGAAGCCATCAGCTACCCCCAGTAGGGCGATACCCCCGCCACTGTCCTTCGGATGACCGTCCACCAAGTCATAGTCCACAGTCATAGTCCACATCGAGGAACGGGCAGGGAGCGGTCTGCACCCAGGCGATGTCTTGCTCGATGTCACCGAAGTGGTCATCAATCGTCTTGCCTTCTTCTATGATGATATTCGCTGGATAATAGGCAGCTTTCTCCACTCGGCTCACCTTACTGTCGGTGACCGTGATTTTTGCTGAAAGGAATGGGCCGGGCGGAGCAGACCGAAAAATCTGATAGCTGTACGTTTGAATGCCCGCCGATTTCCAGCGCTGCCGGGCCGCCGCCAGTTTGCTGTTGAGGGCGACGATATCGGGCTGGATATATGACGGTTGACAGGGGGTTGCTTTCACCTCCGGCTTCACCTGAGAGACAACCGAGTAACCCAAGGACCAACGCCGGGCACCGAAGAAAGGTGGGCATAGTGACAGTGTATCTGGCGCGGCGCTGACCTGCACACTTGTCGTCGCGCCCGGCGTAGCCTGAGCACATGACCACCGCATCCGCCCCGCTCGATCTGGGCTACTCGTTTTGCCCGAACGACACCTTCATTTTTTACGCGCTGGCGCATGGCAAGGTGGCGGCGCCGGTGCCCGTGCGAGAGGTGCTCGAAGACGTGCAGACCCTCAACGAATGGGCGCGCGCGGGCAAGCTGCCGATGACCAAGATCAGCTACCGGGCCTACTTCTCGGTGATGGACGAGTACGTGGCCCTGCGCAGCGGCGGAGCCCTGGGACGCGGCGTGGGGCCGCTGATCGTGGCCCGTCCAACCGCTGATGGGTCGGAGCAAGGTGACCTGAACGGCAAGACCGTCCTCTCCCCTGGCGCACTGACCACCGCCGAGCTGCTGCTGAGGATCGTCTACCCCGACGTGAACGTGATCCGGGTGCGCTACGACGAGGTGATGCCCGCCGTGCAGCGCGGCGAGTACGCGGGCGAGCCGGTCCACGCCGGGCTGATTATCCACGAGTCGCGCTTCACCTATCCGCAGCACGGGCTGATCAAGCTCATGGACCTGGGAGAGTGGTGGGAAACGGAGACCGGCCTGCCGCTGCCGCTGGGCGCCATCCTGGTGCGCCGAGGGCTGGACCCGGCGACGCAGTGGGCGCTGAATCAGGCGGTGCGGGCCAGCCTGGACTACGCCTACGCCCACCCCGACGAGCCCAGAGCCTACATCCGCCGTCACGCGCTGGAGATGGACGAGGCCGTGATGCAGGCGCACATCGACCTCTACGTCAACGCCATGAGCCTGGACCTGGGGGACGAGGGTGAGCGGGCCGTGCGCGAATTGCACCGCCGGGCCGTGGCGGCGGGCGCGGCGCCGGACACCGGGTTGCCGCTGTTCGTGGCCGCGTTACCGTGAGGCCAGCCTGAGACGGGATTGGACAGATGCCCTAACATGGCGGCATGAAACCGCAACAGGTCGAAGCCCAGCTCGTGCGGGTGCTCACTGACGCCATCGGGGGCCTCAGCGATCCCCGCGTACCGATGATCGTCACCGTCGAGAGTGTCAGCCTGACGCCCGATTTCGCCCAGGCCCGCGTTTACGTCTCGTCGATGGGCGAGATGCAGCCGCTACTCGACGCCCTGCACAACGCCCGTGGCCACCTTCAGCGCGAGGTCGCCAGCGTGGTCAAGCTGCGCCGCACGCCACTGCTGGACTTCTACGCCGCCGATGACCGCAAGTGGTAGCTCGGTTGGAGTTCGGGGGGTGACGCCCAGCCTCCAGACAGAAATTCGGGTGCGGTACGCCGAAACCGACGCGATGGCCGTCGCCCACCACGCCAATTACCCGATCTGGTTCGAGGTGGGCCGCAGCGACCTGATGCGCTCGCTGGGCTTGCCGTACACCGAGGTCGAGGCGCAGGGCTTTTTCTTCATGCTCTCCAAGCTGGAAGTCTCGTACCGCGCCGCCGCCCGCTACGACGAGCTGCTGACGCTGCATACCAGTATCGGAGCCGTGCAGTCGCGGGCCGTGATGTTCGAGTACGTGCTCCGGCGCGGTGAAACCTTGATCGCTTTCGGCAGCACCCACCATGTCAACACCGACAAAAACTACCGCGTCGCCCGTATTCCGGACGAAGTGATGCGGCTGCTGCGCGGCGAGTAACGGTCATGCCCGCCTTCACCCACGCCATCGGCTTCGACGACGTTCCGTTTGGGCGCCAGCACCGGGGCGACGTGCGGATCATCGGCACCGTCTGGGCCAGGACCACGCTGCACGGCGTCGTGTCGGGCAAGGTGCGGCGCGACGGGCGCAACTCGACCTCCGAGCTGGCCCGGCTGACCGGCGAGTCGCTGTTCCGGCCCCACCTGCACCTGATTTTATTGCAGGGCGTGGCGCTGGCAGGCTTCAACGTGGTGGACGCCTACCAACTGAGCGAGGTTACAAGGTTGCCGGTGCTGATCGTCGCCCGCCGCGAGCCGAACATGGACCGCATCCGCGCCGCCTTGCTGGAGCAGGTGCCGGGTGGCAAACGCAAGTGGAAATTGATTGAGAAGTTAGGACCGATGGAGCCGCTGCGCGAGGTCTGGGTCCAGCGGGTGAACATCAGCGAGAAGGACGCGGGCGTGGCGCTGCATCACCTGACGCTGACCGGCAACATTCCGGAGCCGCTCAGGTCGGCGCACCTGATCGCGGGCGGCGTGGGCACGGGGCACAGCCGGGGGCGGACGTGATGATGGTCACCTCAGCCCAGCTCGGCGTAGACCTCTCGGTACTCCCGTTCGAGACTGATCAGCCAGGGCAGAGCAGCGCTTTGGGCGAGCTTCGGCCCACCGGCAGCGGCGATGATTCCGGCCAGGTGCGGCGGCGGGGACGACGCCAGATAAGCCAGCGCCCGCAGCGCCTCCAGGGCGGCAGCCGAGCGTTTCAACTCCCGCCAGCGCTGACGGGCTTCTTCCGGTGTACGGTTGCGCCAGACGGCCTCCACGAACTCGCGGAAGAGTTCCAAGTGCTTCGAGCGCTCGGCGGAGGCGAAATACACTTCCCGGAAGTCGTAAAAAAACCTGGTTCAGCCAGTCCAGGGGACCGAGTTCCGCAACCCCGCCTGACAGGAGTCGCAGTTCTTCCGCCAGCGCCACGGGTACGTCCGGCGAGGAACCCAGCAGCGAGAATAGGGCCTGAAGCTCCTGCCCGGCCCGCGCAGCCGAGGTGTCCACGCGGCGGTGCCAGCGCTCGGCGGCCTGTTTGGGTGTCTGGCCACTCCAGACCTCACGCAGCAGAACGCGCACTGTTTCGAGATCACGCTCTTCGTTTGTCACGTCTTTACTTTTCTACATTCAGCTCCACTTTATAGTTCCCGCGTCTCGTTTCGTTCACCACGCGCTTGAAGTCGATGCGGCCTAACCCCTCGGCGGCCAGACTGTCGCCTTCCCGGATCTCGGCGCTGGCGCGGGCGACCTGGCCATTCAATCTGACCTTGCCGGTTTCCACGCCCTGCTGGAAGTAGGCGCGGCTCACCCCGAAGCCCTTGGCGCCCACCACGTCGATGCGCATGCTCGGCACCACGACCTCGCGGACCTTGGCGCCCCGCCCGGCACTCTCGCCGATGTCCTCCACATCCACCTCGCGCCCGCCCAGCACGGTCAGCCCAGCGAGTTCCCTGGCGGCCTTGCCGGTGGCGGCGACCAGGAAGGTGCCGCGCTCCTCGCGCACGTCGCCGAGGCCGTCTTCGGGCAACTCGGCCCGGCGCAGGGCCACAGCGAAGTCCTGGAGGTCCCAGCCGGGCGTCTGGGAGGTCACGCGAAACACGCTCACGCCGCTGTCCACGCTGGGAACATGGGCCGGATGCAGTGTCAGAATCACGCGCCGGGCGTCGGGGAAGCCGCCCGCGATCAGGGACCCAATCTCGTCGTTGTGCAGCAGTCGCCGGTCAATCGAGTCGGCCTCGATAAAGGCGCTGCGAACCACCCGCCCGCCCGCCGCCTGGGCGACGAGGGTCTGGAGCTTGAAAGCGGGCGGCGGGGTCTGCTTCTGAGTCATGTGGAGCAGGATAGCGCGGACCAAATGGCAACGAGAAAGCGGGGAGTGGATCAGAGCAGTACTCCGGATTACGCCACGAGGAAAACAGCCTCCCAGCGCCTCCATTCTGCGCCTTGCTCAGTCAACACTACTCGCTCCGCTCGGTCATAAAAAGGGTCTTTTTATGACATCTGCTCTAGACCTTGGTCTTTGCCCACTCCCCACCAGCGCAGCCGCGCCCCACATCCCAGCTCAGCTCTTCTTCTTGTCCTGCTGGAGCCGCTGCTGCTCGGCGGCCTGTTTGGCGGCGGCTTCCAGCACGGCGCGGAAACCGGGCTTGACAGGTGCGGCGGCCTTGCTGGGCTTGCCGCTGGGCTCCACCGTGACCGTTTTGGCCATGCTGACCTTCGCCGTACCGACCTTGGCGGTGGTCCCCTTGGTCATGTTGACCTTGCCGCCCGCCGCACCTGCGCCGCCCGTCGCCAGCTTCTTCTCGACTTTCTGGAGGCCGGTGGACATCTGGGTCTCGACCTGCTTGTTGATCAGGTACTGCTGGCCAGTGCCGATCAGCGTGCCGATGATCCAGTAGAGCGTCACGCCCGCCGGGAAGGTCAGGGCGAAGTAGGCGAAAAACAGGTACATCACGGCCTGCTGGCGAAACATCTGCGGCGCCTTGCGGGTCGAAACATAGAGCTGCAAGATATTGGCGGCCACGTACAGCACGCCCAGAATCCAGAACGGATCAGGGATGGACAGGTCGGGCAGCCAGCCCAGGCCCTGATCGAACTCGAAGTTGCGGATGGTGCCGTAGAGGACCACCAGAATCGGCAGCGGAATGAACATGCTCAGGCAGCCGACCGGGTTGACCTCGTACTCGCGGTACAGGCGCATGGTCTCGGCCTGGAGCTTGGCGGGGTCGTCTTTGTACCTGGCCTGCAACTCTTTTTGCAGCGGCTGGACCATCTGCATCTTGGCGGTGGTGCGGCCCTGCGCCTGCATCAGCGGCCAGATCACCAGCCTGAGCACCACCGTCAACACCAGGATGGTCAGGCCCCAGTTGCCCAGGAACGAATACAGCCAGGCCATGAACTTGGCGATATACAGGCTGATGTAGCCGAAGATGTTCGGCGCGAACACGCCCGGCAACTCGGTGTAGCCGCCCTGGTACAAGTGGATCAGCTCGTTTTTGCCGCCGTAGATATCCAACGCCAGCGGCCCGGTGGCGTTCACGCTGAGGCTGGCATTGGCGCCGCCCAGGGTGGTGACGCTGAAGGGAGTCTGGGCTGCTGGGGTCTGGGCTGCTGGGGTCTGGGCTGCCGCAGCGTTGGTTATGGAAGCGCCCGCACCTGCGCCGCCCTGACCGCCCTGTTGCGGGCGAATCAGCAGCGCGGCGCTGGTCTGCGAGTTGTGAAACAGTCCGGCGGCGGGCGACTGAATCGCGGCGTAGCTGACCTTCTCGGTGGTGCCCGCATTCAGAACGGGCGTGGCCGCGCCCGACGGCAGCGCCTTGATGGCGGGGTCGCCCTCACGCGCCAGGCCCGCGAAGTTGAGTTTGTAGGTGGCCGCGCCCGCCACGTTCACGTCGGCCTGAATGGTGAACTGCCGGGGATGCACCACCACCGTCTTGGTGACGGTGGCGCCGCCCTGGGTGTAGATGAACACGGCGCTCAGGCGGTTTTGACCCAGTTCGGTTTTGGTTGTGGGCGGCTGGACCTGCCGGGTTGCCGAGGCGTCCGCGCCGCCCAGCACCACTTCCAGGCCCTTGCGCCCACTGACCAGCAGCGGCTTGTTGTCGGGGCCGTTCTTGACGCCGAGCAGGTTGGTGACCAGCGAGCCCTTGAGCCCGTCGAAGTTATAGCTGCCGCCCTGGCCCTGCTTGACGAGCTGCGAGCCGGGGTTGACCTTGACGTACCAGCCGATGATCTCGCCCTGCGAGTTGAAGGCGATGTCGGCGAGGTTGGTCTGGGCGATCAGGTCGGGTTTCTTGTCGCCGTCGAAGTCGGCCTGAATCCAACCGGCTTGCAGCACGTGCCCGAACTGGCCGGGCTGCCCGACACCACAGCCGGAGAGCAGCAGTGCCAGCAAGCCGAGGGTCGAGCCGAGAATCCATTTGCGGGCGCCGGGGCGCGGGGGCTTGGTCATAGGGTTCACTGTGTATGGGCCTCTGGGTACCGGAAGGTGGGGGGCGGCGGGCGCTGGCGGGTCCCTACACCATACGGTGAGAGCCGGGGTGCAGTTGCCCCGGAGGTGAGTACAGCGAGCTAAGTATCTCCTTGTAAAGCTTTAGCTTTACCGAGCGGGAGGAGTGGCGTGCCCAGGCGCGTCCGTTCACGACGAAGAGCGAGTGAGGAAGAAAGTATGTCCTGGCGGGAGTGGAGGGATGAAGCGCTGTTTGCGGAAGCCCGAAATGTTAGCAAGGACATACTTAGGCGCCTGGTTTGCCGGGCCTCAGCCGCCCCGGAAAGTGCTCCGGCACCGGGTCGAAGCCGCCCTTGTTGAGCGGCTGGCAGCGGGCGATTCGCCAGGTCGCCAGCCAGGCCCCCTTGAGCGCCCCGTGCCGCTCGATGGCCTCCAGGGCGTACTGGCTGCAAGTGGGGGTAAAGCGGCAGGTCGGTGTCCCCTTGAGCGGCGAGAGGCGGCGCTGATAGCCGCGCACGGCCAGCACGAGAACCCTCGCCGGGGCGCTCACGAGCTGGCTCTGGGGACGCCCGGCTTCTTCTTTCTGGCCTTGAAATCGCCCGCCAGCGCCCTGCCCAGCGCCGACTGCAACTCGGCGAACGGCACGCTCAGCACCGCAGGCGTGGGGTAGATGGTGGCCCGGCAGGCGGGCAGCGTGGGCAGGGTCCGCAGCGCCTCACGAATCCGGCGCCGCACCCGGTTGCGCTTGACCGCCAGCTTGAGGGTCTTCTTGGGCACCACGATCCCGATGATGGCGCGGGGAAGCCAGACCTCACCGTAACGGGGGCGGTAATCGGTGACGCGCAGGGTAAACAGCGGCCCGCGCACCACCTGACCGTGGGCGCGGACCTTGCGAAACTCCTTCTCGCCCCGCAGAGACGTGAGCGCCACCACAAGGCGAGTTGCCGGAGCGGTGGCGCTCTGCGTCGACATAAGCGGGTGAGCTTATTCGTCGGAAACGGTGAGCTGGTGGCGACCCTTGGCGCGGCGACGGGCCAGCACGGCGCGGCCATTGGCCGTCTTCATGCGGGCGCGGAAGCCGTGGGTCTTGGCGCGCTTGCGGTTGTTGGGTTGGTAGGTACGCTTCATGGACTTCTCCTCACTCGGCTGAACGACTCGGCTGAACTGAACTCGGCTGAACTGACTGCTGGCCCTCAACTTGCCAGACAGCACAACTCGCCCGTTTATGGGCAAACTAGGGGAGTGTAGCACAGGGGGGGAAGGAGTGAAATGGGGGCAAGGCACACCTGGTGGGCGCGGGTCAGCGCGGGATTGAGACAGTGGTTGAACCCAACCCGGATGGCAGCCCAAGCCCATTCAGGCCGCGCCATGCAAGCTGCTACCCCCGCCGGACGCCCCCATCACCCGCTTCCTCCCTACTGACATTTTGTCACCCTCTGATGTACGCTTGTGGCGAGGCTCACGTTAGCCGCCGCCCTCCCACTTACGAGGTGAAGCATGTCCGCACCGTATACCAACCCTGATCTGCTCGGAGACTCCGCGTCGTGGTCGTCGTTTATCTGGATCTCGTTCATCACCAGTATCAGCCTGATGCTGGGGGGCATCTGGTTTTTGCCCGTCGACTGGTGGATTCGCGGCTACCTCTACATGGGCACCCTATTCCTGACGGCCAGCACCCTGACGCTCTCCAAGAGCCTGCGCGACAAGCATGAATACACCAGGTTCGTCAACCGGGTCAAGAACGCCCGCACCGAGCAGGTGCTCAGCCAGTTCGACAAAAGCTGAGCGGCTACTGGGCTCAGCCCTCGTCGCCCGCCCGCAGCCAGGGCGCACACAGCCGGGTGACCAGCGGCATGGCGGTGTAGGTCATCACCAGCACGACGATGGCGGCGCTCAGCAGGGTTCGCAGCGGCAGCGGCCAGTGACCGAGCCCAGGCGCCACCAGCGCGGCAAAACTCAGGCTGATCGGGTAGAGGGTCGCCAGGGTCAGCAGGGTCATCTTCCAGCGCCTGGGCTGGCGCAGCAGCGGGCTGCCGGGCGGCGTGAACCAGAATTCCAGGCCCGGCTGCTGCTCGATGGGCGTTTCGAAGTCGGTGATGGGGGCCACGCGGCCCAGCCACTCGGCCCGCACGGGGGAATGCTGCCAGGCGGCGGCAGCCTCGGCGCTGCCGAAGCGGGCCATGATGGTGTAGTCGCGCCCACCCGGCACCGGGCGCACCACGCCGATGCCCCGGTGGCCCGACGCGCTCTCCAGCAGCCCGACCAGCTCGCGCAGGCTGGTTTCAAAGGCGGCTTCCTGACCCTGGCGCGGGCGGCGGCGCAGCGTGAGGGTGACCGGATCGGCCTGCTGCTCGCTCATGTGCGCTCTGGACCGGTTTGTTCTGGACTGGTCTGAACTGGAGCAGGCTTGCGCGGCCAGGTCATCAGGCCCACGCCGCCGACGATGATGACCAGCGCCAGGTAGCCGAGGGTGCCCAGGTGTTCGCCGCCGATTCCGACGCCGATCAGCACGGCCACCAGCGGATTGACGTAGGCGTAGCTGGTCGCCAGGACCGCTCTGGTGTGCATCACCAGGTAGGTGTAGGCGCTGTAGGCCAGCAGACTGCCGACACTGGTGAGGTACAGCAGCGCCCACAGGCTGGCCGGGGTGGGCGTGCGCCAGGGCTCGCGCAGCAGCGCACTCAGCAGCAGCATGAAGCCGCCGCCGAGCACCATCTGGGCGGCGCTGTTCATCAGGCCACCGGGCAGCGGCAGGTGGCGCGACCACTGGCTGCCGAAGGTCCAGCACAGCGGGGCGAGCAGCAGCAAAGCGGCGGCCAGCGGCGTGGCGTGCAGCTCGGAGACGTTCAGCAGCACAATGCCGATCAGCCCGACCCCGATGCCCAGCCACTCGCGCCCGCCGGTCTGTTCGCCCCAGAAGCGCCCGATCAGCGCGGCGAACAGCGGGCTGACGGCGATCATCATGGCCGCCACCGAACTGCTGGCCTCACGCTCGGCCAGCGTGACCAGGCCGGTGCCGCCGAACAGCATCAGCAGGCCGATCACGCCGCTCAGGCGCCAGCCCTGGCGGGTGGGGGCCGCCACCCCGCGCAGCCGCAGCACGGCGTACAAAATCACCCCGGCGACCAGGAAGCGCAGGCCCAGCATCCCCATCGGCGGAATGCTGCCAATGGCGACCCGGATGGCGTAGTAGGTGCTGCCCCACACCAGATAGACCGTCAGCAGCGAGAGCAGGATCAGCAACGGGGTGGAGGTTGGGGCGGCGGGCGCGAGTTTGGTGGTCATGAAGGGAACGTCACCGGGTCATGCTAGAGGCTGGGGCAGGCGCAGTGCCGGGCCAGGCGCACAAAGCAGCGGGGCGGAAGCCGGTGATGGCTCCGCCCCGAAAAACGTCAACGTCAGTAGTTGTTGAAAAACACTCGTGAAACGACGTTGAGCCGCAATCCAGATGGTGCCGAGGAATCGTTCTCGATCTGCACGGTATGAATGAGCCCCTCCCCGGCGTCGCCCTGATAGGTGAGACCAGGAGCGCTGACACCGTCCTTGAGGCACTGAAAGGTCAACGTCAGCCGCCCATTGCGATAAGCGTCTAGACCCAGATAACTGTCCCTGCCAGCCAGCACTGCGGTATTGGGATTGCCACCTGCGGCAAAGCTAAACCGGCCCACTTCGCGACGTTGACCCTCGGCGTAGACGGTCAAAATTCCGGTCACACTCTTTTCCGGTGCGCTCAACAACACCTGATCGCATATACCGGATACGTAGGTGTCGATGATGACCTGCGAGGGGCTGGGCGGCGGCGGATTGCCGGGGCACGCTGTTAAGGAGAGCGTTAGACAGAGCAAAATTGCAAAGTAAGCTGGCCTAATCATAGTTTCACCACCTCAGATCTTCGCCTTCAATCTTTATTCAGAGCAAATGCCACTTTTAAACCAGAATCCGCACTGCCGTCGCCATCAACAGTAAGCCTATATTCTTTACTCGTCACTGTTACGGAGTTGAATACATAGACACTTTTCGCTTCGAGTCCATTAAAACATTGTAGCTTCAAGTCAAGAATCATGGCTGCGTCTACAAATATGCCGACGCCGGAATAAATATCATCGTGATCTAGTGTAGCTTCATTCGCTTCAAAATATTGAAATTTGCCGACAGTGATATATTCATCGCCCGATTTATAGACAAGACTACCACCGAGTTCAGATTTCCCTGTCGTCAACTTTACCTTTGTGCAAACGCCGTTTCCACGGTAATCAATGCTCAGAGACGAGGGAGCGGGGGATGGGATGCCTCCTATGATGCACCCGCTCAGAAAGAGGGGCAAAGCCGTCAACAGAACAACGCTGAGCTGAGTTCGTCTGGATGGAGTTTGCACGCTGATCCTCCATTAAAAAACGTATGCCGACACTGGGCCAAATATGTTTCAGATTAGCTTAATTTAGGCTCAGAACACAATCGGCTTGACGCCCACGCTGCCAGCCCCGCAGGCCACCGTCAGCACCTTGCCGTTGGGCGTGGACGTGCAGCCCAGGGCGCCCAGCGCCGAAAAGGGCAGCAGCAGGTTCCTGCCGTCCGAGGCGGGCGCCAGCGGCAGTTCGACGCTGCCGCTGGTGCCTGAGCTGGCGCCGGTCTTGCCCGCCGTGACGGTCAGGGGCTGCTGACCGCTGCGCTCCAACTTGAACTGGCCCCCGCTCAGGGCCGTGACGTTGACCAGGCCCTTGAGGTCGCTGCCGAGCAGGTACAGCTCACCCTTGACGACGCCCGCCGGGGTAGCGGGGCGCTTGCCAGCACTCTGGGCGGCCACCGGAGCGGGGGTATCCACCACCACCAGCGTCTCCTTGGGCGAAATTTGGGCCAGCAGCACCAGCGCCAGCGTTTTGCCGGAGGTGACCGCCAGACTGCTGGCCTGACCCGTCATCTTCCATTCACCGGCCCGCGCGCCGAGCTTGGTTTTAATGAGGGGCCGCAGCGCCGGGGCGGTGTTCTGGGCGTACAGACACAGTGCGCCCGCGCTGAGCTTGAGGGTCCGTGGGCAGCCCACCAGACGGCCCCCCACCACGCCGCTGACCTCGATGCCCAGGGCCGAGGCGGCGTTGCTGGGCACGCTCAGGCGCACCGGGGTTTGCGGAGCAGCGGGCGCCGCAGGGGACGGCACCGGAGCAGGGACAGCAGCGGGCACCGGGGTGGCGGGCGTGGCGCTCTGGGCCGCACTCAGGCCGGAGGTGAGCAGCGCGGCGCAGACCAGCGCAACCTTGAGGTGGGGAGCTTTGGACATGGCACGTATCCTAGCGGGCAGACATGAGCGTCCCCTTTAGCGTTGAGTCAGCTTGACCCAGATTTGTGAGCATGCGCTGCGCTAGGCTACAAAAATGGCCCTGAACGGCGGCTACACCTACCGCGAGCAGATCGGCCCGGCCCAGCGGGGACAGCGCGTGCTGGACTACCTCAGCGGGCGCTACGCCCACTCGGACAGCGGCACCTGGCAGGCCCGGCTCGACCTGGGTGAAGTGACGGTGAACGGCCTGCGGGCCAGCGGCGGCGAACGGCTCCGGCCCGGCCAGACGGTGAGCTGGCAACGCCCGCCCTGGCAAGAGGAAATGGTGCCGCTGCGTTTTGGGCTGCTCCACCAGGACGCCGAGCTGCTGGCCGTCGCCAAGCCGGGTGGGCTGCCGACGCTGCCGGGAGGCGGCTTTCTGACCCATACCCTGCTGCATCTGGTGCGCCAGCAGTTTCCGGAGGCCAGCCCCCTGCACCGGCTGGGGCGCGGCACCTCCGGGCTGGTGCTGTTCGCCCGCACGCCAGCCAGCGCCGCCTCGCTCTCAGCAGCCTGGCGCGAGCATCAGGTCGGCAAGCGCTACCTGGCGCTGGGTGAGGGGCGAGCCCACCAGGACGAGTACGACATCCGCGCCGCGATTGGCCCGGTGCCGCATCCGCGTCTGGGCGAGGTCTGGGCCGCCAGCCCGACTGGCAAGCCCTCACACAGCCGGGCACGGGTGCTGGAGCGCCGCGAAGTACAGACGCTCTTCGAGGTGGACATCCGCACCGGGCGCCCGCACCAGATTCGCATTCACCTCGCCTGGGCCGGACACCCGCTCGTCGGCGATCCGCTCTACGGAGTCGGTGGCCTGCCGCTCTCAGAACTGCCCGGCCTGCCCGGCGACGGCGGCTACTGGCTGCACTCGCACCGATTGCACTTCCGGCATCCGGGCAGTGGCCAGACGCTGGAGCTGGTCGCCCCGCCCCCGCCGGAGCTGGAACGAAGTGAGCCGGGGTAAGGGGAAAGTGCTGGACTCGGATATTTTTACTCCATTCGCCTGAACATCCTGGTCATGCTGAGCGCAGCGAAGGATCTCGCTGAAGATAAGCTCCTTCGCTGCGCTCAGCATGACAAGCTGGTAGGTTCTGGATGTTCGTCCAACCGAAGGTCAACGATGAGCTGACTCACCCCACCTGCCCGTTGCCGAACTCCAGCGGCGCGTGACCGGGCGCCACTTTATCGGCGAACTCGTTCAGGCCCAGGCGGTCCGGCGCCTCCAGGTGGTAGCGGAAGTTCCAGAGGTAGTGCTGCACGACCCGTTCGGGCAGTCCCAGACGGGCGGCGTGGCGCTGCGCTACCTCACCCAGATGGCCGATGCCCCGGCGCCGGGCGACCCGCATGGCCTGGAGGAGCGCGTGGGGCGGCGGCGCGTCCTTGCGGTAGGCCCAGACGGCAAAGGCGAAGGGATGCCCGGTCAGGCCGAACCAGCGCTGGGCCAGGTCGGTGACGGTGACGCCGTGCCTGGCGTGCGGCAGGTCGAGCATGCTGACCTCCTCGCCGATGGGACCGACGACCTCGTACCACTCGCGCAGAGCGTCGTCACCGATGCGGAGCACACCGTCGTAGCCGGAGTCCAGCAGGGCCAGGGCCGAGCCCTCCGCCCGTTCCAGCTTGGCCTGCACGCCGGTTTCGCGCAGCAGCACTTCGAGCAGGGCCACGCTGGTGGCACTCTGGGCGGTCAGGGCGATGCGGCCCCCGCGCAGCTCGGCCCAGGGTCTGCGGTGAAACAGATTCACGCTGTAGACCGGCCCCAGCACGCTCACCGAGAAGTCGGGCAGGGCGGCGAGCCGGTCGGCGTTGCGAATAAACTCCACGCCGCTGATGTTGGCCATGTTGACCCGGCCAGACAGCAGCGCGGCGTTCATCTCGGTGGGCACGCCCCTGATGACCTCCACGCCGCTCGGTATCTCCAGGTAATCGAGAATCGGGGCGACGTTGGTGTAGTAGATCAGGCCGATGGGGTAGGGTTGTTTGGGCTCGCTCACGCCACCACCTGCACGCAGACGGCCTTCCACTGGCTGCCCCAGCGGGCGTAGACGCGCAGGAAGCTCTGGACGTGTACGCCGTCCACACCGAGGCTGCCGCGCGTGACCGCCACCGCGCCGTAGAGCCTGGCCGCGTGGCGCGTGAAGGTCAGCGCCTCGTCCGGGTAGGTGCCCAGCGCCATCAGCAGCGTCCGCTTGTCTACCACCTGGCCGTCCGGCAGGAACCCGGTCCAATCGTTCGCCAGAATCTCGGCGAGCGCGTGGACGTTGCGGGCCTGGTAGGCGGCGTTCCAGGCGTCGTCGAGAATCAGCACGGCGTTGAGGGTCAGGAAATCGTCGAGACCGTCGATGGTGGGGGGCAGATATTGAGCGGCGGGGCTGTCCAGACCGAATTCACCGGACAGCAGAGAATTCAGGGGCTGTTCACCGGAAGACATGGATGGATCACCTCCGCTCATCTGCCCCGCACCTTAGCGCAAACCCGAATCGAGCAAGATCAGTCAGCGGCCACATCTGAACGCGCCGGGTAAACTTCCAGTTCGTTGTAATAGGCGTCGCGCAGCACCGGTACGCGCCCGGCCTGCTGAATCATGCGGATCATCCGCGCCTTGCTCAGCCCCAGCGGACTGGTCGCCCCGGCAGCGTGGGCGATGTGCTCCTCTACGATGGTGCCGTCCACGTCGGAGACGCCCCAGTCCAGGCTCACCTGGGTCAGCTCCGAGCCGATCATGACCCAGTAGCCCTTGATGTGCGGAAAATTATCGAGGTAGATGCGCGAGACCGCCAGGTTGCGCAGATCGTCCAGGCCGGTGGTGTAGTCGGTCTTGCCGAGGTTCTGCGCTAATGAATTGCCCATCGGCTGAAAGGCCAGCGGGATGAAGGCGTGGAAGCCGCCGGTTTCAGACTGCAAGTTTCGCAGGCGGTCCATGTGGTCCAGCCGCTCCTCCAGCGTTTCGATGTGGCCGTAGAGCATGGTGGCGTTGGTCCGCATGCCCAGCCCGTGCGCCTCACGGTGAATCTGAAGCCACTTGTCGGCCTTCACTTTATTCTTGGCGACCTGAAGCCGCACCCGGTCCGCGAAGATCTCGGCGCCGCCGCCCGGCATGGCGCTCAGGCCCGCCTCCATCAGCTCGCGCAGCACGTCGAGGGTCGGTTTCTTACTGATTTTGCTCAGGTGCTCGATCTCGGCGGCGGTGAAGGCCTTGACCTGCAAGTCGGGAAAGTTGGCCTTGAGCTGCCGCACCATATTGGGGTAAAAGCTCCAGGGCCGGTTGGGATGGTGCCCGCTGGACATGTGCAGCTCAGTGAGGCCCGGTTCGTAGCGGCTGCGGACGTGCTCGACCACCGCCGCCTCGTCGTAGTCCCAGGCGCGGTCCTCACCCTTGTGGGCGGCGAAGGCGCAGAAGGTGCAGCCCACGTAGCAGATGTTGGTGAATTCCAGGCGCATCGAATGCACGAAGTAGGTCTTGTCGCCGTGCAGCCGCTCGCGCACGAGGTTGGACAATCTCATCAGGGCGTTGAGATCGGGGGTGTGATACAGCGTCATACCCTCGGCGAAGCTCAGCCGCTCGCCCGCTTGCACCTTGGCGATGACGGGCGTGAGGGCGGGGTCACGGGTGATAATCATGGAGGTAGTTTACGCCCAGCGGGGTGGGGAAAAGTCCCAGATCGGGGCAGTGGGGAGTGGGAGGTGGGGAGTGGGTTAAGGGCGGGGGCGGCGGTCGTCGGGGGCGGCGCCGAAACCGGGGAAAAGATCGGCCAGGACGTGGTAGCCCTCGGTATGGCGGCCTCTGCTGTCGTGAAGCTGGATGCTCAGCGTTTCCTGATCGTAGCCTTCCAGTTTCACCACGCTGGCCTGGCCTGTGCTCAGACGACGTTCGTACTCGCGCAGAAAGTCTTCGAGCGAGTTCGCCAGCACGTATTTCTTCTCCTCGTCGCGCCCGAAGGTGATGACCTGCCCGACGGTTCCAGCAGGGCCAGGGTTGAAATCCACACCCACGTAATTCCCACCCCAATCCTCCAGAAAGCCGAGCCAACCGGGTGTGCTGTAGCGCTGCTGAATTGCCCCGGCTGGAAACGACCCGGCATCAAGGTCGAGTTCCTCGGGCCAGTCGGCGGCGACATCCTGCCAGGTATTCCAGGCGAACTGTACGTGAGCCAGCCGCACAAGCCCTAGCCCGAACGAGGCAATCCCTCCTCCGTCGCCGTCGTGCCACTTGTACAGCGTGCGAAACGCTTCCGGCAATTTCAGCTTGGTCTTCTGCTCCAGCGCGTCCAGCTCGGCGTCGGTGACTCCGGGGCGGAGCGTGGCGTGGATGGCCGGAACGTTCACCAGATACCAGGCGTCGATCTGTGCCAATACGTCGGTCAGCGGAGTATCTGCGTCGGTCATCTCCCCTTCTCCAGTCTCGCCTTCACCCCCGGCCATTCGTCGTCCGTGATGCTGAACATCACCGTGTCGCGCGCACTTCCGTCCATGCGGACCATGTGCTTGCGGAGTACGCCTTCGCGCACCGCGCCCAGGGCCGCAATCGCCATCTGAGACCGGACATTCACCAGGTCGGTCTTGATCTCGACCCGGCACATCCCCATCACCTCGAAGGCGTGGGTCAGTTGCAGCAGCTTGAAGGTGCGGTTGGCGGCGGTGCGCATGAACGGGGGCGCCAGCCAGGTGCTGCCGATCTCCAGACGCCTGTGGGCCGGTCGCAGCTCCATGTAGCGGGTGCTTCCGGCATATTCGCCGCCCACCAGCGAGACGAAATGCATCTGGTCGGGCGCGTCCGCGTAGAAGGCGGGCAGGGTCGGTGAAACGCCCATCTGAACGTACTCGGCGGCGTGACGCCCGGCCAGCGCCAGCAGGTGCTGGGTGTCAGCTTCAACCAGGGCGCGGAGCTGATAGGCGCCGTGCGTGAGCAGCAGGTCATGGTGCATGCAGGCAGTATGGAGCGTACCCCTGACGTGAAGCGAGGTCGTCTGATGTCAGGGCCGAAGCTGACGGGGCGCTGCGTCAAGGCTCAACAGGCCACGTTCAGAAGGCCACGCTGGCGAGCACCTTGCCGAACAGGGCGTCGATTTTGGCGAACTCGGCGCTGGGCGCGGTGAGCTGGAAGCTGTAGAAGTTGCGCACGCCGTTGCCGAACCACACCCGCATGTTCAGGGCGCCGGGCTTGGCTCCGGTGATGGCGTAGACCCGCTCGGTGCCCGCCACGCCGCCGTAGCGGGCCGGGCGCTGGCTTTGCAGCTTGAGGCTGGCGCCGGCTTCCCTGACGGTGGCCTCGAAGTTCCTGAATTCGGTATCCAGGTTGAGCAGCTTGCCGTTCTTGGGCAAAAACAGCAATCTCATCAGCGGCGCTCCGGCCTGCGCACGGCTCACGATGGTCACGCCGCCGAGGTTGTCTTTGAGGTTGACCCCGACCCAGGTTCTGGGCAGGCTGACGGTGAACGGCAGTCGGGCGTCCTTGACGCGCAC
Organism: Deinococcus sp.; assembly: GCF_025362455.1. Classification (GTDB taxonomy): domain Bacteria; phylum Deinococcota; class Deinococci; order Deinococcales; family Deinococcaceae; genus Deinococcus. Next base: position 2,081 of record NZ_JANYGJ010000158.1, on the reverse strand, counting down.
CAGCGGCACGCTGCCAGGATCGGCAGGCGCGGTCTGGGCCAGGGCCGGAGCGAGCGTGAGGGCGATCAGGGCCAGGCCCGGACGAAACGAAATCATGGCCGTATGCTAGCCGCCGAACGTGAGGTGTGCGCTGGGCAAACCTGATGACATGCCGGGGAAGCGGGGCCTTGCTGAAGCGGCAGGGCGGCGCCGACTCGCCCGGCCAGGTATCATGCGCGGGTGCAACACGCCCCGTTCACGGCCCTGGCCCGCGTTTACGACGCCATCATGGCCGATATCGAATATGACGCCTGGGCCGAGTTCATCCTCAGCTACGCCACCGACCAGGGCCTGAACATCCGCACCGCGCTGGACCTGGCCTGCGGCACGGGTGGGCTGACCCGCGAGCTGCACGCTGCCGGAATCGGCGTCACCGGGCTGGACGGCAGCGCCGAGATGCTGCGCGTGGCCGCCGAACGCCTGCCGGACGTGAAATTTATAGCGGGCGACCTGCGCGACTTTGAGCTGACCTCCGAATTGTCCGGGTCTGGCCCACTCACCTTCGACCTGGTGAGCTGCGTGTTCGACAGCTACAACAACCTGTTGGGAGACGGCGACCTGGGCCGGGCACTGAGCCGCGCTTACCGGGCGCTGAACCCCGGCGGACTGCTGGCCTTCGATGTCAATACCCGCACCGGCGTGCGCGAGCTCTGGGAGGGCGACAGCATCGAGGGTGTGGAGCCGCTGCCGGACGGCGCCGAGGTGCATTACCACTGGTCGCACACCTACGACGCGGCGCGTGACCTGGGCGTGGTGCAGGCGTTCTGCCGCCTGATTCCCGGTGAGCACAGCGACCTCGCCGAGCTGGCCGAGGAATTCACCGAGTTGCACTTTGAGCGCGGCTACGACCCCGCCGACCTGGGACCGCTGCTGCGCGGCGCCGGTTTTGCGAGCTGGGAAATTCTGGAATACCCCGATTACGCGCCGCCGCCGCCTGACTCGTCCCGCGTCTGGGTCTTTGCCCGGCGCGGCCCGGAGTCGGTGCGTCCAGAGTCGGTGCATCCGGAGTTGGGGAATTCAGACCTGGGCAGTGCCGAACTGGACAGTGCAGAACTGGACAGTGCCGAACCGGGACGGCAGCCGTGAACCTGGCGGTGCTCGGCGCGGGCGGCTGGGGCACGGCGCTGGCCGTCAGCCTGGCGGGCCACCAGGCCGGAGTGAAGCTGTGGGCGCGGCGCGAGGACCTGGCCGCCGAACTGCGCCGGGGCCGGGTCAACACCGCTTACCTGCCGGGCGTGCCTCTCCCTGAGAATATCGAGATCACCAGCGATCTGACGCGAGCCCTGGACGGTGCAGGCGCCGCGCTGCTGGCGGTCCCCAGCGTGGGGATGCAGGCGCTGCTCTCGGCGCTGCCCCGCGACCTGGCGGTGGTGCTGTGCGCCAAGGGGCTGGCACCCGGCGGCGAGCGCCTGAGCGTGCTGGCAAGCAGTCTGGGGTTTTCGCGCCTGGCGGTGCTCAGCGGCCCCAACCACGCCGAGGAGATCGGGCGCGGCCTGCCTGCGGCCACGGTGGTCGCCAGCCAGGACGCCGAGCTGGCCCGCGCCGTACAGGACGCGCTGATGACCCCCAGCCTGCGGGTCTACACCAGCAGCGACGTGCCGGGCGTGGAACTCGGCGGCGTGCTCAAGAACGTGGTGGCCGTCGCCGCTGGCCTGGGCGACGGCCTGCGCCTGGGCGACAACGCCCGCGCCAGCGTGATGACCCGTGGCCTGCGCGAGATGGCGCGGTATCTGGCCTCGCAGGGTGCGGCGCCCGATACCGTCTACGGCCTCAGCGGCCTGGGCGATCTGGTCGCCACCGCCACCAGCAGGCATTCGCGCAACCGGGCGGCGGGCGAGGCGCTGGCACGCGGCGAACCCACCGCCCAGGGTGAGAAGGTGGTTGAGGGCCTGCGCACCGCCGGATTGCTGGCCGCCTGGGCACAGGCGCAGGGCTTCGAGTTGCCCATCGTGCAGGGGGTGGCGGCGGTGGCGAGCGGCCAGCTCACCGCCCAGGCGGCCCTGAGCGCCCTGATGAGCCGGGGTGCCAGGCCGGAGGACGAT
>NZ_JANYGJ010000157.1 GCF_025362455.1 Deinococcus sp. | reverse complement strand
TGCGGAGCAGTTGCTTAGAGCAGTACTCCGAATTACACCACGGGGAAAACAGCCTCCCCGCGCCTCCATTCTGCGTCCTGCTCAGTCAAAACTACTCGCTCCGCTCGGTCATAAAAAGACCCTTTTTATGACATCTGCTCTGAAGGGGGTGCAGGGTCTCAGGTGGCCGGAGGGTTCGCCAGCGGGCTCGCACCGAAAGGTCAGTCAGCTACAGACGCGCAAAGGGCGTCCCGCTAGGCTCGTAACCCTGCCCCGCCCCACTTCTTACCCCGGCGCCAGTTCCAGCACGATGATCTCGCTGGGACACAGGTTGCGCAGCGGCAGCCCGGTGACGCCCAGGCCCCGGCTGACCAGACCCTTCGCGCCGCCGCGTGCCTCGGTACTGTTCGGATCAGGACCGTCGCCCTGAATCCAGCCCTGGGCGAAACGCTGCCCGTAGGCGCTGGGCACAATCGGCGCCCCGATGACCGGCAGCCTGATCTGGCCGCCGTGGGTGTGGCCGGAGAGCATCAGGCCGTAGTCGGGTGCCAGGCGCATCAGGTAGTCGGGATTGTGGCTCATCAGCAGCCGCCCGGTGCCCACCGGAGCCGCCCGGAAGGCCAGCCCGGCGTCCGGCGTGCCCCACCAGGCGTCGTCCACACCGCCCAGGTACAGGTCGCCTCGCACGGGGCGCCCCTCGTTGAGCAGCATGGAAATTCCGCGCTGCGAGAGTTCACCCGCCAGTCGGGTGCGCTGCGCCTCCCAGCCCGGATGGTCGCCGGACTCGCGCCGCCCGAACGAGCCGTAGTCGTGGTTGCCCCAGACCCCCCAGACGCCCAGCGGGGCTTTCAGGCGCCCCAGTTCGTCCAGAAAGGCCGTCGGCGTCCCGCGTCCCAGGTCCACGTCCAGAAAGTCGCCCAGCAGCAAAATCAGGTCGGGCCGGGTCCTCAGCGTCTGATCCACCCAGCCGCGCACCTGCGGCAGCCGGATAAACGGGCCGTAGTGCAGATCGGCCAGCAGCGCGGCCCGCAGCGGGCGCAGCAGGCCCGGCAAGGTGGTCTGCCTGGTGTTGACTTGCGCCGGAACATACGCCTGCGCCGCGCCCACACCGCCGCCGAGCAGGCCCAGCGCCGCGCCGGAGCCGACCAGGCGGGTCAGAAATTGCCGCCGCGTCAGGGGCATGTTGGACTCAGGGACATGGTGTACAGGGTAGGCGAACGGGATGATCGGTTGCTGAGGGAAGGGGGCAGCGGCCCAGGTGCGCCCCCGAACTGGCGCTCTCACCTGACATTCACCTCGGCGCCCAACACTTCAGGGGTGAACCGTGCCCTGCCGCTCGCCGCCTGCCTGTGGCTCCTGACCTGTGCGGGCGCGGCGGGACTCAGCCCGGTGAAGCTCAGCACATCGGTCAAGCTCAGCACATCGGTCAAGCTCAGTACATCGGTGAAGCTCAGCACATCGGTCAAGCTCAGTGCGGTGGACCGGGCGCTGATTCCGAAAGTGATGATGGCCAACCGCTTCGAACTGCTGGCCTCGAAGCTGGCCCTGCGCCTGAGCCGGGACCGCCAGACCAGGGCTTACGCCCAGTCGATGATCGCGGTGCATACCGGGCGGCTCGCCACGCTGCGGGCCACCGTGCTGAAGATCGATCCCAGCGTGAGCTTCCCCGCAGGTCTGACGCCCGATCAGCAGGCGACCCTGACGGCCCTGGGCGGCGCGGGCAACAACTTCGGCAAGCTCTACAAGCAGGCCATGAAAGACGTTCACGCTCAGGCCTTCGGACTGTTTCAGACCTACACCAGCAGTTCGGCGGCCCATCCGGCCCTGAAGGCGGTCATTCAGGACCTGCTCGCCACGGTCAAGCAGCACTGGGATGAGGCCAGCGATCTGCCGGGCCAGCTCCCGTGACGCCCTTCACAGCAGTCGAGTGCGGCCCAGCGTCCGGGTCGGCTGCGGACTGCCCCCGGCGGGCTCCAGGCTCAACCACAGGGCGCCGTAGCCCTGCCAGCTCACCTGGAGGGGTCGGCCCTGGGTCTGGCCGATGGCGGTGACGCTTCGCCCGCCCCCCGGCGCCCTGACGATGCCCCAGACCTGGAAGGTTTTCCCGGCGGGCGCGGCGGTGGGCAACACGATCAGGGCCGAACCGTCGACTCGCACCAGGGCGGTGGCCTGCACCGGCCCTCCCGGCTCGCGCAGGTACTTGACGCCCACCGCCGGATCGGCCAGCCAGCCAGCCAGCGCGGTCTGGTCGGTGTTCAGGCGCTGGCGCTGGGAGCTGAGGTCGGCGCCCCACAGCAAGCTGGCCGCCAGCAGCGCCAGACTGGCCGCCAGCCCCAGCGGCAGCCAGGGTCGCCGGACCGTTGGGGGGTTGAGTGCCAGGGGAGCCGGGGGCGCAGGAACTGGGAGGGGCGACGCTGCGCTGCCTATCCGCGCCTGGATGCGTGCCCAGACCTGCGGGCCTGGCGTCTGGGGCGGCAGGGTTTCCGCCAGGGTAGACAGCCCTTCGTGCAGGGCACGCACCTCCGAGCGGCACCGGGCGCAGCTTTCCAGATGCGCCTCGGTCTCGCGCTGCTCGGCGGGGCTCAGCCAGCCGAGCACGTAATCCGGCAGACGGTCATCAGGATGCATGGGGGGTCTCCAGGGCGCGGCGCAGTTTGAGCAGCGCTCGCCGCACCTTCGATTTCAGCGAGCCGAGCGGCAGATTGTGCCGAACGGCCAGCTCGTCGTGGCTGTAGCCGTCGAAAAAGGATTCTTCGAGCAGCCTGCGCTCATCCGGACCCAGGACCGACAGCGCCTGGGCGATCAGCGGGCGCAGCGTCGGGTCGGCGCCGCCCGGCTGGGCGAAGTCCGAGGCGGGGTCGTGAACGTCGTAATCGTCGGCCTTGGCAGGTCGGGCCTGCCGGGCACGCAGGCGGGAGAGCGCCAGATGCTGCGCCACCGTGACGGTGAAGGCCGTCACCGAATGCAGTTCGGCCTGGTAGCGCCCGGCGCCCTGGTAGAGCTTGATGAACGTGTCTTGCACCACTTCCTCAGCCTCCTCGCGGCTGCCCAGCATCCGCAGGGCGAGCGCGAACACCCTGGGTGAAAGGCGGGTATACAGTTCGCCCAGAGCCTCTTCGTCGCCGAGCGCGACCCGGCTCAGCAGTTCATTGCCCGTGAGTTCGGTCTCAGTGTCCATTGATCGTGTGTCCATTGATCGTGTGTCCATTGGTCGTGTCCATGAGTCCTCACTTAAGGTGACGCGCCCGCCGAGGGTTCAGATGCACCCGCCCGCGTCGAGGCGGCGCCGTTCGTTGCCCGGCCCGGTGGCGCCCGGCGCCGTGTGAGCCGCCGTCCCAACCAGTTCTGAGCTTGTCCGGCTGCGCACCTGACCTTTACTCAATCTTAATGCACGCCGCAGCAGTGTGCATCCAGGCAGGCTGAGTCCGCGTCTTCAGAGGTGAGGGGAAAGTGTGAAACAGCGAGCATCTGCCCCCCCCCGCCCGTCCGCGTTTTCCAGACCGCTCATCACCCATAGGAGTCGTTATGCCGAATGTCACCGCGCTCAACCGCCCCAGCATGAACCTCGCAGTGTCCCGGTCCTTCCTGATCGCCAGCCTGACGGTGCTGCTCGCCGCCTGCTCGCCTGAGCCGGTGGTGGTGACCCCCCCGGCCAAACCGAAAGTCAGCCTGGGCACGGCCAACAGCGCCCAGTTCGGGGCCTACGTCGCCGACAGCGCCGGAACCAGCCTGTACCTGTTTACCAAGGACACCAAAGGGACGGCTGCGTCGACCTGTCTGGCCGCCTGCGCCGCGACCTGGCCCGCACTGACCTTCGATGCCAGCAAGGAAATCCTGGCTGCCAACGGCCTGAATGCCGCCCTGCTGGGCAGCTTCGTGCGGTCCGACAACGGCCAGACCCAGGCCACCTACAACGGCTGGCCGCTCTACCGGTATTCCAAGGATACGGCGCCCGGCCAGACCAACGGTGAAAACGTCGGCGGCACCTGGTTTCTGGTCAAGCCCGACGGCACCCGCAACTCGCCGCCCGCCCCTGCGGCGGTGACCTACACGGCTACCCTCAGCAGCGCCAGCGAGGTGCCCGCCGTCACGGCAGCCAGCAGCGGCAGCGGCAGCGTCACCGCGACCCTGGACGGCATGAACCTGACCATCAAGGGCAGTTTCACCGGCATGACCGGCCTCGCCACCCTGGCGCACATTCACGGCCCGGCGTCCAAAACGGCGTCGGCCCCGGTGATGTTTCCGCTGACCTTTACCAACGACGCCGCAGCGGGCAGCGGCACCCTCAGCGGCACGGTCATGCTGATGGACGACCAGGTGGCGGCGCTCAGAGGTGGCCAGCTCTACGTCAACGTCCATACCGCCGCCAACAAGGCGGGTGAGCTTCGCGGCCAGCTCGAAGCCGCGACCAGCGGCGGCGGTGGCGGTGGCGGCGGCGGTGGCGGTGGCGGCTACTGAGTCCAGGGGCAGCGGGGAGGGCCGTTCATCCGCGCTGCCCTGTCCCTGTCTCCGGCGGTTCACGCTACCGTCCTCAGTTGCTGTTCTCAAGGAGAATCCGACATGCGTAAAGTAGCTTTTGTGCTGATCCTGGGCGCCACCAGTTGCTCGGTGATCCAGTCCGCCTCACCGCTAACCGCCTCACCGCTAACTACCTCACCGCTAGCCATATTGCCACTAACCACATTGCCGCTGCCCATATTGCCGCTGCCCACCATTCCGGACGCCATCAAGGTTCCGGCAGGGCAGAGCCTGGCCCGCGCCTACCTGGGGCGCGGCACCCAGAACTACGCCTGCCAGAAGGACGCGGCCAGCGGCGCCTACACCTGGGCCTTCCAGGCGCCCGAAGCCGAGTTGTTCGGCGCCCAGAATGTCAAGGTCGCCACCCATTACGGCGGCCCGACCTGGGAGGCCCCGGACGGCTCCAAGGTGGTCGGCGCCGTGCAGGCCAGATCGGAGAGCGCCCCCAGCATTCCCTGGCTGCTGCTGGCGGCCAAGAGTACGGCGGGCAGCGGTCTGTTCGGCAAGACCACTTTCATCCAGCGTCTCTCGACCACCGGGGGCGCGGCGCCCACAGGTGGCTGCGACGCCGCCGCCGGTCAGGTGTCCAGGGTGCCGTACACCTCTGTGTACGCTTTCTACGAGGCCGCAGTGGTGAGCACACCGCCCCCAGCCTACTGATTTCCGCTCAGACGGTGTAGGTGCTGCTGGCCGTGCTGCCGCCGCGCCCGGTCCAGTTGGTGTGAAAGAACTCGCCGCGTGGTTTGTCGGTGCGCTCGTAGGTGTGTGCCCCGAAAAAGTCGCGCTGGGCCTGCACGATGTTGGTGCTCAGCCGCGCGCTGCGGTAGCCGTCGTAGTAGGCCAGGGCGCTGGAGAAGGCCGGGGTCCACACCCCGCGCAGGGCCGCTGCGGCGACCACCTGACGCCAGGCGCCCTGCGAGTCGGCCACCGCCTGCGTGAAGTAGGCGTCGAGCAGCAGGTTGACCGGAGCCGTCTGTGCGCCGCCGAACGCGACTTTGATCTTGTCGAGAAAGGCCGCCCGGATGATGCAGCCGCCGCGCCACATCTGGGCAATACTGGCAAAATCCAGCGCCCAGTCGTACTCGGCGGCGGCCAGGCTCATCATCTGGAAGCCCTGGGCATATGAGCAGATCTTGGAGGCGTAGAGCGCTCGCCGGACCTGCTCGGTGAATTCGGCGCGGTCCAGCACAGGCAGGCCGCTCAGATCCGGGCCGTGCAGCACGGCGCTGGCCGCCACGCGCTGCTCCTTGAGCGAACTCAGAATCCGGGCGAACACCGCCTCGGCGATGGTGCTGGCCGGGGCGCCCACGTCCAGCGCCGTCACCGAGGTCCATTTACCGGTGCCCTTCTGCCCGGCGGTGTCGAGAATCACGTCCACCATCGGCTGCCCGGTCTCGTCGTCGGTTTTCTGCAGGATGGCGGCGGTGATTTCGATCAGATAACTGTCGAGTTCGCCGGTGTTCCACTCCTCGAAGACCTGGCCGATTTCGGGGGCGGACAGGCCCAGCACGCCGCTCAGCAGGCTGTAGGCTTCCGAGATCATCTGCATGTCGGCGTATTCGATACCGTTGTGGACCATCTTGACGAAATGTCCGGCGCCGCCCACGCCCACCCAGTCGCAGCAGGGCTCGCCGCCAACCTGGGCGGCGATGGTCTGGAAAATAGGTTTCAGGGCAGGCCAGGCCGCCGGATTGCCGCCGGGCATGATGCTGGGGCCGGTCAGGGCGCCCTCCTCGCCGCCGGAGACGCCCGCGCCGACGAACAGCAGGCCCTTGTCCGCCAGCGCCTTTTCGCGCCGCACGGTGTCGGGGAAGTGGGTGTTGCCGCCGTCGATGATGATGTCGCCCTCACCCAGCAGCGGGCTGAGCATGTCGATAAAGGCGTCCACGGCGGCGCCCGCCTTGACCATCAGCATGACCTTGCGCGGCGGCTTGAGCAAACTCACGAAGGTGGGCAGGTCATCGGCGCCCAGGATGGTGAGCCCCCTGGCGCGTCCGGCCACGAACTCGTCGACCTTGCTGGTGGTGCGGTTGAACACCGCCACCGTGAAGCCCTTGGAGGCCAGGTTCAGGATCAGGTTCTCGCCCATGACCGCCAGCCCGATCAGCCCGATGTCGGCCTGGGCCTCGGCGACGGGCGCCGTGAAGCGCTGGGGAGAAGTCGGGTCCGAGTGGGCGGCGGCGTTCGGATCGAACTGGGTCATGGGATTCTCCTGGGATGTTGGGCGAGATGAATGGTGGCTGGACGAATTGGTGTCAACTCAACAATAACGCCTGAGCTGTCATAGACCCCTCGCCCCCTGCGGCTTATCGTTACCCAGAAGTGGGATAGAGGCTGACAGAGACGTCAAGATCAAGCAGCCAGGCGGCCTGAGTGAGCCAGGCCCAACCGCGCCAGAGGGTCTGCCAACCAGGGTCGCCGTCACGGCG
>NZ_JANYGJ010000140.1 GCF_025362455.1 Deinococcus sp. | reverse complement strand
GCGGGCGTGATCGGCTGCTCCTCCATCTTCGGATCGGCAGTGCTCGCCCCGTTCGCCAGGGAAGGAAGCAGGCAGCACAGGAGGCTCGCCGCAACGCGACGTGTTCGGAAGATGAACGGCTTGAACAGAAACAGGTTGTGCATCATGGAGGGCCTCACTGGAGAAGGGGCGACGGTCAAGGATAAGAGCGGCAGCCCAGAGTGCTCAGAACGCATCTCAGAAACCCATACCTAATATATCAGGCCATAATACATTGCGTCGCCTAAAGACAGGTTCTGCGGGACTGTGGCGGCATGGCCCCCCGCAAGCGGATTCCAAAGGAGAGCGAGGTCCAGTTTCGCGTTCAGCTCGGCATGGTGGTGCGCGATCTGCGCAAACCGGAGATGAATCAAGACGATTTCGCCGATCAGGTCGGGGTCTACCGCAGCCACATGGGCCTGATCGAGCAGGGCAAGCTCGACCTGCGGCTCTCCACTTTGCAGGCGCTGGCCGACGCCCTGGGCATGCCGCTGTCCAGCCTGATCAAACGGGCCGAAAAGCGGCAGGAGGGCTAAGGACGGCGGTGACTTGGGCTCCCCCTGCGAACGCTGTTAACCAGCTCCGACCAGGGCTCCTGGACCCAGCATTACCAGGGTCAATCTGACGTGTTGGCTGAGGGCCAGCCGAGCGCAACCATCCGCAGGGACAAATGAACATCCGCCGCTATATAGGCCGATATGGTTGCCTCACGCAGCGCCTCATCCGTCAAGCGGCGACCTCTAAAATCGCGCCAGACGCGGCCCCGGCAGACAGCCACTGGGGCAACCTCACCTGAGCATGCTGAGGTCTACCTCAAGATTTATTTCCGTTTATCCGCACTTCCAGATGTTATGGTTGCGGGGTGCATCAGCATCCAGTTTCGGCCACCCCCGATCCAGACGACCTGGCACGGGTCAGCGCCATTTTCAAGATACTCTCGGAACCCATCCGCGTTCAGCTCGTTTTGCTCCTCATCGGTGGTGAGCGGCCAGTGGCAGCGCTGGTCGAGGCCCTCGGGCAGCCACAGAGTACGGTCAGCCGTCACCTGGGCCTGCTCAGAAGTGCCGCCGTGGTCAAGACCCGCCGCGAGACGACCCAGGTGTATTACCGTCTGGCGGACGCGCACGTGGCGCAGCTCGTCTTGCAGGCGTTCAGTCACGCCCAGCATGAGCGGCTCGGCCTGCCCGACCATCCGGCGATGGACGCCCTGATCGGACGTGCCCGGTGAGCACCCTGCCGATGTTCACCGCGCTGCGTAGTCCCCGCTTCGCCCGGCTCTACGCCGCCCAGACCGTCAGTCAGGTGGGCGACGCCCTGACCTGGGTCGGCCTGGCGCTGCTGGCCTACCAACTGACCGGTGGCGAGGACGCCGCCGTGGTGCTGGGGGCGGCCCTGACCTTGCGGGTGCTGGCCTTCGTGGTGTTCAGCCCGCTGGCCGGGGTGATCGCCGACCGCATCAACCGCAAGTGGCTGCTGGTCGGCTGCGATCTCGGGCGCATGGCGGTGATCGGCCTGCTGCCGTTCGTCCACGCCGTCTGGCAGGTGTACCTGTTGATGTTCCTGGTCAACGCCCTGACCGCCTTCTTTACCCCGACCAATCAGGCGACGGTGCCGATGGTGGTCGGCCAGGCGGACAGCGGCCCGGCCTTCGCGCTGTCGAGCGCCACCACCGAGCTGATCAACATCATCGGCCCCGGACTGGCCGGGATCGTGGCCGCCCTACTGGGAGGTCGTAACCTGTTCTTCGTAGACGCCGCCAGCTTCCTGCTCTCCGGGCTGCTGATCCTGACCCTGCCTGCCCTGCAAGCCGCGCAGGGTGAGGTGCAGCGCAGCACCTGGCAGGGGATTCGAGACGGGACGGCCCGGCTGTGGCGTGACCCGCCGATCCGCTTCGCCCTGCTCCTCGAACTCGTCGCGGCGGTGACCGGGGCGCTGATCCTGGTCAACACCGTCAGCCGCATCCAGGGAGACCTGAAGCTCAGCGAGGCCACTTACGGCTGGGTGATGGCCGCCTACGGGCTGGGTGCGACGCTGGCGTCACTCGTCGTGGGCGTGGTGGGCAAGCGCTGGCCGCGCACCCGCTTCATCCTGATCGGGGCGCTGGTGACCAGCCTGGCCGTGCTGCCCGGCAACATCGCACCTCTGCCCGCCATCCTGGTGCTGTGGCTGCTGGCGGGTATCGGCCAGAACTGGGTCAACTTGCCTGCCGAGACGCTGCTGGCCGAACGCACCGAGGAGGCCGCGCAGGGCCGGGTCTACGGAGCGCACTTCGCCTGGAGCCACCTCTGGTACGCCTTCGCCTATCCGGTGGCGGGCTTCCTGGGCACCCGGCTGCCGCAGCGGGACTTTCTGATCGGGGGCGGCCTGGCGCTGGTGCTGCTCGCGGCGGTGGCCGTGTGGCTGCGTCCGCAGACGGAAGGCCAAACCGCTTCCCGGTCGTAGACTCAAATACTGAAACGCCCGATGTGCTGACTACCACCAGTAACGTGCCTCGTTTAGGGGTTGACATATTGCCAGTTATATGGATGCACAGCAGGAGCGGCTTTGAGACAGAGTCGCTCCGAGTTTTTGATGTATTCAAGTTGAATGCTAGCGCGTTAACGATGGAAAGACGATTCCGATCATCAATTGGGCAACTTCACAGCCCTTCTTGCAATGTAAACCAGCCGCATTAGCATTCTTCTTTGGTGGTGTAAAGTTACGGCCATCAATGTGCGCTTCAACGCTGATTGTCCGGGTGCATCATACTCGGTTCACTTGGCATTCAAGTTGTACCTGGCAACCAAATCATGTTGATTCGCGGGTCAGATTACACACTACGGCAGCCTGGCGTTTAAGGTGCTCCGGACATAGAGCTTAAAACTGATTCGGCATTTCAGGACATAGGCCTGACCATGACCCTACCGAGGCACTCGGGCCGTCAAAGCACTCAGCGCGCCCTGGATCTGGTCCACGCGCCGCCTGACGGTCTCCTGCGAGGCCGACTGCCGGATCGCTTGTGAGGTCAGCGCGAGTTGCTGACCAAGCTGAGCGGCGTCCTGCGGATACAGTTGCCGGAGCGCCCCTAACTCAGACAGTTCCCGCTGGGCCTGCTCGATGGCCTTAAGGCTGGCGGCCTGACTCTGAGCATTGCCGCCCCTCGCCCGTGCGTACTCCAGCCCAACGATCTCGAGCGCCCCGGACGCCCGGCGCAGGTGCAGCGCCTCCGGCTGGAGCAGACTCTGGAGACTACCTTGAGGCGCACTGAGCCGCCCGCCGAAAAACCCCAGCGCGAGCGTGACCAGCGAGGTGGCCACCGTCAGCCAGAGAGCTGCCGGGCCAGATTGTTTGCGGTAGAGCATGCTTACTCCTGACGCACGATCAGCGCCACCTGGGATTCCAGGCGCAGACTGCCGCGCAAGTGCTCGGTGAGGGTGCCAGGGTCATGCAGGTGGGCGTAGTCGCGCAGCCGAGTGGCGCTCAGCACCGCCACCTGCGGAGCGGTGGCCGTGCCCAGGTACGGCGCCAGGCCGGGCAGCACCTCCGAGGGCCTGCCCACCAGCACCACGGCGTTCCCGAAGCGCAGGAGCCGGACCCCGTGCTGGTCGAGCACCACAGCCGGATGCTGGACCCGGCGCCGCAACAGGCCACGCGTCTCGACCCTGGCAGTAAAGAGCGAGTGATACGGCCCGCCGAAGATCAACTTCGCGCCGTCGCCCAACACCAACCGCGCCTGGGCGCTCAGCTCATCCCCGCCCAGCACGCGGGTCCGTGCGCTCAGCGGGTGGGCGCCCACCGCCACGGCCCGCAGGCGACCCTCGGCAGCCAGGTACTCGGTCTCGACCCGCAAGCTGGCCGGATCGGCCCCCAGCCGCACCGCCTCGTCGAGGACGTCCCGCTCCAGCAGATCGGCGATGGTCGGGTCCTGCCGGGTCACCGTGCGCTCACGCTCGACCCGGATGACCGCCAGCGCCGCCCCGATGGACGAGATCACGTCAGCGTTCGCAACGGCCTGAAACGGCACCCCCAGCCGCCGGGCGATGACCGGGCCGAGTACACTGGCCGCGCCGCCCCCGCCGTAGAGCGGTGTTCCCTGGAGTCCATACTCGCGGGCCAGGTCCTGGACCAGACGCACCAGCTTCTCGGCGCTGGCCTCCAGCACGGCGGTGGCCGCCTGGGTCAGGCTGGCCCCCAGGTGAACGCCCAGCAGCGTCAGGGCCAGCCGGGCGCTCTGGGGGTAGCCGTAAGCGCGGCCATTCTCGCCGATGGCGCCCAGCGCATTGGCCGCGCAGGTCGGCGTGATGGCGTAGCGCTGACCGGACGGCACGTCCAGCACCGCGTAGCCGCCGAGCGGCGACCCCGGCAAGCTGATCTCCGTGAGCCTGGCGCCGGTCAGCGCCTCCGGCAGCGCAAAACTGGCGTAGCCGAGCCCGGCGATGTGGGCGCTGCGCGGGCCGACCTCTTCAATTCGTTTCCTGCCCAGCCGGATCAGGCTGCCGCCCGCCACCCCGGCGATGCGGATGTCGGCGGCCCGCAGGCCGGTGGGGGCGCCCAGCACGGTCATGTAGTTCAGGACCGGGCGCCCGTCTTTGATCGCCCCGACGTTAGTGCTGGTGCCGCCGACCTCAAAGAACACGCCGTCCATCAAAGCGCCCCGCATGATGGCGCCGCCCAGCGAGGCGGCTGGGCCGCTGACCACCGTGTGCAGCGGGGTTTCCTCGAAGGCTTGCAGGCTGGCCGCGCCGCCGTCACCGCGCATGATCAGCAGCGGAACACCGGGCAGCCGGGTGCCCACGGCGGCCCGGACATGCCGGGCGGTCCGCAGCATGGTCGGCAGGATGCTGGCGTTGATGGCGGCGCTGACGGTGCGCATCTCCAGGCCGTAACTGCCGCTCAGGTCGCTGCCCAGGGTGACCGGCAGGCCCACAGCGCGGACCAGCTCACCGGCCTGCCGCTCCCGCGCCGGGTCGTCGACCCCGAAAGCTTCGCTGACGGCCACCGCGCTGACGCCGAGCTGCTGCCAGCCGCCCAGAACAACCTGAATCTGCGCCGCGAAATCCGGGCGGTCTACGGCGACAAAGGCCCACTCGGCGCGGAGCCCTGAGGGCGCCTGGGTGACCTTGCGAATCCGGCGCTCGTCCTGGCCCTCACCCAGCGTCAGGATGCCGATATGGGCGGTGTCGCCTTCGAGCAGGGCGTTGGTGGCCTGGGTGGTGGAATGTGCCACCAGCAGTACCGGGGTTTTGGGTGGAAGCGCGGCCAGCACCTGGTCCAGGGCTTCGAGCACGCCTGCCGCCACACCCTGATCGTGGGCGTGGGTCGTCGGGACCTGCGAGATCGCCAGAACCTCACCGTCCAGAGCGAGGGCGACCCCCTTGGTGAAGGTGCCGCCCACGTCGATGCCGATCCGGACGCCGACTTGAGCAGGTGTTTCAGTTGCGCTCAAGCTGGCCTGCACGGCTGCCGCGCCTGGCCCGGCCCGACAGGCGCAGGTAGACGAAGCCCACAAGGTACACCAGGATCATCAATGCCTGGGCACCCAGGGTCTCGGTGGTGGGATGCAGGCCAGTCAGCGCCGCCACATTGGGATCGATCTTCGGCAGGGCGCCGTAAAGGTTGGTGACGTTCAACCAGCCTGCTTCCTGGAAGGCGCGCACGCCGTTACCCACGAAGGCCACCGCGAACAGCGCGGTGACGCCCACCAGCACCGGAAAGAGCCGCTTGGTCGGCAACTTGCGCCCGAAGCGGAACAGCAGCAGGAACGTCACGATCAGCGCGGCCACCGCCAGAGCGATACCCAGATACATGTAGCCCAGCACCGGGCCGCTGGCGACGGTCAGTGCCTGGTAGAACAGCACGGTTTCAAAACCCTCACGGTAGATGGTGGTGAAGGTGATCAAGCCCAGCGCCGTCAGGCTGCCGCCCTGCACCGCCTGCGAGACGCGGGCGCGCATGAATTCCACGCTGCGCCTGCGGTCCGACTGCTGGAGCAGCCAGAACGACAGCGAGAACAAGATCACCACCGCGACGGCGCTGGTCACGGCGCTGATCAGCTCGCGGGAAACCGGCGCGATGGAGAGTACGTAGGTGGCCGCCGCCCAGGTCAGCGCCGTCGCGGCCACGGCTGCCGCGCCTCCCCACCAGACCGCCTGGCGCAGTCGGGTGTTGCGGCTGCTTTCCAGGTAGGCGAAGATGGCGGCCAGCAGCAGCGCCGCTTCCAGCCCCTCGCGGAAGAGGATGGTAAAGCCCCCGGTGGCGGCCAGCGTCGGCCCCAGTATGCCGGTGCCGCTGACGATGCTCTGGGCCTTTCGCAGGCTGCCGCCGATGTCCCCGGCGATCTGCTGAAGCTCGCCCATCGGCTGCCCGGCCTTCATTCCGTTGCGCAGATCGGAAAAGCGGTACTCCATTTCCAGGATCAGGTCGGGGTTGAGCACCCGCAGCGGCGGCTCGGCGTACTCGAAATGGTCGAGGTAGGCGCTCCGGGCGGTCCGGAACGCCTGTTCACGGTCTCCCTGCCGGTACTCGCGCAGCGATTGGGTGACCAGGTCGCCCGTGGTCCGCAGCTCGTCAGGGACGCTGATGGCCGGGACCGCCAGGGCCGCATTGAAAAGGGTCAGGGCCAGCAGCGTCAGCAGCAGTCGGAACAGCTTCACTGGAGCAGCCCCTGCGCCGTGCCCAGATCCCTGAGGGTCGCGTCCAGGGCGGCGCTGAACTGAGCTGCCGGAACTTTCTGCCTGATCAGCGCCCGCAGACCGGTTTTCAGGGTCTGTTCGAGTTTCAGTTCCAGTGGCCTGTTCTTCAGCGCCAGTGGGCGTTCGAGTTGCTCGAAATGGTCGAGGTAGGCGCTGATCACCGCCTCGTTGGCGGCGTCGGCCATGCCGCCCCGGTAGTGGCTGCGGGCCTGGCCCAGCAGGGTCTGGATGCTGGCGAAGTCGGCGCCTGGCCCGGCGGTGGGGGCGAGCGTCTCGCCGCTGATCTCGGCGAGTTCGGTGCGGGCGCGGTCAAGCTGGGCGTTGAAGAGTTTCGGGTCGGCTTTCGCGAGGTGAAGCGTCCTGGCCTGCACCAGGGCGGCGGCGGCCTGCCCACCCTGATCGGCGGGGAAGCGGGCTTTGTACTGCGTCAGCCAGCCGGTCGCCCGCGCCAGGTAGAACTGGGCGTCCTGATACTCGGTGAGGTTGCTGACCTGACCGCCCACCACGCCGCCGCTGTATTCCGTTTTGGTATTGCCCAGGATGGTCGAGGTGACCCGCGCCCCGAACGCGGGAGTCTGGCGGGTCGCCGCCGGAACCGTCGCGATGGCCGCGTCCACGTCTGTCGAGAAGGTGCCCAGCGCCCGCTGGAGGGCGGCGGCAGGCTGACTGGCAGCCAGAACGGCATTGATGGCCTGGTAATCCTTCAGGAAGCGGGCCTGAAGGTCCGGCGTCAGGTCCGCCTTGACCGCCTCGTACAGCTCGTTGGCCGGATG
>NZ_JANYGJ010000118.1 GCF_025362455.1 Deinococcus sp. | reverse complement strand
CGCCGACGTGATGAAGATGAAGGACGCCAAGACCGTCGAGGGCTCCTCGGTGATGATCGCCGTGATGGGCAAGAACGTCATGATCGACAAGGCCAAGGTCACCAAGGCCGACATCAAGGCGTCCAACGGCGTGATCCACGTGATCGACACCGTGTTGATGCCCGCCAAATAAGCAGGAAGCGACACGCCCGATCTCATCCCTGACTTCGCGGAAGACCTGGCTTCACTTCAAGGAGAACATGAAGCTCCAAAAAATCTTGCTGATAATCATGTCTTTTGTCGCCGTCTTCAGCCCCGCACTTGCCCAGTCCAAGACCCCGGTGACAACTTCAGTTTCAATAGTCAGGGCCAAGGTTGGGCCACTCGGCGACCTGAGCGCTTTCCGAGTTATCCTTCAGGACACCCTAGCACTGGTGCAAAGCGGCAAAAGCAAGGACGCCGTAACCCGCATTCGGGCCTTCGAGTTGCTGTGGGACAAGCAGGCCAACACTTTGACCAGCAAGGACTCAGCCAAATGGACGACGCTGGATAGAGCGGCTGATGTGGCCCTCAGGGCGGTGCGCTCAAGCCCGCCCTCCAAGACTCAAAGCACCACAGCGCTTCAGGAATTGATCAAACTGATCGACGCTGGTTGATGAGGTCGATGGAACCAAGCTCAAGGCAACCAAAAGCTTCTTCGGCTTGACGCGCAAGGTGACGAGCAAGAACGTCAAGCCGGTGTTGATGCCTGCCAGATGACGTTGAACGACCGACTGACGTGCGCCCTTTTTACGCAGGGCGCACGTTTTTTTTGGGTCTATACCGGTTCCAGTAGTCCGGAAGGTTTGAGAGACGTTCTGCCGTGTCCAGAACGACAAGTCAAGAGCCCTAGCCGAATTAAACGTGACTCTGCCCAACGCCGAACATGACTTTAATGATTTTGCGTCCCAGTCGGCCTTTTTAGACCACTGCCCCAGAATGTATCGCAAGCGTGATTCGTTCTGTACAGAGTGATGCGGACCAGACATCTACTGCTTCCTGGTAAGACGCGGCGCTGACTGGGTGTACCGCACTAGACCTTCCGGACTACTGCTGTAGGAAGATGTTCTGTCATGGGTTTTCTCCTTCCTGCATAACGTTTTCAGGTATCCGGCGCAGAGGCGTGTGGAAGGCGTGAGCCGCGCCTCCTGGGCAATACGTATACGCGACGCTTCATCTCCAGCTTCCGACCCAACCCCCCCCTGACAGATGACGTGCGACGTGACCAGAGTAAGGTCAGACTTTGAGAAGCTGCTCACTGAGCTGCCAGAGGCGCTGGGCGGATTGCAGGTCGATGGAATGTGACGCGACGTCGGTCGGAATACTCTCGGCGGTCAGGGGCCTGACTTCATCATCCAGCGGCGAAATGTCGTTGTCCCTCAAATACACGCCGCCGATCTCGGCCAGCAGCGGGCTGGTCGCCGCGAAGACGATGGTGCTGGCCCCCTGTTGAGGTGTTTTCTTGCCAACTTCAGGATCGATGATCGGTTGCCCAGCCTCGTCGATCAGGCCCATCTTCCGCAGCGCTTCGTCCCCCACCGAGCTGTTTAATTTCGTGCCAGCGACCACACCGGGATGCACGGCGTAGCCACGAATGCCGTCCTGCGCCCAGCGACGGTCGAGTTCGACGGCGAACAGCACGTTGGCGGTCTTGGACTGGGCGTAGGCCAGGTTGATGTTCTGCCCGTCGGTGAAATTCGGATCATCCCACTGGATATCGGCAAACCGCTGAGCACCCGATGACACGTTGACCACGCGGGCACCGTGGGCGGCGCGCAGGGCGCTCAGCAGCCCCAGGGTGAGCTGAAAATGGCCCAGATGGTTGGTCGCGAAGTGCTTTTCATAGCCGCGCGCGTCCCGTGCTGGCCCACCGGAGGCCCCCGCATTGTTGATCAGGATGTGGAGTGGACGGCCCGACTCCAGCCAGCGGGCAGCGAAGGCGTCGATGGACCGAGGACCGAGGAGATCAAGCTGGCTGACTTCGGCCCGCTCGATTCCGGTCAGCGCGAGGGCGGCCTGATCCGGGTTGCGTGCGCCGACGGTCACGGAGGCACCCGCTTTGCTGAGTGCGCGGGTGACTTCCAGGCCGATCCCGGCGTGGCCGCCGGTGACGATGGCGTTCTTGCCAGCTAGGTCAATACCAGCCAGCACCTCGTCGGCTGTGGAGGCGGCAGGAAATCCAGTGTGAAGGGGATGTTGCTTGTGGGTCATGGTGTCACGCTCTCCTTGCTGCATCATTGGGAAAGGGCTTGGTCGCACGAGGCAGGTGGTAAACGGGGTACTGACTCGACGGCTATTCCGGTAGACTGATAAAGCGGAACAACGTACCAGATATTTATACGGGACAATGTATCGTTTGTCAATCAGATTTAAAGATGGAGGGCCGATGGAAACCACGAGCACGTGAGCAGTGAGGGACCTATAACGCCCGCCGCCCGCCTCAAACGGGCCGATGCGCGGCTCAACGAACGGGCGTTGCTGGACGCTGCTGCCGCGCTGTTCGTGAGCGCTGGCGTCAACGTGCCGGTGCGTGACATCGCACTCAAAGCGGGCGTTGGGACGGCCACCATTTACCGCCACTTCCCTACCCGCGCCGACCTGATTGGTGCGGTCTACCGGCATCAGGTGGAGGCCTGCGCACAGGCTGGCCCAGCGCTGCTGGCGAGCAGTCCCAGCCCTTACCTCGCCCTCGGCGGCTGGATCGAGCTGTTCGTGGATTTTTTGGTCACCAAGCACGGTCTGGCTGCCGCGATGCAGTCCGACAAGCCCAGCTTCGCCAGCTTGCACGTCTCGTTTTTAGACCGGCTGTTGCCCGTCTGCGCCGAGCTCATCCGCGCTGCTGTGGAGGCGGGCGAACTTCAGCCGGATGTGGAGGCCTTTGAGTTGATGTACGCGGTTGGGAACCTTTGTATTGGCGCAGGCCCCGATCCCCGGTACGATGCCCGCCGGGTAGTCAAGCGGCTCATCGCCGGTTTGCGCCTCCCATCAGAGTAAACAGCAGGCTCCTAACAGGTGTTTTGAGTCATAAACGACAACGCGGTCCAGGGCACCCCCCTAGAGCAAGGCGCATAATAAGTACATGCGAACGATTGTATGGCCCCTCCTCTACCCCTTACATCGGTTTAAAGGGCCTTTGCTGACAGTCCTGTGAGCTTACCTATAGAAACGCTGTCTGGGTCGGGGTTAGTAGAGGCGGATTCTGTCGTTACCTGCTGAACCTTGTGGTAGCGTGTCTCACCAAAAGGGTGGAAAAGACGCCCAGTCACCACATTCTACCTCAATACAAAGCTGTTACCTCGTTTAGGGGTTGATATAGCGCCAATTGTATGCCAGCACAGCAAGGGCAACCTTGAGACGGAGCGATCTTAAGTTTTTGATCTGTCCAAATCGAATTCCAGCACGTGTCAGTGATGAGAAGACCGTTTCGATGATTTTACGAGCTGTGCCGTACTCCTTCTTCCAGCGAGGGTCCACTGTCTTGGCATTCTTCTTTGGCGGCGTCAGATTACAGCCATCGACGTAGGCTTTGTCGCCGATTATCCGAGGCCCGTCGTAGTCGATCCACTTGCCGTTCAAATCATACCCGGCAATCAAATCATGCTGGTTGGCGGGCCGGATGACGTACTGTGCCAGCTTGCCGTTTAAGGTACTCCAGGCATGAAACTTGAAACCATAGACACTGCCTTGGGTGCCAAAGCCCATCGTAGCCTCTTTGACCTTGCAGCGACTTGCCCGTTTTGAGCGACACACCGGTAATGGCATCGAATCGATGACCACGAAGTCGAGGTTTTCAACCTCGACACACGCCGCCTCCACAATGGGGAGCAAGCGTTGGAGGCGCACCGTCGCCTGGGTCAGGCTCGGCAGGTGGGGACAAAAATTGAGCACCATAAATTGCCACCAGCAACTGAAATGCGGCTGTTTGTGGATGTGTTGCAGCACCGCCAGGGCGACGAGTTCGGCGTCGCTGGCCTTCTCGTGGCGGTGGTGGATTTTCTCTGGCATACGGGGCTCTAACCAGGTCTGGAGGGCTTGTAAGGCGTGGAGCACCGGCAGTAATCTGAGGTCGGGACGGCACATAAGCACCGTCCCTTTACCGTCTTTGGGTGCGCCCTGTCAACCCCTAAACGAGGTACGATATTTCTGGATTTTGGGGGACGCTGTAGATCCCATCCTGTTGCAATAAATTTAATACGAAACCCGCAATTTTGTGGACACATAATCGCAACCTGTCCCGAACTTTCCGAAATGCAAGCAATGTTGGTCCTGAGAAACTGCTTGTCCGACGCCGAATCTTTAAGACTAATGAATCGACAATGCCTAAATGCTATGACCTATATCTACAACTTTCTCAACAGCAAGCTTGCTACATCGGAGACAATGGTAGTCTACGGAAAAAGACTCCACATACTTGAGAATAGATTGGATGCCAGGCTTTTGAGTTCTGATTTTGTAACCTCAAACCAAAAAATAACATACATAAGGGGTTTTAAATCTACGGTTTATGTGAACAACGATCATGATGCACCTTCAGAACGTCTGAAGGGTACTGGGACTGGGCAAATACATAGAAAACACGAATGGGAGGAGCATATTGCAAGCGGAGTAACGGCTTTCAGGTTTGACGAATATAAGTAGATGATAGACCGGTCTTGTTTGTGACACAAAATACAAGCCTTATCAGATCGTCTTTAACCGCTTCTCTTCCTCGTACACCCGTTCCAGCACGAACTCTTTCAGTAGTGTCTGATATGTGGTGCCTTTCAACTCGGCGAGGTGGCGCAGTCGCCGCTCCAGGTCCACGCTGAGGCGCAGGCTGACGGGGTTGGACTTGCGCGGGCGCTTGGGCAACAGGGCAGCGAAAGCGGCCAGTTCAGGGTCTCCTGCATTCTCGGCGGCAAGTTCTTCAGTAAAACCGTGGGTGGACCAGAACTCAGCTTCCTGAGCCTCGCTCATATCAGTGGGAATTTCTGAGCGGCTGTACACGGGAATCAGATTGTTCTCCTCAACGTTGGTCATGCTCAGGCCCTCCTGTACATTCGTTTCTCTCGGTCATCTGCATCGCGGGCGGTCACAATGCGAATCTTGCCGTTGCGGATGGTCGTAATGACGGCGAGCAACCGCCCGGCCTCAGTTCGTCCCAGATAGGCAAAACGTGTCTCGCGGCCAACGACTATTTTTGAAAGTTCTCTGCCGTCTTCGTCCATCAGCGCGTCTTCGGCTTCAAGGTCATCAACGTCGTGCCGGGCGATGTGTTCCAAGTTGGCGTCATCCCAGTCGAAGTCCACGGTTGAGTGTAGCGCATTCACACTACGCAGAGCAAAACGCCCCGGCGATGCTGGCCGGGGCGTTTTATGCTCACTCTCTTACCCCGTATTCCTCACTCCCGCCGCAATCCCCTGCACGCTCAGCAGCAGCGGGCGCTCGTAGGTGTCCAGGCCGTTCTCCTCGGCGCGGGCGCGGCGCAGCAGCTCGACCTGAATGCGGTGAATCGGGTCGATGTACGGGTTGCGCAGCCCGATGCTCTGCTTCAGGCGCGGCTCGTTGTGCAGCAACTCGCCGCCGATGACCGCCTCGACCAGGCGCACCGCCTCGGCGTAGGCGCGGGCCAGGCGAGTTGCCAGCTCGGTTCCGGCGCCGCCCAGGCTGAGGTAGTCCTCGAAGATCACCGGGTCGCTCTTCGCCAGCGCCATCTGGGCATTGTCGAGCACGCTTCTGAAAAACGGCCACTGCGCGTACATCTCACGGGCCAGCTCCGGCCCTATCGCCTCGATGGCTTCCGGCAAGCCGTACCAGCCGGGCAGGTTCGAGCGGTTCTGGGTCCAGCTCATGACCCAGGGGATAGCCCGCAGGTTGCTCAGGGTGGGCGCACCGGGCCGCCGCACCGGGCGCGAGGCGATGTTCAGGCGCGAGATCTCGTGA
>NZ_JANYGJ010000099.1 GCF_025362455.1 Deinococcus sp. | reverse complement strand
GCAGCAAGGAGAGACCAACATGGAACTGAAAGCCACCCAGAGAAGCAAACAGGAAAAGCTGGCGGAGGGGTTTATTCCCGCCGTCGCCTACAACAAAGAAAACAACGTCTCGTTCGCCATCGACCTCAAGGCTTTTGACCGGGCCTTCCGTGCCCAGGGCACCGCCGGACTGTTCGACATCGCCATCGAGGGCGGCCAGACCTTCCCCGCGCTGGTCAAAGCCGTGCAGATGGACAAGCGTAAGCGCATTGCCCAGCACGTCGATTTCTACATGGTCACTTACGGCGAGCCCATCGAGGTCACCGTGCCGGTCCACACCAAGGGCAAAGCCCAGGGCGAGATCATGGGCGGCCTGGTCGATGTCGTGCTGCACAGCCTGCACATCATCGCCCCCGGTCCGCGCCGCATTCCCCAGGAACTGGTCATCGACGTGACCAACCTCAAAATCGGCGACCATGTGTTTGCCGGTGACATCAAGCTGCCCGAAGGCGTCAAGCTCGCTGGTGAAAGTAGTGTGATGGTCGTCAGCGTCCTGCCGCCGCGCATGAGCGCCGACGAGGCCGCCGCCGAGACCCAGGCCGCCAGCGTCGCGGGCATGGTCGCGTCCGGCGAACTCAGCGAAGCCGCTGCCGAAGCCGTGCTGGAAGGCGACACCAGCCTCGAAGAAGCCAAAGCCGAAGTGGCCGCTGAGTCGAGCGAGGGCGAGAGCAGCGAGTCGTAAGCTACCCCCGCCAAGACGCGGCCTGGTGATGGGGCCGCGTTTTTTATTGTGCTGAAGGGGATATTCTCCGGTCCCGTATCGTCATCCTGAACTTCGTTACGGATCTCGCCCTACCTCTGCACCGGAATCAACGCCACCATCAGCACATACTCGCTCGCCTGCTCTGAACGCTCACTGACCTGCTTTGCTCCCCCGAACGTCTGCGCCTGCTCAAACGCCTGCGCGAGCTGCGCGGCTACTGCCTGAGCCTGCGCCACGTCCAGATGCACCGTCATGTCGCGGAACAGCACCGGGCGCCCATCTGGCGTCGCTTCCGGTGGCAGATCGGTGGTGTACACCGCGCCGTGCTCGTTGAGCATCAGCGCGTGGCCGGAATGCCGGTGCTCGTGCAGCATGGCGCAGTAGGCTTCGGTCAACCGGGCGAAGATCGGTTTGCCCTGCGCGGCTACCCGGTCTTCCAGCGTGGCGTAGGGCGTGGTCCCGAACGACACGAAATAGCCGTCATGTACCGACCTGTAGACCTGCACGGTGCGCCCGGCGCGGGGGCGGCGCTCTACGACCTCAATCAGCTCGGCGTCCAGCATCACCTTCACCCGGTAGAGCATGGTATTCAGCTCACAGCCGACGATTTGCGCCGCGTCTTTCACGGTCCGGCTCTGGGCCAGAAACGGCGCGAAATACTGCTTGCTGGTCGGCTTGGTCAGCAGCGCGGCCTGGCGTGGATCGGTGACGCGGTGCAGATTCATGCTAGGTGAATCGGTGTCTGTCATTTGCAGTAGCGTACCCGTCAGCGTGGAGGCATGTCTGAGCCTCAGCGTTCGCTTCTGTTCCAACCCAGTTTCCTCCGTGTCTGGCTCTCCGGGCTGATTTCCTGGCTCGGCAACGGCGCTCTGTTCATCGCGCTGCCGGTGCAGGTCTACAACCAGACGAATTCGACCCTCATCACCGCGCTGGTGGTCATGGCCGGGGCGCTGCCGGGCGTGATGGTGGGTCAGTTCGCTGGGGTCGTGGTGGATCGCTCGGACTACCGCCGGGTGCTGGTGCTGACTAACCTGGCGCTGAGCCTGGTCACGCTGGGTTTTTTATTCACGGCGCAGGCGGCCTGGTGGGGCTTCGTGCTCGTGAGCTTCGTGCATTCCAGCGTGGGTCAGTTTCTCGGCCCGGCGGAACACGCCCTGCTGCCCGCGCTGGTCAGCCCCGAACGGCTGGGCGAGGCGAACGGCCTGAACGCGCTGAACGGCAACCTGGCGCGGCTGCTCGGCCCGGTGCTGGGCGGCGTGCTGCTCACTGAGCTGGGTTTTGCGGCGGTGATCGTCTTCGACGCGCTGACCTACCTGCTGGCGGCGGGGCTGCTGCTGGGCGTGGTGAGTTCGGTCGCGGTGCGCCCGCCCGGACGCCCAGCCTTCCTGCTTGAATGGCGCTCCGGGCTGGAGGTGGTGCGCTCCAGTTTTACTTTGCGGCTGATCTGCCTGGTCGCGGCGGTGGTCGGCTTCGGGGAGGGTTTCGTCTCGACGCTGATGGCGCCTTTCGTGCGGAGCGTGCTGGGCGGCGACGGGCAGACATTGGGGCTGATTTTTTCGGCGCAGGCGCTCGGCGGCCTCATCGGCGCCTGGCTGGTGGGCCGCCTGGCCGACCGCTGGACGGCGCTGAAGTTGCTGGCGGTGGGAGCGCTCGGCAGTGGAGTGCTGCTGCTGGCCTACTTCAACTACGCGCTGCTGTACCCCTCAATCTGGCCTGCGGTGCTCATCACGGCGCTGGCGGGCCTGCCCTTTGCCATTTTCGGCACGGCCCAGACGCTGGGTTTGCAGCGGGCCTCACCGCCGGAGCTGCGGGGCCGGGTGTTCAGCCTGTGTTTTGGTCTGGTGGGCCTGAGTCAGCTCGTGGGCATGGGTGTGTCCGGCGTGCTGGGCGAGCGAATCGGCGTGCTGGTCATCAACGTGGACGCACTGACCTACCTGATTGCGGCGGGGCTGGCGTACAGCAAGTGGGGGAGACTGGGCAGGGGTGGTCGTCCGGCTCGTTGATCTGGATGAAGAGCACGGTGGCTCGCCGTGGCGCCTACCTGTTCAGACCAAAAAACGCGACCCCCATCCAGGGCCGCGCCTCCCACTTCCCACTCCCTACTCCCCACTGCCTACCTCCTCAGCACCCCTTCCATCAGAAAGCTCAGCGTCAGCCGCATCTCCTCGGCCAGCGAGCGCTCGGTGCCGTAGGCGCTCCAGCGCAGGGCGATCATCAGGTAGGTGTCGGCGATCAGGTTGCTCATGCGCTGCAAACTCAGGTCGGTGCGCAGTTGCCCGGCCTGCTGCATGGGCCGCAGCACCAGCTCGATCACCCGGCTCAGCGGCAGGGCCTGGTAGGCGATGTGGGCGCGTTCGGGGCTGGGGTTCATCAGCTCGTAGGCCAGCGGCGGAATCAGGTCGCGCTCCTGCCCGCTCTCCTCGGCCAGACGGGTCCAGACTTCCTCCAGCACGCCAGCGGGCGCTACGCCCTCGGCCAGACGGCTCTCGGCCAGCTCGCGCAACCTTCCCATGATCTGGGCGCCGTAATCGAGCAGCACGGCTTCCTTGTACGGGTAGTAGTTGAAAAAGGTGCCGCGCGAGACGTTCGACGCCCTGGCGATGTCGGTGGCGGTGGTGGCCTGAAACCCGCCCTGTTTGAACAGGTCGATGGCGACGTTGTAGATGCGCGTGCGGCGCTTTTCTTTCTGGCGTTCGCGCAGTGAGGGAGCGTCCATAGAGGCTTAAAATACTGCACAGGAGTTCAAATTTGTACGGGGCCTACTAGACGTGAGCTGCTTACGGCTCGAAGCTGTCCTGAAAGGCGTAGCGGTCGCCGCGCACCCAGTAGTTGACATACGAGACGCGCTTGGTGCCGCTGTAGGTCGTGCGCCGCAGCAAGAAGGCGGCGGTGCCCACCGGCACGCGCAGCAGATCGGCTTCCTCCTGGCGCAGATTGACGGCCTCCAGGGCCTGCTCCACGCGGGTCAGCGGCACGCCCATCGCCACCATCACCTCGTGGATGCTCTCGGCGCTGAGGTTGTGTGACAGCAGTTCGGGGGCCAGCGCGGCGTTGATGTAGCGCTTCTCGATGACCAGCGCCTCGTCTCCGGCGGTGCGCAGGCGGTGAATGAAGATCACCGGGTCGCCCGACAAGACCTGCAAGACGATGGCGATTTCGGGCGTGGCCTGAATCTGCATGGCGTGCAGCACGTTGGCGCGGTGCTCCGGGTGGCGTGCCCACTCCTTGAAGGGCCGGACCCGGAACACGCCCTGGCGAAAGCGTTTGCCGGTGGGAAAGGTGCCCGCGCCCTGCACCCGGTAGACGTAGCCCTCGCGCTCCAGCTCGTCGATGGCGCGGCGGGCGGTCATGCGCGAGACCTCGAATTCGCGGGCCAGTTGCGGCTCGCTGGGCAGTGGCAACCCTTCCTGATAATGCCCGCCCAGCAGACGGTCTTTCAGGGTGGTTTTGATGAGCGGGTACTTCGCCATTTAAAGCCCTCCGGGGCGGTGCGACAGCCGTGAAACGAAACGTTGAGCAGGAGACACCGGAAATTAAGATTGTCCCCGGTAGGTGCCCTAGACGGGTGCCCTGATTGCTCTATCTTAACCGACTTCGTGTACTTGACACACCAGCCGCTGGGTGCCGCGTTCCCCGGTGAGTGACAGATTAGCTGACAAGAAAGGTCAATTGTAGAGGCGGAGCTGAGAACGCCGCCGCGACTGAGCGCTGGAGCCGCGAATGATCCAGAAATTAATGTCGGGTTGAATGTCGTTTGGCACGTCGTCAAGCCCGCTCTTTGACGTTGGGACCTTCAGTCTGGCGCTCAGGGCTGCTGCTCGGTTGACGTGGTACTCGACATGGTGCTTACCCGCCCTCAGCCGCCGATGTGCGACATCTCGACTTTCACCCGCGTCTGGGCGGTGGCCTCTGTGCGCTCCTCGCTGTAGCGGTCCCGGCGCACGCTCCAGACGCCGCGCAGCAGCTCAATCAGCTCGGCGTCGCTCTTTCCAGACCGGAGCGGACCGCGCAGATCGAAGCTGCTGGTGGCGAACAAGCAGGTATACAGTCCGCCTACCGCCGAGAGCCGCGCCCGTGAACAGTCGCCGCAAAACGGACGGGTCACACTGCTGATGACGCCCGCCTCGAAGCCCTCGGCGCCCTGGTAGCGCGTGGCGACCTCGCCGGGATAGTGGGCCGGAAGCGGGCGCAGCGCCTGCGCTCCAGTCCCCAGCCGGGCGATCACCTCGCTCGACGGCACCACATTGTCCAGATTCCAGCCGTTATGGTTGCCCACGTCCATGAACTCGATGAAACGCACCACCGCCTTCTCACGCAGCGCCTGCCACAGTTCGCTCAGCCCCTCTTCGTTGACGCCGCGCTGCACGACGGTGTTGACTTTGACGCCGAGTCCGGCGACGAGCGCAGCCTCCAGGCCCGCCATCACCCTGTCCGGATGCACGCCCAGGCCGTTCATCCGCCCGAAGACGCCTGGGTCGAGCGAGTCGAGGCTGATGGTCACGCGCCGTAACCCGGCGTCCTTGAGCGGCTGGGCGAGTTTGGGCAGCAGCAGCCCGTTGGTCGTCAGGGCGATGTCCTGCACGCCGGGAAGAGTGTTCAGGCGCTCGACCAGCTTCGGCAGATCACGCCTGAGCAGCGGCTCGCCTCCGGTCAGGCGCAACTTCTGGACGCCCAGACTGGTGAATACGCAGGCCAGGCGCTCGATTTCCTCAAAAGTCAGCAGCTCCTCACGCGGCAAGAAGGCGTAATCCGGGCCGAAGACCTCGCCGGGCATGCAGTAGGTGCAGCGCAGGTTGCAGCGGTCCGTCACCGAAATGCGCAGATCGCGCAGCGGGCGGCCCAGGGCGTCGAGGAGGGCAGGGGAGGCCGTCATGCTGCCGGTTATAGCTCAGCGCCGGGGCGGGCGTGGCGAGGTGCGCCGCAATACCAGTTTCGGCCAACACCCGGCCTGCCCGGTTCAATGACCTTGAGTCAGACGGCTTTCTGGGCAACGCCGCCAACGTGCTGGTCGGCAAGGACGCCATCGAGGCCGCCAACAAGGCCGGTAACATGGCCGCGCCGCTGCTGGCCGAGGCGCTGTTTGGCGGAGCGGGCACCTTCGGCGGGCAGCTCGGACTGGCCTTTGTCGCGGGCCTGACCATCAGCGCCTCGGCCAGCTTTACACACGACATCTACAACGGCGTCATCAAAAAGGGTCAGGCCGCTGAGCGCGATCAGTTCCGGGTCGCCCGCCTCGCCACCGTGGCTATCGGGGTGGTCGCCATCGCGGCCAGCGCCAACCTGCCGGTGATTTTGTTTACTTTGTTCTGGAAGAAGTTCAGCGCCACCGGCGCCATCTGGGGCATCGTGGGCGGCATCACGACCTGCCTGCTGCTGATCGCGCTGAGCCCCAACATTTGCACCGTCGACCCGCCGACCAAGCTGACCGGGCGCCATCCGGTGCAGGCCGCCGCCCTCTTCCCGCTGGAGAACCCCGGCCTGGTCAGCATTCCCGCCGGATTCCTGCTGGTCATGCTCGGCACCGCCATCGGCGCCCGCCGCCGCAACGAGGCCGACGACGCCCGCGTCTTCGAGGAGATGAAGTTCCGGGCCTACACCGGTGCGGGCGTGGACGGCACGGTGGCCTCGCACGACTGAATCACTGCTAACGGCGGCCCCCGGCTTCGCGGCTGGGGGGGGTGCCGTTCACCCAGCACTCGTTGCCGAGATACCGAGCGGCCCAGTCTCAACACCGGGTATAGGATGGCCGGACCGAGCACAACCTCAACTTTGTCCATCCCTCAGCACGTCACAGGAGAGCCCCGCGATGACCGATTCTATCCAGACCACCCCCAATATCGACAACGTGCTGCACGAGACTCGCCGCATCGCGCCGCCCGCCGAGTTTGCCCGCCAGTCCAGTTACACTGCCGAGCGCTACCACACCGAGTACCGCCGCAGCCTGGACGACCCCGACGCCTTCTGGAGCGAGGCGGCCAGCGAGCTGCACTGGTTTTCGCCCTGGACGCAGGTGCTCGACT
Source organism: Deinococcus sp. (assembly GCF_025362455.1). GTDB lineage: Bacteria > Deinococcota > Deinococci > Deinococcales > Deinococcaceae > Deinococcus. Next base: position 775 of record NZ_JANYGJ010000099.1, on the reverse strand, counting down.
GGCAGGAGCCGCACGCCAGATGGTTCGTGGGTGCCCAGACGAATATCGCCTACAACGCCCTGGACCGTCAGGTGGCCGCCGGGCTGGGCAGTAAACGCGCCATCGTCTGGGAAGGCGAGGACGGCGAGGTGCGGACCTACACCTACTCGGAATTGCTCGCAGAGGTGAAGTGCGCCGCCAATATGCTGCTCTCGCTCGGCGTGCAGGCCGGGGACCGCGTGACCATCTACCTGCCGCTGATTCCCGAGGCCGCCATCGGCATGCTGGCCTGCGCCCGCATCGGCGCGGTGCACAGCGTGGTGTTCGGCGGTTTCTCGGTGTCCGCGCTGGCTGACCGCCTGAATGACGCCGCCAGCAAGCTGCTGATTACCGCTGACGGCGGCTTTCGCAAGGGCGCTGCGGTGGCGCTCAAGGCCAACGCCGACGCGGCGGCTGAGCAGTCTCCCACCGTCGAGAAGGTGCTGGTGGTGCGGCGGGCGGGCTGCGCCGTGACCATGCAGCCAGGCCGCGATGTCTGGTGGCACGAACTCTCGCCCCAGGTGTCCGCCGAGCACGAAGCCGCCCAGCTCGATTCCGAGCACCCGCTGTTCGTGCTGTACACCTCCGGCAGCACCGGCAAGCCCAAGGGCATCCTGCACACCACCGGCGGCTACATGGTCGGCACGGCGCTGACCATGCGCACGGTGTTTGACCTCAAGGACAACGACCTGTTCTGGTGCACCGCCGACGTGGGCTGGGTCACCGGCCACAGCTACAGCGTTTACGGGCCACTGCT
>NZ_JANYGJ010000075.1 GCF_025362455.1 Deinococcus sp. | reverse complement strand
CACAGGCGTGGGGAACTCCCGTGGTGGGCCAAGCGCCTGACGCTGGGCGCCGGGCCATCCCCACAGGCGTGGGGAACTCCGGTAACGTCAAGTTCTGGGGCTCGCCAGTTACGGGCCATCCCCACAGGCGTGGGGAACTCTCTCTCGGTGCGGTCGCGGATGTTGGTGAGGTCGGGCCATCCCCACAGGCGTGGGGAACTCCTCCCGACAAATTGCCGAAGTGAATGCTCCGCCGGGCCATCCCCACAGGCGTGGGGAACTCGTAGTTCGTTGACGGTTGCTATTTTCTCCAACCGGGCCATCCCCACAGGCGTGGGGAACTCTGCTGGAGAACGCCCTGTCGGTGACGCTGTGGCGGGCCATCCCCACAGGCGTGGGGAACTCCAGGTGCTGGAGACCTCGGTTGCGCCGAAATACGGGCCATCCCCACAGGCGTGGGGAACTCACCATCGGCGCCGCTAACCTCACCTACGGCAACGGGCCATCCCCACAGGCGTGGGGAACTCCGGGCGACAAGGCGGGGGAGTACGCCGGACGCCGGGCCATCCCCACAGGCGTGGGGAACTCCGGCTGTGCCCGACCAGCTCGGCGCGGGCCACCGGGCCATCCCCACAGGCGTGGGGAACTCGCGACCTTCAGACCTACAGTGAGACCTCACGCCGGGCCATCCCCACAGGCGTGGGGAACTCCATTTCGCGACACCCCTGGCGGACAGCAGGGACGGGCCATCCCCACAGGCGTGGGGAACTCGTGGTGGCGACCAGGATCAGGTTACGCGGCTCCGGGCCATCCCCACAGGCGTGGGGAACTCGGTCGTTTCATGGTGCCGCGCCCGCGCTGGGGCGGGCCATCCCCACAGGCGTGGGGAACTCCGCCGCCGAGTTGAATCTGGAGCCGCGCAGCGCGGGCCATCCCCACAGGCGTGGGGAACTCGTTCTGGACGCAGAGGTGCGCTCCTACGGGCGCGGGCCATCCCCACAGGCGTGGGGAACTCATGCTCAGCGCCGCCATGTTGGACACGTAGGACGGGCCATCCCCACAGGCGTGGGGAACTCCTCCTCCTCGGTCAGGTGATCAGTCACCCAATCGGGCCATCCCCACAGGCGTGGGGAACTCTCAATAGTACCACATTTGAGACGTACCAGAATGCGGGCCATCCCCACAGGCGTGGGGAACTCTTGCTCAAAGCCGCCCAGTGCAGCGCCGCCTACGGGCCATCCCCACAGGCGTGGGGAACTCCTCATTGCCGACCGCGCTGCGCTTCAGAACGGCGGGCCATCCCCACAGGCGTGGGGAACTCTGCACCAGGCTCATCAGGTCGCCGATGGTCAGCGGGCCATCCCCACAGGCGTGGGGAACTCGCCGTTGGTGCCCACCACCTCCGCAACCGGGTCGGGCCATCCCCACAGGCGTGGGGAACTCGCGCTGGATGCGGATTTCCTCACCGGGGATGACGGGCCATCCCCACAGGCGTGGGGAACTCTGCGAGCGCCCTAGGCCCAGCGCGGCCCGGCGCGGGCCATCCCCACAGGCGTGGGGAACTCGTCGGCGGCGGTGGCGTGTTGAACGGCGGCGGTCGGGCCATCCCCACAGGCGTGGGGAACTCTCGGCAGCATTCTGGAGGGCGCCAAGACGTTGCGGGCCATCCCCACAGGCGTGGGGAACTCTAGGTGATCGGCAGCGTGCGTACCGTGGGAACCGGGCCATCCCCACAGGCGTGGGGAACTCTGGCACCGACAGGGCCGGGATCAGCAGCGAGGCGGGCCATCCCCACAGGCGTGGGGAACTCTGCCCAAGCAGGTTCGCCAGCTCCAGCTTCGCCGGGCCATCCCCACAGGCGTGGGGAACTCTGCAGGGCGTCAAGCAGTTCACGGGCGGCCAGCGGGCCATCCCCACAGGCGTGGGGAACTCTACTCGACCCGCGCTGGCGACGTCACCCGCGACGGGCCATCCCCACAGGCGTGGGGAACTCGGCCAGGTCCACGCTGTAGCTGGCGAGGATGGCGGGCCATCCCCACAGGCGTGGGGAACTCGCCAGATGACCGTCATGAAGGACCGCTGGCAGCGGGCCATCCCCACAGGCGTGGGGAACTCGCAAGTCGGGCCTCTATGCCGTCCTGGTCAATCGGGCCATCCCCACAGGCGTGGGGAACTCCACGCTCTGGAGCGAGGAAGACCCCCAAAAGCCGGGCCATCCCCACAGGCGTGGGGAACTCCGGGGTCGGCGGCGCGGTAGGTGGCAAGGCGGCGGGCCATCCCCACAGGCGTGGGGAACTCCGCAACTGCCTGGGCTTCTCGGCGGTGTAGAGCGGGCCATCCCCACAGGCGTGGGGAACTCGTCTCGTAATCGCCCAGATGGCTGATCAGGGTCGGGCCATCCCCACAGGCGTGGGGAACTCGGCATGATCGTGGCCGCGAACGTCCCGCCCGCCGGGCCATCCCCACAGGCGTGGGGAACTCCCTGGCCTACCGGCGCCCGCATCAGTTCTTGCCGACCGGGCCATCCCCACAGGCGTGGGGAACTCGGCAGGGTGTAGGCGCTGCCCGGCGCGAGAATCGGGCCATCCCCACAGGCGTGGGGAACTCGCCGCATCCCAAACAGCGCCGAGGTCGGCGTACGGGCCATCCCCACAGGCGTGGGGAACTCGACAGGGTAAGCGCCCGCCGCGCCGAGCACGACGGGCCATCCCCACAGGCGTGGGGAACTCAGTTCCTGGCGGCTCACGTCCAGACCATCCAGCGGGCCATCCCCACAGGCGTGGGGAACTCCGGTCCTGGCCAACTTCAGGGCCGATTCCTGGGGGGCCATCCCCACAGGCGTGGGGAACTCCGGGCGGCGTTCTGGATGGTGGGCGGGAGCGCCGGGCCATCCCCACAGGCGTGGGGAACTCACCGACCAGACGCCGGAAAATCAGGAGGACGGCGGGCCATCCCCACAGGCGTGGGGAACTCCCACGCAAAAAGACGATGCTGGTCGGGCGGCGCGGGCCATCCCCACAGGCGTGGGGAACTCGAACCCTGCCGCCGCCTCCGGCTCGCACTCGCCGGGCCATCCCCACAGGCGTGGGGAACTCCAGTGAAACGCCTCGCTCTCCGGTGAGTGAAACGGGCCATCCCCACAGGCGTGGGGAACTCTTTTCGCCGGGTCACTTGCAGGTCTGGCAGGTCGGGCCATCCCCACAGGCGTGGGGAACTCTGGGTGCCACAAATAGCGCATTTTCCACTCTGCGGGCCATCCCCACAGGCGTGGGGAACTCCTGTTTTCGCACCAAAAGCTGTCGTTGCCGATCGGGCCATCCCCACAGGCGTGGGGAACTCTTCAAGTTCGCCGAGGTGCTGACCCTGGGAACCGGGCCATCCCCACAGGCGTGGGGAACTCTCAAGTGGCCAGATCGTAATGGGCTGGCCGTGCGGGCCATCCCCACAGGCGTGGGGAACTCCCGGCCTATCAATTCTACAGTTACCCTCCTAGAGGGCCATCCCCACAGGCGTGGGGAACTCGGCGGTGAGGTCGGCGGTGCTGGGGCCAGCGTCGGGCCATCCCCACAGGCGTGGGGAACTCACTTCAGAAACACAGTGTTCTTTCGGTGGGTGCCCTGGTGAAGTCTATATCACCACCTCAGTTTCGGCTCACAGTTTGTCATCGTCCTCAGGAGGGTCATATTCCCCCTGTAATTCTGCATGACGGGCATTGCGAACCGCAATCAATTGGAAGCCGTCTAGCGAGACCAGCGTCCGACGGGGATCACCATGCACTCTGACGCTGAAACCCTGTTCGTTGTTCGCCCGGTACATCTGGGCACAGCGGCCCGTGCGAACATGCTGTACAACCTTATCCCACAGCAGGTCGCGAACCAGGGCAGTGGCGTTACCGACGTAGACGCCAGGCTGAACTTCGAGCAGCCAGCGACTGAGTTCGCCGCGCAGGCTGCTCGGCACCGATTCCAGGGTCATCACGATCATGCGTGATTGATCCCGCCTTGGACGTCGCCCTCTGGGTCCCAGAGGTCGCCGGGGGCCGTGCCTTCCGCCTCACCCTCGTCGCCGCCCAGCAGCCGGTGTAAGTCGGCAGCCATGCGCTCCAGCAGTTTGAGATTGGTCATGTGGTCACGCAATCCAGTCCTGACCCGCCGCTCCAGATCATCACCGGGTTTCGCAGCTTCACGAAAGGCGGTGGGCAGCACCACTTCCATTTTGTAGAGGTCAGCCACATCGTAGACAAACGACAGCATCTTGCCGGTATGTACGAATCCGAGGCCTGGACTGTACCCGGTCGCCAGGATAGCCGCATGCGATAAGCCGTAAAGGCAGGCATTACCCGCGCTGAGCGCCTTGTTGATGGGCGTGGCCTGGCTCCAGTCCTGCTGCTTGTATTGGCGATTCTCCCACTTGACGCCGTGCGCCTGGCTGTAGCGGGCATAAGCGTCGCGCACGCGGGCACCCTCGCGGCCCCGAATCTGCTGAAGGCTCAGACCCTCGGGCAGAGGTTCGGGAAAGCGCATCTGGTACATCTGGCGCACGACCCGCAGCCGGGACTCTGGATTCGCCCACAGCCGGGCCTGACGTTGGAGCCGCAGGGCGCTACGACTCTCTCCCTGGCCGCTGGCATACAGGCGCACCCCGCCCTCGCCGACCCACAACACCGAGCAGCCGGTATTCGACATGGCCTTGATCGCCTCGTGGCTGACACTGCACCCCGGACCGAGCAGCAGCACGCTCAGACTGGCGACCGGCAGCGTGACCATGCCCTCCGAATGGTAGGCCCGCACACCCCGGTCATCCTGCTCCAGGCGGGTGTGTTCGAGGTAAAGATACCCTGTTCCGTCACGGAATTTCGGCAACTCGCGCAGGTTCTGCTTATGCCAGATGATGCCGCCAGACCCTGGTCCAGCTCCTGATTTCGGCCCGGTCATGGCGCCAGGCTCAACAGACCGCAGCCCAGACTCCTGGCGTGGCCCAGTCCAGCTTGGACGGTCTGCGCGAGCTGTGCGGGCTGGGTGACACGCAGGGCACCCTCGAAGGTGACAGTATGCAGCGTGATGGTCTGCTGCCCCTTGCGCGCCCGGACCCGGCCTGAACGCACGATCTCCGCGCCCAGCACCTGAAAGCCGCCGCGCTCACCCTGCCGCTCCAACCAGTCGAGCTGCTCTTCAGAGCGGTGCAGGCCGTGGCGAGCGCTGCGCCCCTGCTCGTCCCGGCGGCGCACCGAAACGTTGGCGTGCAGGCGGAAATGCAAGGTCCGGTCTGGTACCAGGACCGGCACGAGGTCGAGCGTGCGGACCTCCCAGGCGGTCAGGTAATCCGGATCGCGGGCGTTCAGGGCACCCCAGTCGGGCGGCGCCGAACTCTGCACCAGAATCACCGGTTTGAGGACCTCGTTTCCGGCCAGAACGTCCTGACGCCACAGCAGGCGCTCTCCGTCTGGCAGAGGGGCGTCTTGTTGCCCGGCCCCAGGAAAGGCCCAGCGCAAAGTCTGGTGCAGGGCGTAGGCACTGGCCAAGTCGCGGGAGGCGTGACGGTGGCGCTCGTTGAGGTGCAGCCTGGACAGGTGAAGGGCGGGCGTCACGCGCCGAGCTCCCCGGACCTGGCCAGATGAGGCAACGCTTCGGCCCACTCCAGCACGTCGCGCAGGGCGTAGCGCCTTAGTGCGAACGGTCCACTGGGGTCATCGCGCCGCACACCGGTGGTGGCCTGGGGCGGCGGAGCAGCGACCCCGGCTTGGTCGACGACCAGGCGGTAGAGCAGGATGTCGCCGTCGCCAGGTCGGCGCAAGCTGGGAGCCGAACGCAGAGCGTCCAGCAGCGACTCGCCCCGCGAAGCTGTCGGCCACCACAGGGGAGTACTTGGCGCGAACGCCTTGCGGCCCAGGCATAGCGGCCAGTACGGATCTCGCAGGGCGGCGTGCAGTTCCGTAACCAAGGCTTCGTCGCCTTCGAGGGCCGCCCAGAAGGCCGCGTCCGCCAGGTAGGCCCGGCGGGTCAGGCTGGTCGGGGTGCCGCGTTGCCCTGGATACAACTGGGCCGTGTGGTAGTCGTGCATCAATGCGCCGCTACGGTCTACCCGCACCCCGAAGGCCAGGGCACTCAGGTGCGTCACCGGCTCTGCGCGGTCAATACCCAGCGCAGCGGCGCACAGGCCAAGTACCCCACTCTTGCTCGGCTCGGCTTCGGTGTCGCGGTCGTCAAAGCGGCTGCGGGTACCCCACGACTGCATCGGGGCAGCTAGAGGAATCAGCAGGGTGCTCAACGAGATGACCTCACGTTAGGCGACTTCGGCACGTTGACCTCCAACGCCTGCATGACCGCTTCGGCGTCGGCCACAGTGGCGTCGATCAGGGCCTGGACGCTCGGCTCATGTCCACTGCTGAGGCCGTCCAGCTCGCCGCCGTCCACAGCGTTGACATACCGGGCGCGTCCCGCCGCCCCGAAGATGGCGTCCTGACGGGTCAGCTCACCCACCAGGGCGGTCATGCTGGGGCGCAAGTATCCCTCCGCGCCGCCCTGTACCGGACGCTCGAAGGCGTTGGCAAGGTTGCGCGGGCTGGCTCCCTGACGAATGACCTGAAGCATCAGCCCGGGCGCATTGTGGGCGGCGAAGGTGTTCTGCTTACCGCTGGGCGCGGCGTAGATGCTGGCTTCCAGAAAGGCCCGCAGCCCCCGCGTCGCCAGGTCGAGGTCGCCGCCGAGGTTGGCGAGCAACTGGCGCAGGTCCACACAGGCGTACCGGTAGTAGGTCGCGCTGCCGAACTCGACGGTGCCTAGCATGTCCGCGCCCGCCGTATCCGAGGGCTTGAGATCGTCCACCGCCGTGTAGAAGTCGAACTCACGACCCCGCATGGCGTGGGTGCTCAGTGCGTGCGCCACCTGAGCCGCCGCGTCGGCGTTCTTGTCCGGCAGATCAGCCAGCATCCGCCCAAAAAGAGCCACATCCACCGCGCGGGAGCCGTTAAGAACATCCTCAACCTGCTCAGCATATCTATCAAGCGCTTTCACAACACTCTTTCGGAGCTTGGTTTTGGCCTCGGACTCACCAATTTTTCCCTTGTAAGATCTACCGCTGCGGGCTTTCTCCCTAAACTCTCCTATTACTTGAGCTACGCGCTGTGAAACTTCTGGCGAAGATTTGACTAAATTGTCAAGCCCTTGCAGGGCATGTTCCCCCAAAAAGGCCAGTGCCTCACTCCTCGTATCTTTCACCAGATACTCGCCATCGTCATTTTTCTCTTCGACAAAGGCAATCCCATTCATCAGGAGCAGACCCTCTGCAACCCACCGTGCTTGGTTTGTATTGAGCTTATTGTCACCACATGCAAAACGATTTGTCAGTTCTTCGAGAAGACGTTTAGAGCGAAAAGCAAGCTCATCGGCATTCAAAATCCTCCGCGTTTTAAAATCCATTCGCATGGCCCGCTTGAAGCTCTGAGACGACACCCGTGCCCGCCGGGTACCGCCGAAGTAGGCGTCTTTGGGGCTGCCGGTATCGTCACGGTTAAGATTGCTGGGCGCGAAGTTCTGGAGGTAATGCAGTTCGAGCAGGGCGTTCACAGGGTGTCTCCTTCATCTGAGGGGGCGGGTTCGGGCACGATGGTGCCGGTAGGCAGTACAGCGGGGTCCAGATCCGTTTCGGAAACGCGTTCGGCGCTGCGGTAGAAATCCAGTGCCCAGCGCCGCCGCACCCGTTCACCAAACGTTTCATGGTTCCAGAGGCTGATATCGGCCATCAGCAAGGCCCAGTCTGGATGCAGCTCGGCGGCTTTCAGGAGGGTCACGGCCTGCCGCAGGGCATAGGGCAGGCCGTCAACATCGGCCTCTAGCAGCGCCAGGAAGCGTTTCTCGGTGCTGGGCCGCTGATCTTGGCTGAGGTAGAGCTGCCCAAAGGTCTGGCCGAAGGAGGGGCGGTGGTCCGGAGCGATCGGCAAATCGTCGCCGCTTGGACGCTCGATCAAGGCGTAAAGACCGGCCACGACGGCCAGCGCACGCCACTGCCGGTCGGAGCGCAGGACCAGACCCGAGCGCAGGAACACGCCTTCGAGCCAGGGCACGCTCTGGCCAGGCTGGTCGTCACCCAATGAGCGGCGCAGGGCAGCCAGTCGGCCACGGTCGAGACGCGATAGGTTTTGCAGCAGCGGCTCGAAGCGCTCAGCGGGTGAGCGTGGGCGGTCAGGTACAGGCTGGGTCATAGGCTGGACGCCTCCGGTGCAGTGGTGGACGGGCTGCTAGGGCGGTGAAGGGCCAAGATCGCCCGCTCCAGCAGGGTTTGCGGGCTCGGCTGATACTTGCCGTCGGTGCGTCTTGGGCGGTAGGCGAAACCGAGCACCTGGCCGCCCTGCCCCGCGCCCTGCATATTGAGCGCCCAGGCATGGCGGGCCTGTACCGTGACGGCCCCGCGCCACTGCGCCTCGGCGACTTCAGGCTGCTCAAGGCTGGCCAGAAAAACCCGGAAAGGCGCTTCCAGGCTGGCCCAGTAGGTGCCCAGGCCAGGCAGGGTGCGTACCAGAGCTTTAACATCCTTACCGTGCGGCTCACGCTCACCACCGCGCGACAGAACCTCAGTCGCCAGTCGAGTCGTCGCTTGCTGTAAAGCTGACGCGGTATTCTTTGCACTTGACAAGGCCCCATCAATGTACTTGCCGGATGCGTCCCAGTCCTCAACTAACCGTATCGGAAGGTTATACGTCTCTTCTCTGGTAGAGGATGTAATTCCAGGTTTTCCACCTAGAATCTGACCGAACACAATTATAGGGATTACTTCCTCTCCTGCCTTCTGTGGGTACAAAGTTTCCAAAACTTGTGATGCATTCTGAATCACCATAGGAACATGTCCCTTCAACTTAATCGTCTTTCCCTTCGGATCGGTGTAAATCTGGTTTTGTGGCTCAGGAAGAATGGCGCTCAAATCCCGCCACGCTAGCTTCTCGAGGTTCAAACTGTAAGGAAGCAAGGTGGGAACACCTTCCACTTTTTTAGAAATTAATGCGGCCATTGGCTCAAACAATAATCCCCGGTTCTCATCCTCGGCGCGTGCGAGGCCCGCCCCATAGGCAATGAGTCCAACATCAGAGGATTCTGCGCTGGATGGGAAAAGAGTGATGCCACGGGACAACCATGTATACCGATCCGCCGGACCTAACGGGACATTTGCTCCAATCGACCGTTCCCTGCCCTCACTTTGCCACTCCCATACAGCTCGATCCATTTTTGCTAAGTCTGATCCATACGGAACAAGGTTGAAACAGAGCGTTTCTAATAAATTGCGGCCCTGCGGTACAAACATGGCTTTACTCATGATCGGACCGCCCTGCTGACTTTCTGACGCACCCGTAGTGCGTCCACCTAAAGCGAACGATTGATTTTGGGCTAAAAGCCGCGCGACATAACTTGCCGGAGCCGTACCCAGCCAACCTGTGAGCCGCATTTCGACTTCTCTTTTCGGGAAAAGTGGTTCTAATCGTTTTTTGGAACCAAACAGCACTGTTGTATTACTACCGTTCAACTCTGGCGCAAGGAGACTCCAGTGGTAGCGATTTCCTCTCGTTGGATCGACCTTTACCTGCCAGAACGGCTGCTCCGGGTCAAACAGCTCGAAGCGCGGTGCCCACTGCTCGAAATACGCTTCGAGCACGCCGGTTGGAAAGCCGTCTCGGAACCAGGCGGCGGCCACCTCGGCGTTCTTCGGCCCCTGTAAGGCCCGGTGCAGCAGGGCCAGGCTCAGGCGCAACAGGGCCACGCTGATCAGCGGCGAGGCGTCGTCGATGCGCCCGAACTCGCGCGCCCGCAGCAACAGCTCGCGCAGCCCGACTTCCTGCACCGGGCCGCCCGACAGGGAGCGCACCGGGATCCAGGGCTCGTGGAGCAAATTGAACGGTGGGATAGGGGGACTGTTCATAGCATCTCCAGAGCGGGAGTATCAAGCATTGAGGGCGGATCGTAGCGGGCCAGCGCCTCCCGGAGTTCACCGAGCCAGGCGGCCCGGACTTCAGGCGGTGAGAGCACCTCGGCGCGGGGACCCCAGCTCAACAAAAAAGGCAGCAGTTCGCGGGGCAGGCCCGTCGCATCGGTGCCCGCCCGGAAGTCCATCTCGACCTGGCCATCATGGCGAATCAGCGTGGCATTCGGGAAACCGCCTTCGAGCACCCGGTAAGCGGCCTCGGGGGCAAAGCGCACCCGCACCGTGACGCTGTGCTGGCCGCCGATCACGCCCCAGGCGTCACTCAGAAACTGGCGGGGATCGAAGGTGGGGTCGCTTTCGTAGGTGTCGGTGTGCAAACTCAGGTTGCGCATCCGCGAGAGCTTGAAGGTTCTGATCTGCCCTCGCCTGCGCCGCTCCAACCCGATCACGTAGGGCGTCAGGTTGGTCCGACTGATCTCGATGAAGTAGATGCACAGCTCATTGCCCGTCTCTATTTCGCCGGTCTGGCGGTGAAAATCGAATTTCAGCACCCGCTGGTCCACCCAGGCGGAGGCCACCTGCTCCATCTGGCGCTCGGCGAAAGTCGCGCTGCCGTTGTCCCTGACGCTGGCATTGAGGATGTGCCGGATGCGCTCGGGCAGGGCCATCGAGATGTGATCGAGCGCGTAGCGGTAGTGACTGCCCAGGGTGGGCGAATGGTGGTGCGCCAGCCGGATCGCCGCGTAGGCCGCCAGGGCCTCGGCAGGCCGCAGCAGTTGACCGCGTGCGGGAATGAAGTAAGCGTTCCCGGCGTGATCAGCGACGTCATAATCCATGGCCCGCAGCACCTGAAGATCACGCTGAATGCAGCGCTGGTTGACGTTCAGCACGCGGGCCAGCTCGGTCGTCGTCCACGGTCTTGCCTGGAGCTTGCTGACCAGGTCAGTCAGGCGTTTGGACTTGTGCCAGGTCTTGGCCTGTTTGGGAGCTGGGGTGTGACGGACGCGCACTGGAGAGCGGAGCGGGGCCAGAGATTCTTCCATGCATGCAAAGTAGTGCAAAGGTGTCGCAGTGTTGTCGCATTTGAGGGGTGGTGGTCATTGGGCGCAGCAAATCTCAGTCGCGTTGACGCAACTCCTGTTCCCGGCTGATGGCCCAGGGCAGATGGACGCCTGAGAGGTACGCCTCGGGCGGTCGTCCTCCCCGCTGAACCCCGAGCGAATCAGTGGTCCAGTGGGTCGCCGGGTCGAGCAGGTAGTGCCCCCGCAGGGCCCGCAGACTGCCCGGCCAGCCGAGGGCGGCGGCCAGTTGCCCGGCCACACGGGAGACGCGCTGAGTCGCCAGGCGCGGGGTCCTGGGCCGGTCGTCCCGGAGCACCTCGGTCAGCTCGTCGGTACTGAGTTCGCCGCCCGCCTCGACGAGTGCCGTGAGCATCACCAGTTCCAGGGGTGGCAGGTCGATCCTGCGGCCATTGACCCGGACCTCCGGCAGGCCAAGTACCCGCAGCGCCACCTCGGTCTGGCCAGCGCGCGGGAGCGGGACTGGACGCCTCTCAGCGTCGAGCAGGCCAAACAGGAGCGCAAAGGCGTGCGCTTCCTCTCTGACCCACAGCACATGTGGACCGAGGAGCTCAATGACGCACCGGGCCTGGTCAGCCTGACCCTCACGCCGCCACAGTTCGGCCCTGACGATGCTGGCCCGTTCGGCCTCCTCACGGTCGAGGGGGCCGCTGCGCTCCAGATGGTGCCGGACCTGGGCTGCGTCGAGGCTGGGCAGACTGACCAGGGCAGCGGCCAGATCGACATTGACCCACGAAACCCCGGACGTCCGGTCCGCCTGGGTCACCTGGGCCGCACGCCGAAGGGTCGCCAGCGCGGTCATGTGCTGCCCAGCGAGGCGCTGGGTATGACCTAGGCCACGCAGGGCCTGGCGCAGGTCGTCGTCGTCCCCGCTGACCGCCGCGACCCGGCTGGCCTGCTCATAAAGGGCGCTGGCCCGTGCCCATTCGCCCAGGGCACGCCGGGCCGCCGCTTGCCCGGACAGCGCCCGGCTGCGCGCTGAAGAGTTGATTTTTACCGCCTGACCGAAATATTCTTCCGCCTCAGCGAGCTGTCCCGCACGCAGGCAGATCAGCCCCATGTTGCTCAGCAGCTCGGCACGGTCAGCGGGCTGCCCTACCAACGGCAGCGCCTCGGCGAAGGCCAGCATGGCCGCCGCTTCGTTGCCCCGACGGCTGTGAAGACCGGCCAGATCGGTGAGCAGCAGGGACCGGACCCAGCCCTGCGCTTCAGCCAGGGCGTCTTCGAGTGGACCGGCCCAGTCGCTGTCCGGGTCCAGACGGTTCAGGGCGATAGCCTGCATCCGCCGCACCAGCACACGCTCGTGGGGATAGAGCGCCGTGAGGTGCAGCAGGGCCTGCTCGGCGCAGCCCAGCGCCTCCCGGTATGCCTCACGCTGAACGAGGGCAAAGGCGAGGTAGGCGTGCAGGAACGCGGCACAAGCGTCGCCCTGATGCTGCTCTCCTGCGAGCTCAGCTCGGGTCAGGGCCTCGATTTGCGGCTCTTGCCCCGCATTGCCCAGGAGTCGCAGCCGCAGCCGTAACCCCTCCCGCTCCTCGTGCCAATCCTCCGAGGACGCGGCCACAGCGCCGCCCAGCAGCTCTAACAAGGCAGAGGCGCGATGACCCTGGACCAAAGCCTGCTTGGCGGTGCGGCGGGCCTCGGCGAACTTTCCCAGCTCGGTCAGGGCACGGATTGAGCTGGCCCAGAGGGTCCAGGATGAGGCAGACGGTTGACGTGAGCGCAGACCCATAACGAGCAGAGTACCGCCTGCCCTGAAGCAAACGGGAGCCGCGTCCCCTGACGCGGCCCCCTGAGACTAAACGGAGTAATGCCGAAGGTGGTCCTGGCCTCAGCCAACACCCTTGCCGATTTTCACATCGTCCCCGGCAGTGAAAGGCGAAGTGGGCGTGGTGCGGGCCGAGGAGAGGATAAACAGCACGCTGAGCAGGGCGGGCAAGGCGACGGCCAAGAGGCGGCGAACGAGGCTGGTGTAAAACATGCTGGACTCCTGCGGCGCGGCCCAAAGCCGCGCGAGACAACAACTCCCCCAGGCCCCCTGTCTGGGGGCCGACGCGGTACAACGCTTCAGGTGGGAGTGGACGAAAGGCCAGGGTGCGCGGCGCGTCACTCCAGTAAATTCACCGTTTGGCACGGTGTTTCCGGCGACATGCGCAGCTTGCACTCCGCAAGCGTCCAAACCTGTCGTCCGGTTCAGCGAACGGTGAGACGCGCCGCTACGCCGCTGAACTGGGCGTAGGCTCAGGCATATGACGGCCTCACCACCCAGACCGCCCAGCGCTGCCGTACAAGTGCTGTGGGCTAAAAGTGGTCAGAAGTCGGCGCATCAACCGGGCGCGGGCAGCGGTTGGCTGCCGGTACTGCACCACCTGCTGGATGTGGGGGCCTGCGCACGCGCGATCCTCGGGCGCGAACCGGAGCGTACCCGTGCGTACCTGGCAGGCGACTTTGGCACCGACGTTCTGACCGCCCTGCGCTGGACTTGCGCCCTGGCTGCGCTTCACGACCTGGGTAAGGCCAGCCCAGCCTTTCAGCGCAAGGCTCCAGACCTGGCCGCGCGGGTCTGGGCCGAGCTGCCGGAGCAAGATCACCGCGAGGACACCCCACACGGGCTGGTTACCCAGAAGCTGCTGCCCGGACTGCTGACCGCGCGGGGCTGGTCACCGGCGGTCGCCAGCGGGGTCGCGCAGGCGTTGGGTTGCCACCACGGCTTTCGCGAGGCCACACCCCGCGCCCCCGACCGGGGCACCGGCCCCAAGTGGGCCGCCGTTCACCATGAGTTGCTGGCGCTGGTGCTGCGCGGCTTCGGGTTGGAGGACGCCCCACCGCCGCCGATCACGACCTGGAGCGGTGAGGCGTTTATGCGGCTGGCCGGACTGACCAGCTTCGCCGACTGGATCGGCAGCTCGTTCAAGCTGGAAGCGCAACCGAACCCACTGGCCTTCAGCGACCCAGCCGCGTATGTAAACGCCGCTCTAAAGCAGGCCAACACTGCCCTGGACGACATCGGTTGGACGGTTCGCCAACCGCTGGCCCTGAACCTGGGCAGCGTGGACGAAACCTTCGCCTACTTGCCCGGCTTCCGGGCGCGGCCTTTGCAGACGCTGCTGGCCGAAGTGCTGGCCGTGCCCGACCCACGCCCCGCGCTGATTCTCATTGAAGCCCCGATGGGCGAGGGCAAGACCGAGGCGGCCCTCTACAGCGCGCTGCAACTCCAAACTGCTGCCGGACACCGTGGCATGTACTTCGCGCTGCCGACTCAGGCGACCGGGAACGCCATGTACACCAGGCTGCGCGAGTTTCTAGGCGTTCAGGCCCGGCACCGGGCGGTTCCGGTCACGCTCGATCTGCAACTGCTCCATGGCGGCGCGGCGCTGCACCGTGACTACCAGGCTGACCTGAAGGCCACCGCCCAGACCCGCCCGGTCAGTGAGCAGCGCCTTGACATCCAGCCAAACACAGTTCTTGAACTGGCGGGGAGCGTGCAGGCGGCTGAGTGGTTCAGCCACCGCAAGCGGGCACTGCTCAGCGAATACGGTGTAGGTACTGTCGATCAGGCGCTGCTGGGTGTGTTGGGTGTCAGCCATCAGTTTGTGCGGCTGTGGGGCCTGGGTAACCGGGTGGTGGTCCTCGACGAGGTACATGCCTACGACACCTACACCACCGAGCTGATCCACGCGCTGTGCCGCTGGCTGCGGGCGCTGGAATCGAGCGTGATTATCATGAGCGCCACCCTGCCCGCACAGACGAGGCGTGACCTGCTCCATAGCTGGAACGTCACTCCGGATACCGCCCCTCCTTACCCCCGCCTGACCGTGGCCCGGACTGGCGAGGCGAAGCCCGTCTCACACCACATTCCTGGACCGCGCCGCAGCGTGACGCTGAACCTGCGACCGACTGACCCTGAGCCGCAGATGCTAGCGCAGCAGGCCATCTCGCTGGCCGAGGCGGGCGGAACCGTAACCGTCATCGTCAATACCGTTCAGCGTGCCCAGAACGTGTTTCAGGCCGTGCGTGCCGAGCTGGGTGAGCGCTTCCAGAGCATGCACCATGGCAGCAAGCATCCGCAGCGAATCGGTGTGCATCTCTACCATGCCCGCTACCCTGCTGGCGACCGAGGCGAGCGTGAGGAGCGGGCGCTACGCTACCTGGGTAAACAGCCTGCCCGCTACCTGAAAAAAGGCAAAGAAATCACAGAGGACGTGCGCCCAGAGCGCTTTATCTTGATCGCGACCCAGGTTGCCGAGCAGAGCCTGGACTTCGATACCGACGTGATGATCTCGGACCTGGCCCCGGTCGACCTGCTGCTGCAACGCGCCGGACGCCTGCATCGCCACGCGACCAATACGGGTCGGCGCGGTGCCCATGAGCAGGCAACTTTGTACGTCGCGGGGCTGACCGACTGGCCAGAGTCGGCCCTGAGCGAATACCAGTGGAAATATATCTACGCGCCGTCGCTGATGTACCGCACCTGGCATGCCCTTCAACATCGAGCACAGATGACCCTGCCAGACGATCTCGACGGCTTGGTACAGATGGTCTACGATCCGGCGTTCCCGACGCTGAGCGGATTGGAAGCCTCGCAGCAAGCGACCCTGGCAGGTGCCGATAAAGTGCTTCAGCACCGCCGTCAAAACCACGCGACCACCGGTTCCCTGGCCCATATCGGATCACCTGAGCACGCGCTGGACATAGTGCGCCAGGACCAAGCAAGCGATCCCGACAGTGAACCGGTCAACGATGATATGGACCCATCTCATGACGCGGCGGTATACGGAACCCGATTGGGCGATCCCAGCCTGCGGATCGTGCCGGTTCACCATTTGGACGGCACAGTCTATCTTGATGAGTACGGCAAGCAGCCTGCCCAGCCTTCGACCCTTCATAAAGGTGACTGGGAGGCTGCCCGCGCAATATTTGCCCGCAGCTTGCAAGTCTCTCGGTATGACCTCATCCATGGCATAGAAGGCCAGATGAAGGATCGTCATCTGACCTGCGGCACTGAGCACCACGGCTGGAATGTTCACCCTCTGCTGCGGGAAGCCAAACCTCTCGTCCTAGTCAACGGAGAGGCGACGCTGGGCCGAACCCGAATTCGTCTCGACCGAGAATTGGGACTGACCTATGAGCGAATTGAATGACGTAAAGCAGCCGTACCGTGAGGAATGACAATGTGATCCGATGCTGCAGAGGTTGTAGGGTTTTCCAGGGGTCGAGAGGCGATCCTCCGAAATGTTTTCAAACAGCCTTCCCCACGCCTGTGAGGATGAACCGTCTGTGCTACGCGAACTTAGGAGACATGTGGAGCCATCCCCACGCCTGTGGGGATGAACCGTCAGGCTGGCGCGGGCCTGCTGCTCTCGGTGGGCCTTCCCCACGCCCGTGGTGATGAACCGTATCGAGTGCCGCTGTTGCCGAACCTCCCATATGGCGGTGACATTCGGTAGCAAATGAATTTGGCTCCTGTACAACACATAGGCTTCACCATAGCAAAGCTCGGCTCTACGAAGGCCAGGAGCACACCTGCGAGTCTGCAACCTTACTGGGACCCACAATATTGTCTCGAACCCAGTTCCTGGCCTTCTCAGACCTCAACTCAGGTAGTGAATGGCAGGCTCCCGGCTCAGCTTCCTGTTCATGGTGGGAATGTGAAGTCACCCCGATTGGTTAGGGCGACCGGAAGAGGCCATGCTGATGCCTCTCCCCTGCCCCATTCTCCCGCCGGTCCTAATGAACCCAGGCTGTGGAGGTGACGGGCAAGGTCCGGGCGTTCGAGGCCGAAACGAGATTTACCGAAATCGCAGCCCCCTGATTGTTGTTTATCTTTTTAGTAGTAGATCTTTTACTACTTGATACGAATCAACATCAGGGGCAACTTGCCGTGTGTGTCAGACGGCATCGATCCCCACTTTCCCCCCATTCATGACGGTATTTCCCCCCATTCATGACGGTATTTTTGGACATTTTCCCCCCATTCATAACGGGGTCGGCGACCCGTTTCCCCCCATTCATGACGGTAAGTTTCCCCCATTCATAACGGGGTAGCAAGGGGGATATGGAGGTCTGTTTTCGCTCATTTCCCCCATTCATGACGGTACTCGGGCAGCAGTTTCCCCCATTCATGACGGGGTCAGAACAGAGATGTACGATGTGCCCACCCAGACGGGATATTTTCTCGTTTCCCCCCATTCATAACGGGGGGTTGGCCGCCATTTCCCCCCATTCATAACGGTATCGTGTTGGTGGGCCAAAGCGACTAGACTGGGGTATGTCTAAGATGCCCACGATCGGAGAAGCCGAACAGGCCATCGTGCTGCGTGAGGATCTCAATGTGGGTCAATTGGGGCTGATCTCCATTCAGCGCAAGATCGCCGAGGATTACGCCCAGTGGAAGGTCACCTTCAGCCGCAACGGCGTACCCAGTGAAATCGAATGCAACGGCATTCAAAAATACGGCGTGCCACACGGAATAGACAACGATACCTATCTGGCCCTTCAAGAACTCTACATCGAACAGGGTTGCCCGGACGATGGGCTGTTCGGATTCACTATGTACCGGTTGCTCCAGATGTGCGGTCTGGTGGATACCGGGGCCAACCGTCAGATGTTGCGGATCAGCCTGGAGCGCCTCAGTTCGACCCAGTACTGGATCAGCGGCGCCTGGCGCAGCCATGAGGACGACGACTGGGTCACGGTCGGCTTCCGGCTGATCGAGAAGCTGATCTTCACGCGGGCACGGCGCGATACGGACGGTGCCAAGCAGATCGCCGTAACCCTGCCACGCGAGCTCACCCGCAATATCCGCAACGGGTACTTCAAGCCGGTCAGTGCCACGTTACTGCGCCAACTCGGTCAACCGGCCCGCGCGGCCTACCGGGTGCTGGATTCGCTCCGGCATGATCCGGTGCAGCATCAGGACCGCGCCGCGACGCTCACGATCTCACTGATGGATCTGGCGCAGCGCTGCGGCATCGCTAGCGACAAGCCCGATAAGATCCGCCGGACCCTCGAACCGATCCATGAAATGTTGATCCACACCGAGTACCTGACTGGTGTCGTGATCACGGGTGTGGGCCGCAAGCAGTCGCTGACCTACACCTTTGGACAGGCGGTGCCCGAAGCGAATGTCCGGTTGGTCGAGTTGCTGCTGGCGCTTAAAGTGCCGCTGGTGGCCGCCAAGAAGGCAGCCCTCGATTACGCTGAGCAGGTCGAGGACGGCGTAGCCCAGGCCCGGGCCATCCTGACTCAGGGCTACTTACCCGCCAACCATGTGGGCTTCGTGCTCGATGTTGTGCGGAGCTACGGCAACGGCAAATATGCCTGGCCCAGCGGCAGCCACCGGCCCAAGGTGGTCGAGGCCGCACGTACCCGAGTACAGAAGCAGGTCAAGCTCGATGTGGCCCAGGTCGACGCTGAACTGACGCAGCCGTCGCGGGACGACTTGCTGCGAGTGCTCACTTTTCTGCTGGTCGGCGAGCATCTACGGGTCGAAGATCTGGCGAAACTGCCGACTGAGACGCTCATCACCCTGCGCTCACAGGTCCTGACGAGGCCAGAAGCTGAGCGGCAACAGGTGGCCCAGGGCGTGCGACAACTGATCGCCGAGCAGGGGGAGTAGCCGTTATGAATGGGGGAGACTGGCGGGTCGCCCCACTTTTTTGCCACAGCGTCGATCTGACGTCTGGGACAGGTACCCGCCAGGTCACAACGTTGTGACCTCCAGCTTGGTGCGGTACAGTGGGGTCACTGCATGGTCGTCATGACGTTTTTCAATCACGTGGGCGGAGCGGGGAAGAGCTCGCTGACGCGCGATGTCGGCTACACCTTTGGAACCTGGGGGCTGCGTACCCTGCTGATTGACCTAGACCCTCAGGCCAATCTCTCATCCTGGCTGGGCGTACGCGGGGTGCCCCAGGACCGCACGGTTCACGACACCGCCGTGGATGACCAGCCGCTGCCCGAGCCCTACCCGGTGTTCGGTATCGACCTGATTCCCAGCAACATCGGCCTGGCGCTCGCCGAAGCGCGGGTGCTGGGCGTCACGGGAGCACAGATGCATCTGCGCAACCATCTTCAGGCTCTCCGCGAGCACTACGACGCCGTGTTGATCGACTCGCCGCCGTCACTGGGGCAGCTCAGCGTACTGGGGGCGATCGCTGCCGATCACCTGATCGTGCCTGTGCCCACCCGCGAAAAGGGGATCAACGGCATTGAGGGGGTCAGTCAGGCTCTGCGCTCATACCGCAAACTCAACCCACGGCTGAATGTCTCCCTCTTCGTGCCGACGCTGTTCGACCGTCGTCAACTGCATGACAAGGAGGCGCTCGGCGCCATGCGTGAACGTCTGACACCGCTGGCCAGCCCGATTCCTTACCGCGCCGCGACGTGGAACGATTCGACGTCCGCGCAGCAACCGGTAGGAGTGTTCGCTCCTGGTAGTGAGGCCCACCAGCATATTCAGAAGCTGGCGCAAGAAGTCGCGCAGGCGGTCGGTCTGCCGGTCGGGGTTCAGCGTGGCTAGGCGGCCCCGGCCCAGCGTTGGCGGTCAGCTCGACGAGCTCGTCGGGGGAGGTGGCCTGGAGCATCTGGTCAATGCGCCGAGAGTCGCGCAGACGGTGACGCTCGATCAGCTCAGACCGCTGCTCGCACAACCCCGGCGACATTTCGACGACGTGACGCTCGCCGATCTGGCGCAGAGCATCCGCGAGCAGGGCCTGCTGCAACCTCTACTGGTCCGGCCCGTTGGTGACGTTTTCGAGATCGTGGCCGGTGAGCGCCGCTACCGCGCCGCGAAACTGGCAGGTCTGAGCGAGGTGTCGGTGCTGGTCCGGGATCTGACGGACGAGGAGGCTCGCACCCTGGCGCTGGTCGAGAATCTCCAGCGCGAGGATCTCAACCCGGTGGACCGGGCCGACGCGACCGCCCACCTGATCGCCCGTGCCCTGGGCGTTGCGCCTGAACGGGTACCGGCACAACTGAGCGCCCTGCGCAAACATCCTGAACGCGAAGAGCACGCGCCGCTGATTGCGCTCGTCGAGGGCGTCTTCAGCATCGTGGGCGGATCGTGGCGGTCGTTTCTGGTCCACCTCCTGCCCGTCTTGCGGTATCCGCAGGATGTCCTGGATCCGGTCCGGTCAGGCCAGCTCGAATACACCAAGGCTGCGGTGATCGCTCGGATCGGCGACGTCAAGGAACGGGGGAGACTGCTGAAGCTGGCATCGAAGGGGGCGAGTCTGGAGGAATTGCGATCTGCCGCCCGGTCTCAGCCTGCGATCAGTCCGGCCCCGACCCGTGCCCGGTTCGTGGCGAAGTCTCTGAACGACTGGTCGCGTATCGAACGTCTGCCGCCTGAGCAGCAGGCACGTATCGGCGTTCTCCTCGAGGAGTTGCAAGCGCTTCTGAGCTCAGCGCCCGGCACGAACGCGGCGTCGCCTGTTGGGTCGATTCCCAAAACGACTGGGTCTGGTCACCGTTCACGGAGAACTTCACGCCCCTGAACGGCACCGATCAGCCTGATCCCCGACGTCTCCGACCTTGACCTCAGTGCTTTCAGGCATCTATGGATTGGTGTTCAGGGACGCTGTGTTCAGAGACCAAACGGCACTGGGGCAGCCTTCGAAGAGTTCAGGACTTGCGTATAGGCCGATCTCTCGAAACCCGGAGCCCATTTGCCCGATGGTGTGATTTTCTGCTAGCATGCATCTACTTTATGGAAACGGAAAATCACACCTCTGAACTGTCTCTCCGGCTGGAGCGCTTTCTTCGCGCCACGCCCCGAGATTCCCAGCGGCTGGTCAGGGCGGCTGATTTTGTACAAGCAGGCTTTCACGGTCAGGAACTTGCCCGGCTGGTGGAGCGCGGCGAACTCCAGCGGGTACAGCGCGGGGTCTACGCCGTTACCGAACACGGCGGCGCGGCCCTGAGCCACACCGATCGGGTACTGGAACTCCAGCGCCGCTTTCCTAGAGCCGTACTCTGTCTGAGTAGCGCCGCGAGTTGGCTGGGACTGAGTACCGAGGAGCCTTTAGAGGTTGATTTGGCCCTGCACCGGGAGCGCACCGGCCACTTGCCGGTGGCACTGGGGGCCCGCTTTCACTGGATGACGACGTTGGTTTTTGAGTTCGGGCAGATGACCGATACCCGTCACGGCGTTCCAGTCCGAGTTTTTACACCCGCCAAAACGGTGGCCGATCTGTGTCGGCGGCGAAATACGCTGGGATTTGCCCCTTACCTGAGTGTACTGAAAGCTTACCTGGAGCACGGGGATGAGGACGGCAGTCGGGGTGCGGCGGCCCCGCTGCTGGCCGCTGCCCAGGTCTGCCGGGTCGAAGCGACGGTCCGGCGCGACCTGAGTGTGCTTTATGGCTGAGCCCATCAGCCGGGACCAGGCGGCTTCGGTCGCCGCTCGCCTGCGCAACGCCGGACGTGAACTGGGGCTGTCCGCCGAACAATTACAGGTGATGCCGGTCCAGATGGCCTACGCCCAGCAAGGCTTTCTGGGCCGCCTGGACGCCAGTGTGCATGCCGAGCGTTTCGTGATCAAGGGTGGTGCCAGTCTGTTCACCCGTTTCCGCCAACTGGGCCGCCCCACGCGTGATCTCGACCTGGCGGCCTTGGGGCCACCCCCACCGCTCGACGAGGTGTTGGCCTGGATTCACGAGATCTGTGCCGCTCCCTTTGGGGATAGCTTGGTATTTGCGCCTGAAGATATTCGGGCGCGCTCCAGCGCGCCGGAATCAGCGGCGCACCCGGTGGTGCAGGTCAGCTTGGTCGCGGTGCTGGGCCGCGCCCGGCAGCCGCTGGACCTCGACGTCTCGTTCGGCAACGTCATTTACCCAGGACTGGTGCAGGCCCACTTTCCGCGCCTGGTCATTCCTGAACCGGTGCTGGTGCGGATCTACCCGCTCGAACAGGTGGTGACCGAGAAATTCGCGGTGATGCTCGAATTGACCGTGGCCAATAGTCGGATGAAAGACTTGCACGATCTGTGGCAGATCGCCCGAGCGCCGGGTACTCAGGGGGCAGCGGGGATGCGCGCCGCCGATCTGGCCCAGGCGATGCGGGCGAGTTTCGCCGTGCGCCGCACACCGACTGCCAACCTGGCCCTGGTGCTGGATCCAGCGTTTGCACAGGAGCTAGGGCTGTTGCAGGCCTGGGCAGCTTACCGGCGGCGCAACACCTGGGCGAGATTGCCGGAGCTGGCCGATATTCTCAGCGTGATTCGGGCCTTTCCAGGAGCGGTGGCGCAGCGATTGCCATGGGAAAGCAGCGGCGTCTGGGACCCGGTGAAGCTGAGCTGGCAGTGAATTACCCTGGCGGAGTCGCGCCGCTGACGCGAAGTTTGAAGAGCACAGACCATCACACACCCGTCGCCGTCCGAGCCGGAAAGGATGCTGGCGTTCTTGGTAATCGTCGGCCCCCGTATGATCGACTGGCAGCCGAAACGGTTCAGGCACCGCCAGCTCCCAGACATCGCTAAATGACCCACGAGCAGGGCGACAATATCCTGACTCAGCAGCCCCAGTTCTCGACTTACCGCTGGAAAGGTGGTGAATCCGAGCGAGCGGGTCCTGCGGGCCGATCCAGCCTGGCGGAGAGCCCGACTGGCGAGCAGAAGAAGCCTTGGGTTGGTAGCAGACCTGGCAAGATTCGCGACGGTGGGCATTGCGTCGTCTCCAGCAATGCTGATCCACAGCAGAACCCAGCCTCGCCATAGTTTGGATAAGCCGTGTTATCGTAACCAGAATGAGCGAAACAGGGGAGGGGGTAAATTCAGGATTCGAGCTGGTCTCGTTTACTGGTCAGCCGCTGGACCGGGCGCGGCAGTGGACGGATCTCAGCAGCGAGGAGCTTCGTCGCCGGGCCGTGACCGCCTGCCGCGACCGGGACCTGGAATCGCTGTGGGGTCTGGCCGAGGCGTACTTCACGACTTACGGCGCGTCCGGGGCCAGGGCCAGTTCCAATACGCTCAAGGCCTACCGCAAGGGCCTGAAGATCTTCCTGAACTACGCTGACACCAGTGCACTCAACCTGATGCGCCCGGCGCGCGACACCGGCCCGACCTTCCTGAGATGGCGGGAGGCGGCGGGCAAGAGTCCGGCGACCGTGCGGCTGGAACTGGCGGCGGCGCGGCTACTTTATAAAGCGCTGCGCTGGGCAGAAGCGACGACCGCCGATCCCTTCGGTGATGCCCGGCCCGCCCGCGACAAGACTGCGCCCTGGGACAAACGCCAGCCGTACAGCGAGGACGAGCTTCAGACCCTGCTCGGCCACGCCAGGCCCGATACGCGAGCAATGTTGCTCCTCGGTGCCCACGCGGGTCTGCGGGTCAGCGAGATGCTGAGTCTGATCTGGTCAGATCTGGACTTCGGGAGCCATGCTGTGCGGGTGCGCTCCGGTAAGGGCGGTAAGGCCCGCAGCGCGGTGATGAGCGGCACGCTGGCACAGGCGTTGCGGCAGCTCGGCCCAAAGATTCCCGATCAGCGCCTGTTTCCGTTGACCGACGCGGCGGTACGCAAACGGCTGCGGCTGCTGTGCCTCAAGACCGGGGTCCCCTACCGGGCGGTGCACGCCCTGCGGCATTATTCGGGGACGCGGCTGTATAAGGCTAGCAACGATCTGGAAGCGGTGGCCCGGCACCTGGGGCACAGCACGCTGGAAACGACCCGCATTTACGCTAAGTGGAGCGACGAGAGCCTGAAGAACAGCGTCGGGAAGTGGTGAGACGGGGTGCCGATGAATTATTTAATACACGATCAACCGATTGGAGTGGGTCAGAATTTCGATGATGAGAGGTAGATTGCCGTGCTGGATAATTCCAGTCGTAGAGCTTCTCATCATGCAGTTCTCATCTGATCGATTGACGGTGTACTACGTACACTAACGTTTATCTTTGGATCAATCGGGCGGGAGGATTGGCGTGCCCAGACGCGTCCGTTCACGACGAAGGAGGAGTGGCGTGCCCAGGTGGAGGAGTGGCACCCTCATGGGTGTCCGTTCACGACGAAGAGCGAGTATTGGAGAGAGTACGGCCTTCTTGGGCAGAACGGACCCCCAGCAGGGGCCTACCCGCAGGCGGGAGTGGAGGGGTGGAGCGCCCTTTGCGGGCAGGCAAGGTAAGTGCCGCTTTGCCCAAGACGCAAAAGCCCAAAACGGTAGCCTGGTCGTACTTAGCGTTGGATCGGGTGCCAGAGTCACCTCGTGCTGTGGCCGGCATTAGAGGCTATGACGCGCCACCGCGCTTCTCTGTTAGAGGCTGGTCAACCAGATCCAGCAGCTCGCTGGCCGACAGCTCGAGTGCTCTGGCGATGCGAAGTAGCGTCGAGAGCCGAACATCAGTCTTGCCGCGTTCGATCAGGCTCATGTGGCTGCGGTAGACATCGACAGCGGCGGCGAAATCCTCCTGGCTGTAATCCTCGGTACGGAGCTGCTGAATCTTCTGTCCGAGGGCGAATAGGAAGGCTACGGTCTCCGGATCGTCGTCCCTTTGCTTGCGGGGTTTGCGGGGCATTTCTCCAGGGTCAGGGCTGATCTTGCTTATTGCGACGTGTAAAAGAACGTAGCTGTTTAAAACGGTATAAAATAAACGACATGATCAGCATGAGATCGACGGGGCACTCACCGTGGAGAGGATCTCCACGGCTCGTCTCACCGGACGAGCTGACCAAAAATCAGTGTGCCTATTCTAGTCCTCTGCCGCTTTGGGCAACAACAAACTCGCCAGCGGCAGCCCCAGTGCCTGCGCGAGGGCGTCCATGTTGTCGACGCTGATGTTGCGGCCCCCACGCTCGACCTGGCCAATGTAGCTCCAAGTGAGGTCGGCCAATTCGCCCAGCTTTTCCTGAGTCAGGTGGCGGGCGAGTCGTTCGGCTCTCAGACGCTGGGCGAAGAGCTTGCGCGAGGGGCTGGGCAAACGTTTTTCCTGCGGCATCCCCTCAATCTGTTGGCAGAAGCAATCCGAGTACAGCTATTATACGTTTGATGACTATATGGACTACCCAGGAGGCTTGACTTGACCAAGCAACGCGACCGTATGTTCAGCGCCCTACACACGCTCCGCTCGCTTCCGGCGCCGTCCAGCGACGTACTTACCCGGCGGTACGAAGTCCGTAAGCTCGAATTCCTGGTGCTGGCTGAGCAGGCGGCTATTTTGCTGCGGCCCACAGCACCGGGTGCGTACTGGACCTTCGACGGATACAAGTCCGACAGCCTGTTTCTGCGGGCGTTGTATCAGCCCCTCTGGCTGAGCGAGCGCGAAGTGATCTTTCGGCTGGAGTTTCGGCCCCGCGACACCACCGTGGGAGTCCGGAGCAGCGTACCGGAGATTGTCGAGTTATATCAGCGCTACGTCGCCGCCATCGACCGGCTGCGCCTGGAGCCGAGATGAAGCCATTTCGGTCCATACCGCCTTTAAGCAAGTCACAGGGTGGGCCAGTGAAGCGCGTCTTCTTTGTCTCGTGCCTGTTGGGCCTGCTGCTCAGCGGCTGCCGGGGCGGCACCGGCAGTCTGGACCTGACGCCCTCGGCCCAGCGGTTTCTCGATGAGGGCGGCGAGACCCTGTCCAACACCTCCAACCAGATCTACACCCGGCCCTGCTTGCAGGGCCTGATTCTGGGCAACACGCTGATCGACAGCTCTTTGTCCCGCACAGCCGCGCTGGTCTCGCTCGTCGAGCGCCACGACTTCGCTTCCACCGTCCATGCGGCCCAGTCAGGTGGGTACGACAAGGTCACCATCACGCCCAAGGCCCCCTACCTGGCCAACTGGACTGGCAAGGGTGACATCCGCTTTTTCTGCTTCGGCAAGCTGCTCGTCACCAAGACCGAGGTGGTGCCCGACGCCCAGCCGATCACGGCGGGCGCCGCCGAGGCGTACATCGTCAAAGGCACCGAAGCCCGTGTCGTGCGGATCACCTTCAAACTCACCGATGTGCCGGACGGTGACTTCGTGGCCGCCCTGACCCAGCGCCCCGATCTGCTCCTCGACCGCGCCATGCAACCGGGGGATTACGGCAAAGCGCTGACCATCGTCGCCACCATCCCCACCAAGCCCGAAAACTACGACCTGCCCTGAACGCTGGAGGCCAACATGAAACCAGTCCTGTTTACCCTGCCCGCCTTGTTCCTGCTGGGCGCCTGCGCACCGCTTCCGACGCTCAGCACCATCGCCCGCCCCCCTATTGCCACGCCCGTGACCACCCCTGGGCCGACCCGCGTCACCACCGTGCTGGTCTACGCCACGGCGGCCACCAGCGCCAGCGGTGACAACCCGGTGCTGGCCGCCGTGGTCGGCATCGCACCGAGCGCGCCGACGGCCACGGGCCGCCAGCCCTGGCGGGCCGAGGAGATCGAGCGCAATTTGGTGGTCCTGCGCTCCAACGCCACGGCGCCGGATTACACCAGCTTCGAGACCTCGATGGCCAGTCAGCCGTATGAAATGTCGTTTGGCGCCATCAGCAGCGCGGGCCAGACCACCCTGACGGCCACCTACAGCAGCGCCTACGCGGCGACCGCCCAGGACATTTTCAGCAAGCTGGACAAGCAGTTCAAGCGTGTGCAGTAAGCCGCTGGGGACAGGATCTCTGGGCCTGAAGCAGCGTGCGCGGTCATGAAGCTGAAGTTGAGCTGGGCGCAGCGCCGGTTTCTGGGCTTGACCGGTGAAGTCGAGGACAGCGATCTCGACGAGCAATTTCCCCTCGACCTGCGGCTCAGCCGCTCGGCTTTGGATTCCCTGCTGGCTCACCTGGAGGTAACTGGCACCCACCGCAGCGGCCCGCTCTACGGGTACCACCGGGAGGTGGTAGACGTCGCCTACGCCCTGACCGGCATACCCCCTATGGCAGTGCTCGGCAACCCCCTTGCCCTTGACCCGGCGTATACCCTGGGCGGCTCCGAAGCGCTGCGGCTGACCGATCCGGCGCTGGACTGGGTCGGCCACTGGGTGTGTGCGCCCGGTGGCCTGTTGCCGGACACTGACGCCTCGGTGGCGCTGATCGAGCAGGCGGTGACCCTGAAGCTGATCGGGACCCGCTCGCCCTTGGTGATCGTCGGCTGGGACGGCGTGGACTTCGTGGTCAGGCCGTACCTGTTCAATCTGGGGGATATCCTGCCCATGCGCGCGAGCTGGATCGGTGGGGACGGTGAATTGGTGATGTCTGATCGGCGGTCCTCGGGTCCTGATGGGGGCCTCTAGCGGTGGTGTCAGGCGGGTGAGCAGCCTGACACCACCCGCTGGGCGCTTGCTCCGCTTCACGCGTTGTAGCCTCAATCGCCCGAAAACCCCCGTTAAGGGCTTGAACGCTGTCCTGGTCAGCCCCCAAGGCGACCCAGGTCGAAGTGATACCGTCCGAAAGGATTGATGTGCTTGCGCAGCAGTGGCGTAGTGAGGCTCAACACCTCGTCTGGAAGCTCGTGTCCGTCAGCCCGCAGCCGTGCCACGACCCCTTCGATCTCAGTCATGTTCCAGGTCACCACCGCGTTGTGCAGCACGGCTAGGGCGCTGAAACTCTGGGCTTGATTGTCACCATACTCGGTAATTGCGAGCCAACGCCCTGGTTTCGCCCAATTCAGGGTACACTGCTTGCGAGCGGTAGGGTACAATAATTGCGAATAGATAGACAACAGGGTACACTACTTGCGAGTAAGGGGGCGTGATGACCGGAGTAGGCGTGCGTAAGATCCGTGGGGGCAGGCGGGGCAATCGGGGTCGCCTGAGCGCGAACAAGGCCGGGGGCCGGGCCGAGTTCGAATCCACACTGGAGCGCGACTTCTTCATGCTGCTGGAGTTCGACGAGGCGGTGGAGACCTTCATGCCCCAGCCCGTCCGCATCGCTTACCGGGCCGAGAGCGGCAGGGCCACCCACTACGTTCCCGACGCCCTGGTGACCTACCGGGATGGGAGAGCGCCAAGTCTGTATGAAGTCAAGTACCAGGCGGAACTCCAGGCCAGGGCGGCGGAGTTTCGTCTCAAATTCCAGGCGGCGGCGTCTTATGCCGCCGAGCAGGGCTGGACCTTCGCCGCCATCACCGAGCACGACATCCGCACCGCGCGGCTCAAGAACGTCGCCTTCCTGCGGGCCTTCCTCGATCCTCAGCGGGTCTTTTCCGAGGGTACTCAGGTTGATCTGCTGGCCCGCTTGCGGGCACAGCCGGGCCGTGAGGCCACGCCCGCCTCACTCCTGGCGGGCCTCTCAGTGGAGCAGCGCGGCGCCGCGCTGCCCGTGTTGTGGCACCTGATCGCCCGTCACCGGATAGGTGCCGAGCTGGAGCAGCCCCTGGGCATGAACAGTCGCCTGATCTCCAAGGCGCCCTCGTGAGCGAGCCATTGACCTTCAAGAACGATCAGTGGGTGGTGTATCAGGGCCGGGAAGGACGGGTCATTCGCACGCCCAACCTGCACGAAGTCCAACTCCGGGACCGCAACGGCGACGTATTCACCGCACCGATCCACACGCTCGTCCCCCTGGCCGATCTCCAGGCCCCGGAGTCCGCATCGCCGCGCCGTGTGGTGGACGCCGAGCGGACCCTCACCGCCCAGCGTGAGGCGGTGTTTCGTCTCCAGGCGGTCTCACCGCTGCTGCACCTCGGTCCAGGCCGTTCCGAAGCAGCGGTCCAGGCCCGCGCTGCCGAGGTCGGTTGCCACGCCGCGACCCTCTACCGCTGGATCAGGCAGTTCGAGCGCGCCGGGGACCTGAGCGGTCTAATCCGCAAACCCCGGCATGACCAGGGGCGCGGGCGGCTGGCTCCCGAAGTCGAACGCCTGATGGAAAGCGTGATCGAACGGGTTTACCTGCAAGACGACCGGCCCCTGATGACGGCGGCCTACACCGCCTTCCTGGTCGAACTGGACGCCGCCAACCGCAGCCGGGCCACGGGCGAACGCGAACTGGGGACGCCTGACTTTCAGAGTTTCCGGCGGCGCATCTACCGTGTCGAGGAGCGCCACCGGGTTGGGCGCCGCTACGGGCGCCGGGGCAGTGACCCCCTGAGCCCGGTCCTGGGTCATTATCCCGGCGCGACGTATCCGCTGGCGGTGGTCCAAGTGGACCACACACCGATGGACGTGATGGTCGTCGATGCGGTTCACCGAACCGCGATTGGTCGCCCGACGCTGACGCTGGTGATGGACGTTTTTAGCCGCGTCGTGCTGGGCTTCTACATCTCCCTGGACGCCCCCAGCGCGTTCGCGGTGGGGATGGCCGTGACCCATGCCATCCTCCCCAAGACCCTCTGGCTGGCCCGGCACCGGGATACCGTGCAGCAGATCCTCGAAGGGTCTGGTGACGTGAGCGCACCGGGCGAGTCTCACCCCCCCCTGAGCTGGCCCTGCTGGGGCAAGCCGGTGATGCTCAAGACCGACAACGGCAAGGAGTTCTGGGGCAAGATGCTGGAACTGGCCTGCACGCAGTACCACATCAGCAAAGAGTTTCGCCCGGTCCACAACCCCAAGTTCGGCGGGCACATCGAACGCATCATCGGCACCGTTCATAAACAGGAACTGTCATTGCCGGGCAAGACCTTCAGCAACTCCATGCTGCGGGGCGATTATGACGCCGAAGGCAAGGCGACCATGACGCTGGAGGGTCTGGAAGTCTGGGTGGCCGCGTATCTCCTCGGCGTCTATCACAACCGCGTTCACCGGGGCCTGGGGGTCACGCCGCTCCAGCGTTGGGAGGAGGGCCTGCTGACCGGCACCGACGAGCACCCGCCCACCGGGTTGCCCGAACAGCTCATGGGGGACCGGGCTGAGCGCCTGAAAATGGACTTCCTGCCGTTTTTCGAGGCCACCGTGCAGCGGGCCGGGGTCCGGCACGACAACCTGACCTACATGAGCGAGGTGCTGCACCGCTATGTCCTCGCCAAGCACCCGGAGCGCCCCGGCACCTCGCGGACGTTTATCTTCCGCTACGACCCCAGGGACGTGAGCGTGGTCTATTTCCTCGACCCCGATCTGGACCGCTACTTCGCGGTGCGCTGCCGCCAGCCGAACTTTCCCTCGATCAGCGTCTGGGAACTGCGCGCCACCATGCGTTTTGCCCGTGCTCGCCACCTGAAGGCGAGCGACGACCGCACGATCCTGGCGGCCCACCGGATGATGAACGCCGTGGTGCAGGCCGAGGGGCGCACTACCAAGCAGGTCCGGTTGGCGGAGGACAAGCGGCGGCGCAACGAACAAGGCCAACAGCAGGCCAAGCGCCCGGTCCCGGAAAAGCGCCCGACCTCACTCGGATCACCGCCCGTCCGGGGCAACATCAAGCCGTTCGACGACATCGACTTCTGAGGCGACGCGGTTCTTACCCTGAGCGCCTTGGTCCGCTACACTGGAGCGTGAGGTAATGTCAGGTGACACCACAAAAAGAGGAACGGGTACTGACCAACCGGACGCGGGGGCTGCTGGGGGCCAGCGACGCCGAGCGCATCCAGGCCATCCGTGAGGACCGCTGGTTCGGGTATCCCAAGGCCCAGGAAGCGTTGCGCCTGATGGAGCGACTGATCGACTATCCGAACGTCCGGCGCCCGCCGAGTCTGCTGCTTGTGGCCGAGACCAACAACGGCAAGACGACCATCGCCGAGCGGTTTTTACAGCTCCATCCGGTGATCGATGATCCGGCAGCCGACCGCGTGTTGATGCCGGTGGTGCTCCTCGACGCGCCCAGCACGCCCGATGAGGACCGCCTGTACAACCACATCCTGAATGAACTGGGCGCAGTTTTCCGCATCCGCTCCCCCAGGGACGCCAAGCTGTTCCAGATCCGTCACCTGCTGCGTGACCTCGGGATGCGGGTCCTGGTGTTCGATGAAGTCAACAACATGCTGGCCGGGAACCAAACCCAGCGGCATCAGATGTTCAACGCCATCAAATCGCTGAGCAATGCCCTGAAGCGCCCGGTGATTCTGACCGGCACCTTCGACGCGCTGGTGGTGGTGCGCGAGGATGGGCAGATTCAGAACCGCTGTCTGCCCTTCGTGTTGCCGCGCTGGCAGTACGACGATGACTACCTGCAACTGCTGGCCTCGTTCGAGGCCACGCTGCCGCTCAAGCGAGCCTCGAATCTGGTCGCACCTGAGCTGGCAGAATTGCTGCTGGTGATGTCGCAGCACGTCATCGGGGAGTTGCACCGGCTGCTGACCCAGGCAGCGGAGCAGGCCATCACTGGCGGCTCGGAGCGCATTACTCGCACGCTGCTGATGAACCTGAAGTGGATTCCCTCGGACCAGCGAGATCAGAGTGCCAGTGCGGCGGAACACGGTCTGGACTACACGGTTGATTACCAGGTGCTGCTCGACAACCTCGAACGCCCCGCCGCACGAGCGTCACCGGAAGATCAATCTGAGACTGAGTCCGAGGAAGAGAATGACGGGCGCTAGGCTGCCGCGCCGTCCCCGGCCAGAAGCCGGGGAGAGCCTGAGCAGTTGGCTCGTGCGGCTCGCCCACGCCAACGTCTTGCGCCTGACCTATCTGAGCCATTACCTGACCGGCGATCACAACTTCTGGAAAAACGACCCGGACCGGCATCTCCGAGATGAGATGTTTTCGTCGCTGACGCGGGCCACGGGTGTGAGCGAGGCTGATCTGCGCGATCTGATGCTGCCCCGCTTCGCGGGGCTGCTGTTTGACCGACTGCATCCGCGGGCGGGTAGCCGCTGGGTGTTGCCCTACGCCAAGCGCTTCTACGAGCACCAGCGCTGCGGGGCCGTCATCGGCCGCCGCATTCGGCTGGAATCACTGGCCGCATACGACCGGAATACGCACTGGATGGTCCAGCCGCAGCCGTTCCCTGGGAATTCGGGACAGATCCTCGGGAATCGCCCTGGCGTGCATCAGCGGCCCCGCGGCGCGTAGTCTGGCGTGCGCCGCGCCCGCCCGATCCCGATGTGGCCGACCAAGCAGCCCTGAATCTGCACGTCCACTGCTTTCAAGATCATCGGCGGGTACTGCGGATTCTCGCTGCCCAGCGAAACGGTGCCGTTCAGGCGGTGCCAGCGTTTGAGCGTCGCCCGTTCCTCATCGGGCAGCAAGACCAGCACAATTTCCCCGGAGTGTGGTTCTTCCTGCATCGGGCGGATCACCACCAGGTCGCCGGGGTAGATGCCGACCCCGATCATGCTGTCCCCGCGCACCCGCAGCAGGAAATCGCCGTCGTGAACATCTAATACGTCCTGAAGGCGCGTGGCGTAACCCTCGATAAACTGCTCGGCCACGGTGGGCTGGCCCGCCGCCACGTCGCCCAGGATCGGCAGGCGCAGCACGGCGGCGCCTTGCCCGGTCGCCCCTCGCCCCAATCCACTCAATTGAATATGGGCCGATTGCCGTTCCCCCGCCTCGTAGCGGATCAGGTGCTTGTCCTGTAAGGCGAGCAGACAACGTCTGACGTTCTGCCGGGGCATGTTCAGGGCGCTGGACAACCGCTCAGTGGTCACCACCTGTCCGGCCTTATCCAGCCGGGCGATTTCGAGGAGCACGGTACGTTGGCGGGGGGCATCGTCCAGCAGCGTCATAGTCATAGTGTCACCTGACATCATCTTAGGAGATGAGGTAGGGGGAGTGCAAGCGAGGAATCTGGTGTCAAGCCGGGGTAAGGCTGGCGATATGCTGGCGTAGGCCGCGCATGTACTGTGTTGAGTGGCTGGGGTCGCGCCAGCTTCACACCCTAGGATCGGCGGACCTTGAGATTCCCCGAGCAGTTCTAGATCGAGCAGATGCACAACCTGCGCTATTTCTTCTTGATGCAAAAAGTGCGCCTTGATCATCAAGGCGCACCCTAAGTAGCTGGCGCGAGCAGGCTGGGGTAAGTAGTGAGCGGTTCCGTGGGCACCCCTGCGGTCTGGGATATCTCAGTCCTCACCCGCCAGCTACTTAGCAGTGAATCCTAAGGAATTGGCTTGAGAATCTGAGTGTTGAAGGTCAGGGAGACAGTTGTAGAACCAGTAGTGATAGTCTTCGTTGCTCCAGGCAACTCAATATTGCGACCGAGTGCAAGGTAACCTTGGAGCGTGAAGCTTCCGGCTTTTCCATATGGTAGATTGAACAGAATAGTTGAACCAGAGCGTGTACCGGTGATGGGATACGTCGTGTTACCTACAATCGTCACGAGATCACTGCCAACGGTAGCCGTCCCAGTCAGCACACCATTCTGTTCGACTAGATCAAGCGTCAGATTCGCTTTGTTTAAGGGGATTTTCAGAAGCGGCACCGTTCCGATCTTCGCCATAAGGTTTCCTGTCAGGGGACCACTGTACCGGCCACGAATGACCCCTCCATTGAACTGACTGGACCGGTAAGATTGGGTTTGAGCTGTGATATCGGAAAGCAGTCCTTGACCACCGTTCGTGGGATAGATGGTCAGGCCGTCAATCGTATATGGGCCATTGAGACCAGTCAACCCGATGACCTCACCATTGAAGGTGAAAGGGATGATATTATCCCCCGCGTTCAGGACACCAGAAGATTGTGCGGTGTCAATAATATTTCCTTGATTGTCCTTGATGTTGGCGCTCCAAGAATAAGTACCAGCGTTCAGTGAGTTGACTTTGAACTCAGCGGTCAGAGCGTCAAAGAACCCATCCGCATTGTTATCGATACCTGAATCCCGTTGAAGGCCAATGACGATAAGCGGTGGGCGTTGAAAACTATTAAAGCTGTATGCCTGGGTCTGCCCCAAATTTTCGAGCGTGCCCAGCGACAGCGGAACGGTGCGGTCGTCTGGGATGAAGGAAGCCGAGGCGAGGCGAATGGTATATGGACCTTCCACACCTATGGTCGCCTTGAGGTCTTGCATGACCACTTGCACGGGAATACTGCCGACACCAGCGATCACTTGCGCCGTGCCGCTGGCGACAAATTCCTTGCCGTTGCTGCCGAGTAAATTCACCACAGCGTCGTAGTGACCGGTTTGGGCTGCCTCGATTCCTACAGGTAACGTGAAGAAGTTCGCCAAACCGTCGCCGTCGGTGTCAGTTGGACCGGCGTCTGTGACCCCGATCAGCTTCCCTACATTGCCCTGCACGACGTATGAGGTGTTTGTCTGTGCCAGGATGGCCCCGTCCGCAGCGTTGAAAACTGTATCGACGACAAATGTTCCAGGAGTGGCTGTTGGGAGAGTTCCCACATAGATGCCGTCAGCGGCATGCAGATCCGGTGCCACGCCGTCATCGCGCAGCGCGAGCATGACTGGCGCACTCAGAACCGACGAGCTGATGGTGGCCTGGGCTTGCACGCCCGTGACGCCTGCGGGTTGACCTTGTTTGGACAGTTGGGCGAGGACGACGGCAGTCTGACCCTGCACGACGACCTCATCGTCTCGATCAGGCGATCCAGCGGAACTGCTCGCTTGATAAGCTCCGGTTCCCGTCGCCGTGATCGAAAGACCACCCGACGCAGGCGGCGCCGCGCTGGTAATCCGCGCAGTCCATTTCCCCTGCGCTGTTGTCTGGAGTGTGCCAGCCAGATGTATTCCTGGTGCCGAGGCAATGGTCGGAATGCCAGCGTTGGCACCAGCGTCCGTGCCAACCGTAAACTCCTGCACATCTGCCACGCTGCGGGGACTGACGGCTTTGCCTGTTGGATCGATGAAGGTCAGCGTCGCGCTCCCTGTGTCCTGCCGAATAAAATCGAAAACGAAGCCGGTGCCACCATTGTAGAAAAAGGTGAGATCCTGACTGGGCGCCGCAGATGTCAACGCGAAGCGTTGGAGCGCTCCCTGAGGTGTTGTAACGGCGACGCTGCCTTTCGGAGGCGAATACGGTGGCGTCAACTGCGTGATCGCGGCGTAGGCCACCCCAACGACGCAGGTGCTCATGAGAGAGACGCGAATCCAACGCGGAAGAAGCGTGAGCCGGGACATCAGTGCAGCCTCCAATTCAGGAATCCACCTGTACCTGATTGTATCAGGGCGCTACTTGTGGCTGGCAGTTCGGCGACAGAGGAGTGATCGGCATTCGGAACGACAATCTCTCTGGAGCCGACCAGTCGCGGCCCAGCAGGGACGACATTGGCAGGCGTGATCAAGGCATTCGGGTCAAAACCGCTACTCCAAACAGGGACGACACCATCGTTGGCCAGGTACGCTTTTCCATTCGCGGTGATCGAGATGGACGTTTGAGTTTTTCTGTCAAACAAAGTGACATTCGAGCCGATGAATGGACCGCTTACCAAACGGCCAGGATACGAGTAGAAGATCGGAGTCAGTGACGAAGCACCGTAATCGGTGTCGGTGAAGCCGACCGCCTTAATATTACGGTGGTATTGATTATTTGGGTCGTAGTTATTGCGCCAGGCACGTGCGATGGCGAGATCATTCATGTAACCAGGTGGATGGTCGAAATTGTATTTTTCGGTGGGGTCGGCTGGATTTCCGAGATTGATTGTACCGAGGAGATAGTTGTCAACTGACCCAACGACTCCTTTAATACCCGCCGCTTTGTTGCGGACAATATTGATATACGCTGTCGCCGCTGGCGATCCAGCATGTGGCGTATTGATCGTAGTCAGGCTTTCGATGGACAAATACTGCTGAATGGCCTGGCCACTCATCGTTCCTACGGTGGGTAGCACATCGACTTTTACGCCACCCGTAACAGAAATGGCACTGTTGCCCCGAAGACCATGAAATCGTAATAAGCCTCTCGAATCCAAGCCGCCTTTCGAGTGAGTGACGAGATGCACTGATTCGACCCCATATCGTTGTGCTTGTGCGAGTAAGAAACCGGCTAACTGATCCGAATCATCATGAATACTGTCCCAGGAATCGATCTGGTCTGGTCGAATCGCACGCTCATTCATCGTCACAGAGACACCGTTCTCGTCAAGAAGCACAGGTATATTTGCTGCTTTAAAATCCTTGACGAAGCCGCTGTTACCGCCAGAACCACCAAACTTGACACCAGCGTTGTTAATACCATGAACAAAAGCGACAGGACTCATTGCTTTATAGGTCACTTGAGCCCAATCCACCTCCGTGAGCCAGACTTCACAGCCAACTGCACCGCTGGAGAGAACAACAGTCCTATTTTTTTCATCGACTTTGATCTCTAATGTATTTATGGCCGTCTCGCCGGGTACATTGGGAAATTTCAGTTTTGATATCGGCAATTCTTTGATGAACTGAGTCCAGGAGTTATTAGAGCCTTGGAATGACCCGATTTTCTCGCCATTCCAGTACACGTCATCCTGTTCTTCGTTGAGCTGATCATCAATTCCATCTCCATCACAATCAAACACAGGACGTGTGTTTTGATCAACATCGTATGTTGGAAGTCTCAATTTAAAGGTTGAGCTAACGACTCCTTTACTGATGAGGTCGGGCAGGTTACTCAGCAGGCCACTACTTGAAGGCCCGACCCAGCGACGGATCGGTACTGTAATTTTTATCTCTGTAGGGGTCAAAACGTATTGAGGCCGTGCAGGACGTGAGATTTCCAGGGCAGACACCCAGTGAAGATGGCGGCCAGCACTTCCAGCCTGCCATCACCGAAGTGCTTGATGGCTTCCTGAATAACGTCCAGGCCATGT
>NZ_JANYGJ010000068.1 GCF_025362455.1 Deinococcus sp. | reverse complement strand
TCAGCGTTCCGGTGAGGTTGCAAGAGAATGTCGAGCACTGCACCGGATTCATCGACGGCCCGCCACAACCAGTGTTTTTTGCCCGCCATATCGATACACACCTCATCCAGGAACCACCGGGAACCCCGTCGGGGTTCCCGGGATTGTGTTGCCTTAACTGCAATGCCAGTAAGTTAAGAGGGTAGCGGGGCACTGGCACGTACTTTTCTTGGATAGCGGGTCATCTTGATTTTGACAGCCCGTGGGTACGAGCGAGGTCTTCTGGCAGGAAGAACGAGCAACGCGATATCACCGGCCAGTTGCTCCAAATACTGTGGAAGACGACCAGCGGCCACCACCCACGCGCTGAGCCACAACGTCCGGATCAGCAACAAGCTGGTCCAGTACGAAATACGTAAGGGACTGACCTCCAGATACCCGGCCACCCGGGCCATTTCCAGGCGTACCAGGTCGTACACCACGGCCAGCGCGAACAGTTCCTGGCGAATTCGGTCCGGCGTCTGAGAGCGCAATGCCTCCAATCGTTCCAGGGTATGCGTGTGCACTTCGTCGAACCCCGTTTCGAGTTCCCAGCGCTGGTGGTAGAGCTTAATGATCTCGGCCGCCGGGTAGCGCTCGGCGCCTTGCATTGACGTCAGCAGCCACTGTGGCTTGAAGCCCGGGAGCTGGTAGCAGATGACGCGGATCGGCATGCTGCGGGGCGAGGTAGGCGCAGACCTGCGCGCAGGTCTGCGAAAAGGAACTTCAGCGGGTGGCCTCATTCGGTCCCAGAATCTCCAACACTGTCCACACCAGGTTGCTTTTGGCTCGTACGAGCCAGTGCCGCTCTTCGCCCCGCTGCTGATGGCGGTAAAACCGCCGGTAGTCCAATAGACCTCGGTCGACCATCAGCACACAGTGATCGGGCAGGTGCTCATCGAAGCCGCTGGAGAGCGATTCCTCGCTCTCCGTATACGCGCCGATCTTCAAATCCAGCAGGAAATGCGACCCGAGCGCCATCAGGCCGACCACTCGGGCTTGCGGATATGCGCTCTCACGGTGTGCACCACTCGAGGGCAGAGTGAAATGCGCGCGATTCTCGCTCCTATCCGGTACCCGGATCGTTGTGCCATCGATGCCCAGTACCGCCAGACCACGCCAGCGGTGGGCTTCAAGTTGCTCATGGCCATGACGACTCACAACGGCATTGAACAGGTGCTTGAGAGGGGCCGTACCCAGTCGGTCACGCGCCTGCACCAGGGCCGCCGAGCTGATGGTTGTCTTCCCGTTGTGATCAGGGAAGACCAGATGCAGATGGTCGCATACTGCCTGAATCGACCGGTCGCGTAGGAGCGCCATGCCGAGCATCAACCACACGGCGCGTTCCGCAGGGAGCTTGCGGCGGCGAACCGAAGCAGTTCCCGTCGCTTCAAGAGCTTGCGTCACCAACGCTGCGTCAAGGCTATTGGCGAAGGTGCCCTGGTGGTCGAGTGGCTGATCGCGAGCCGTGGTCAGCAGTGCGGTGCCAAGGTTCATCCTTCATCTTGACACCTTAGCCGGTCGGTCCGAACCCCTTAACTTACTGGCATTGGCCTTAACTGGGTCGGGGTAGGCTGACCCGCCGTGACCGACGCCAAGCCTTACCGCCACCGCTTTCCAATGACGATCATCCAGCACGCCGTTTGGCTCTACCATCGCTTCCCGCTGAGTTACCGGGACGTTCAGGAATTGCTCCACCAGCGCGGCATTGAGGTCAGCCACGAGACGCTGCGCGAATGGTCTATCAAGTTCGGACCCCTTTTCGCTGACGACCTGCGCCACTGGGAACCCCGTCGGGGTTCCCAGTGGCATTTGGACGAGGTCTGGATACCGTCGGCGAATTCGAAGAAGCGGTACCGAATACAGCGTTTTGCGCGACTGAAAAGCATTCATCAACCCATGAACACGGAACGTTTTGAATTCGCCGACAGTATCAGATCTGTACGAGCGTCAATGGCGTCCAACATTGGTTATGGCGTGCTGTCGACGAGGTGGTGGTTTAAGGAAGCTGTTACCAAACGCAAAGTGATATGATTTACTTGACTGACACGTTGGTATGCTCGGTGTCTCGATTCTCCAGGCATAACTGCTTAGCTATGGTGAGCGAGTCTGCTTCCTTGGCAAATCATCCGTTTCGCTGGTGGCCCATGCTGCGTCCGAACGCTTTTACATCCCAGCGGCACCGGCTTCGGCCACGGCCTGATCCTGTTCGCCGCTGCCGCCACTCACGCCGATGGCGCCGACCACCACACCGCCCTGTTTCAGTGGAATGCCCCCCACGAAGATCATCACCCGGCCATGGTTCGAGGTGTGGATGCCGTAGAACTGCCCACCCGGCTGGCTGTTCTCTCCGAGATCCTTGGTGCTGATATCGAACGCGCGCGAGGTGAACGCCTTGTTGATCGAGATGTCGATGCTGCCGATCCAGGCTCCATCCATCCGAACGTGGGCGATCAGGTTGCCCCCGGCGTCGACCACCGCGATATTCATCGGCTGGCCGATCTCCCGGGCCTTCTGTTCGGCGGCGGCAATCAGCGTACGAGCGAGAGCGAGGTTCAGCATGCTCAGAGTCCTTCCAGCGCTCTGCTCAGCACGTCCGGCTGGGAGAAGAACGGCACGTGGGAGCTGTCCAGCTCAATGCTCTTGACGAACCTGCCACGCGCCTGAAGCGTCTGCTGGAAGGGGTAGCTCACTGCGTGGTCTCGCTTGGTCAGGATGTCGTATTTGGCCACGCTGCCGTAGTTCGCGGCCGTCAGGGCCACGGGGGTGGCGAAAGGTATCAGCGGTTCCGGGCGCAGCTTGGCCTTCAACATGGCGACGTCGCTGGCACTGCAATCGTTGCAAAAGACTGGCTGGATGCCGTCCAGGTTGAACACCAGCGTGGTTGCAGTGGGCGTCACGTACTTACCGAACAGGGACTGGGTGTCCATCATGCTCAGCGTATTGGCGCTCTTGCCGTTCTGGGGAATGAAGGCCGCCAGGTAAACGAGCTTGGAGATCTTGGTGGGAATGGCCTCGGCCACCTGCGAGACCACGATACCGCCAAAGGGACGTGTCGTGGAGGTAGTGCGGGAGGAAGGCAAGACCGTGCTGGACGAATTGCTGGCCCACGTTTCTCCACTCGGCTGGGAACACATCGGTCTGACGGGAGACTACCTTTGGCGAGAAGACCTGGTGCCGCTGAGCGGCACCTACCGAGAGCTGGGTCGCTGACCCGTCTGGCACGACGTTATTTGCTTAGGGTACGAAAATTTCAGGATCGTGTCTTGTCCCTCTCCTGCTCTCAGTCTGCTGTGACGCCAGTTAAGGGAACGCGACCGTTTCATCTTGGACTGTCCGTCGTCGTTCATCGTTGAGTTGGTGAGGTGGCCCCTACCGGGAGGCCAGGCGCGCTGCGACCATGACGCGGTGAACCTCACCCTCAGGAGTCCACGTGGCCGATGTTCCGTTCACTCACACCCCTCCGAACGAGTCATTGTGGCCCGCCCGCATTGCCATCCTCGCCATCATTGCCCTTCAGGTGCTGCTCAACGAGCGCCTGACTGCCGGACCCAACTGGTTGGTGCCGGCGCTGGAAGCGGGCCTACTCATTCCGCTGAGCGCTCTGCGCCGCGCCCAACATCGGCGCGGGGTGGGTCCTGCCGAACTTGGTCAGGGTTGGTTACCATCCCACGGGGCCATGCGAGTGCTGGCGTTCGTCCTGATTGCTATCCTGAATCTAGCGAACCTGGCCTCGCTGGCCTTGCTGGTCTATTCGCTGCTGCATGGCAGCAAGGCCACCGGACGGCTGCTACTGATCGGCGCGCTCAATATTTGGTTTACCAATATCATCGTCTACGCCCTGTGGTACTGGGAACTCGACCGGGGCGGGCCGTTCAAGCGGCAAACCGGCTCGGAGCGGGGACCGGACCTACTGTTTCCACAGATGAGCATGGCGGCTGGTCCAGGCGGCTGGTGCCCCTCGTTTCTCGATTACCTGTTCGTCTCGTTTACCAACGCTACG
The DNA here is from genome assembly GCF_025362455.1 of Deinococcus sp. GTDB lineage: Bacteria > Deinococcota > Deinococci > Deinococcales > Deinococcaceae > Deinococcus. The sequence goes on along the minus strand of NZ_JANYGJ010000068.1, from coordinate 2,249 downwards.
GCCTTTTCACCCACCGATACCCTGCCGCTGACGCCCAACGTCAAGGTACTGATGATGATCCAGTCGGCCACCTCACTGCTGACCATCGCGCTGGTGGCGAGCCGGGCGGTGAATATCCTGGCGTAACCAGCGGGACCGTCTTCCAGATGTCAGCCGGAGCGCTCTGCAGCCAAGCGTCGTTAATGGCGCTACTGTCGCAAAGAAGCAGCGCCAATGCGGTTTCGCATCATACACGGCAGGTTAGCCTACCCCGACCTGGTTAAGGCAACACAACTCCGTGGGGAGACCCAGGGCACGCAAGGTGCGGGAGAGCCAGCGGATGCCGAATTAAGCAACGTATGCACAAAGCCAATTAGACTTATATCCTTCATAATGTACATGACATTCAGTTGGCTTAACGGAACCGCTACATCTAATTGAAAATTGCTTCATTCTAATGTCAACCCCAGGCCACACATGTCAGGGTGCTCCTTCACGCGCAGGCCGAATCCGACAATCCAATTTGGTGCTCTGGACGCCGTTCCCATAACCCGCCCTACCGCTGGCCGACCCGGATGACGTACAGCACCGCGATCAGCGCCACGAGTAATTCTCCACCGACGCAGAATATCCAGAAGGATGTGGCACTGACGAGCAGCTTGTTCACCAGGAAGCCGAAGTTCTGTCCAAAGAACCCAGTCACCAGCGTCAGGGGCAGAAACACCGTGGCCACCTGCGTCAGCTGCTTCGAGACGGCCACCTGCGCACGGTTCTCCAGCGCGTGATAGATGTCGAACGCCCGGTCGGCCATGGTCTGCGCGTGGCTCAGGCGCTCGATGACATGCTCAGCATGGTCACGGATGTCGCGGAAGTAAGGGATCTCGTTCTCACTCACGACCGGTGGCCCCACCCGCAACAAGGTGGTCAGCACATCTTTGAGCGGGAACACCACCGCGTGCGACGCGGAAGCAAGCTCGCTCAACCTGAAGATCTTCCGGACCACGTCCTCGTCCAGGTGACGCTGGTCGACTAGGCGGTGGCGCAATTCCCGGAGGTCGTCTTCCAAAGCGTCGGCGAACGGCGCGTACTCGTCGACCATCGCGTCGAGCAGCACGTAGAACAGACTGCTCGGGTCAGAGCGCCAGTCCTCAGGCACGCGGTCCCAGCGGTCCACGATGTCCTGCGTAGAGAAGCCGTGTCCATGACGGACGCTGATCACGAAGTCGGTGCCGATGAAGAGATTCAGCTCGTGAACCTGTAGCAGATCCTGCTCACCCTGGGAGACGCTGTGAACCACCACGAACTCGAAGCCCGGGTAGCTTTCCGCCTTGGAACGCTGATGGGCGTGCAGGGCGTCCTCGACCGCCAGCGGATGCAGCTTGAACCGTGACTGCAGCAACGCCATGCCCTCGGCACTAGGGTCGGTGACGTCGAACCAGATGAAGCCGCCTTTCGGAGCCGCCTCGGTCGGAACGGCGCGTTTCTCGATGACGGCAGTGCCGGCCTGATTGAACACGCAGGCACGGAGGTGACCGGCGATCTCGGAGTCGGGGGCTTTCGGGACGAGCTGTGAGGGCATTGGATCTCCTTGTGGGCGGTCTTGGCCATACCTTATCCAGGGGTTGTGTCGCCTTAATGGGGTCGCACTAGAGTTCGCGCAGAAACCTGCGCTAAGGAAGATAACAAGAGTTTCCAAAGCTGCGGGACGGACGCACAGGACGGGAAACGCGCTGAATGACACTTGAAAAAGTGCGATCAGCGCGGTCTCCTGGCAAAATGTCAAAGTTCTGCCCGTCCAGTCTACACTTGGCCTGCCTCACGGGTCTGCTGCGGCAGACCCCCGGTACACACGCCATCGCGACCCTGTGCGGAGCCAGCAAAAGCACCATCGCTGCCCGGATGGCCGCGTCGTCCCCGATTAGTTCAGCACACCTACGGGCACGTGCCGAGGTCGCCTCGCACCAGGTCTATCTGGCCTTTGATTACACGGTATCGCTTCATAGTGGCCGAGAAATGGAAGGTTTATCGTACAACTACTCCAGTTCTCATAAGTCAGTTCGGTTGGGACAACGTTATGCCAGTGCTGCACTTGTGAACGTCGATGAACTGCCAGTGCCGGTGTCACTGATCTCTCTGTAGGGGTCAAAACGTAAAAAACACCGTGTAGGGCGGTATCACAGCTAGCTTTTCGCTGACAAGGGACGTCGGCTCCTGTAGGGTGTTTCTGCAATGAAAGCAACCCAGAGCCGACTGACCCACGATAGCCTGTT
>NZ_JANYGJ010000020.1 GCF_025362455.1 Deinococcus sp. | reverse complement strand
CGCCAGCACACCGTTTTACATGTCAAAGAGTCAGTTCGAGTACTGGAAGCACACCCAGCTCACCGTGGACGTGGTGCCGGGCCGGGGCAGCGGCTTTTCCGTCGAGGCCCCCGAAGGTGTGCGCTTTCTGATCCGCTCACGCCTCTACCGCGACGACGAGCTGGACTCCCTGTCGCCCGTCCGGGCCGCGAACACCTGAAGCTGAGCGCGTCGTCCTCGGTGCCGACGCCTGGAAAGGGTGTCGGCATCAGGTTTTTGTCATCTGAACTCTTTGTCGTCTGAACTAGAGCAGATGTCATAAAAAGACCCTTTTTGTGACCGAGCGGAGCGAGTAGTTTTGACTGAGCAGGACGCAGAATGGAGGCGCGGGGAGGTTGTTTTCCCCGTGGCGTAATTCGGAGTACTGCTCCAAGGCCCAACGGCGTACCGCGCCGCGCCCCGCCTCCCCTACTCCTCCGGCAGATGCGAGAGCGCGTGCCGGGCGCGGCGCAGCTTGGTATTTTGCTGCATATCGAATTCATACGGCTCGTTCATCAGAAACCAGTACAGGTCGTGCAGGTAGCTGTGGGCCAGATACGCCCGGAAGCGGCGGCGCGAACTCAGGTCGCCCGGCACGATGTCCAGCGCAGCCTGGATGCTCTCGGCGCGGGGCAGCAGATCGAGGGTGCCGGTCTTGAGCAGCGCCAGGTCGCGCATCGGGTCGTCCCAGGCGGCCTTGGTCCAGTCGATGACCAGCACCTCACCCGACGTTTCATTCATCAGGATGTTGTCCTGCCACAGATCCAGGTGACAAAACGCCGCGCTCACCTCCAGCTCGCCGCGCGTCAGCGGCCCCTCGATGGCCCCGAACAGATCGTCGAGCGGGTACGGCGCCAGGGCGCTGCGAAAGCGCCCCAGGCGTTCGCGCAGCCGGGGCAGATCGACCGCGCCGCGCCGCTCACGGTGCAGCGCCTCCAGCACCGGGCGCAGTTTGTTCAGGGCGGGCAACACGTCGGCCTCCAGCAGCGGATGCCCGGCAAAGTAGCGCGTCACCAGGGCTTCCACGCCGTCGGCCTCGTGGACGCCCAGCACCCAGTCGCCCATTCCGGCGCGGCGCATGTTGTCCGCCTCGAGCCGGTGCTCGCCGAGGTTGTTGCGGTAGACCTTGACCACCAGGCCCCGCGCCACGTCGCTGTAGACCCGGCTCTGCATCCCCGAATCCAGCGGCTTCAGCGGGCCGTAGAGCCGCTCTAGAGTAGGAAACATGGTGGCCCGCTGCACGGCGCCTATCATAGCCTAGGTGGCCTGTGGGAAGGGCGAGAGACGAAGGGGACGACTGGGTATCTATGGGTATCTAATCGTCTGGGTATCTAGTCCTCCAAACAGCAAGCCAAAAGCAGGTGAGCCATCATCTGCCCACCCGCCCTTCTCTGTTCATCTGTTTCCACAAGCCACGCGCCACGCGCCCTATTGCAGACTCCGCTCCAGCATCCCCACCAGTCTGGGATCGAAGGCTTTGCCCGCCTGGCCGCGCAGGACGCTCAGCTCGCCGGTTCGCACGTAGCTGTTGGCGACGGCCAGAATGCGGGCGTACAGCGGAATATCCTCGCCGCTCAGCTTGTCGGGGGTGCCCTGGCCGTCCCAGCGCTCGTGGTGGTGGCGCACGGCGAGCTGGGCCTGGTTCAAGCTGGACAGGCCGTGCAGCAGATTGGCGCTGACCGGGGCGTGGCCCTCCTCGCCGTGGAGCTTGCCCACGTCGTGGACGGTGGCGGCAAACCAGACCTCATCGAGTTCGCGCTCGGCCAGGTTCATGGTGCGGCCAATCTTGAGGGCCACCTCGGCGACCTGCTGGGCGTGACCCACCGAATCGAAATCCAGGCTCTCGGTCAGCTCGGCCACCCCGGAGGCGATGGTGCGGGCCACGGCGCGAGCTTCCTCGCGGGCGTCCATCAGGCCCAGCAGGGGCGCGACCACCGAGAGCAGCTTCTGGGCGCTGTCCTGCTGCTCGGCACTAAATTCGCCGCCCTGGTAGCGGTCGAGCACCAGGGCACCCAGGCTGCGGCCCTTGTCGGCAATCGGCAGCACCATCGAGGCGCTGACGGCGTTCATGCCCGCCGCGTCGAACTGGGGGTGAAGCATCTCGTCGTTCAGGGCGTACAGTTCGCTGGCGCCGCTGGTGGTCAGGCGCGGGCGGGCCGCCGTCCAGGGTCCGGCCAGGCTCAGGCCCACCAGGCTGCGCGGGTAGAGCAGCACCGCCGCCACCCGGTCCTGGCCCCGGCGCAGCACGCCGTAGCCCTTGACATCGCCCAGGCGCATGGAGAGCTGCGAGAGGGCGTTTTCGAGCAGGCCCTCCGGGGTCGGGCGGGTCAGCAGCTCGGCGATCAGCTTGCCCGCTTCGGGTTCCGGATACACGTTGGCGAGGGCAGGCAGCGCCGCCGGGGCGAGTTCCACCGGAGCCGCCGGAGCAGGAGCCTGAATCGGGGGAACATGGGGGCGCGGGCGTCTGAACATGTCCCCAAGTATAAAAAGCCGCGTCGTGCAAAGTCATGACAATGGGTCTGCACCCTCACTGTCGGCCCTGATGCGCGGCGTGCCGAGTCGCACCGTGCCGGGCCGCACCGTGCCGGATGGCACCCTCATGCGGGCGGCGCGGCGCTACAGTCTGGGGTATGAAGCTCTCGCCCTGGCCTGCCGTGCTGCTCATCATCGCCTGCGCGGCGTATTTTCTGCCGCCGCGCACGGCCAGCTCGGAGCTGGGGCCAGCGTCGCCCGCAGCGGCCTTCGAAGATCCGCTACCCCGCGAAGCCCGGCGACTGTTCGCCGATTCGCGCCCGGCCACGGTGGAGATCGATCAGGTCAGTCCCGGTCAGAACGGCACGCTCCAGGGTGGGCTGGGCACCGGCTTCCTGATCTCCGGCAGCGGCCAGATCATGACGGCGTATCACGTCGTGGACGGCGCCGAGCTGATCCATGTCAAGACCCTGAACGGCCAGACCTACCTCGCCCGCGTCACGGCCTTCGACAACGCCGCCGACGTGGCGCTGCTGAAAATCGATCCGGGGGGTAGGCCGCTGCCGTTTCTGAAAATCGCCGGGCGCGAGGCCAAAGTCGGCGAGGGCGTGCTGGCCATCGGCAACAGCGGCGGGGACTTCTTGCAGGCCCGCACCGGCAGGCTGCTGCGCCTGGGCGCACGGGCGGGCCAGGCCAGCTTTCCGCAAAACACCCTGGAGATGAGCGCCCCGCTGGCGCCCGGCGACTCCGGCGGCCCGATTCTGAATGCCCAGGGCGAGGTCATGGGCGTGGTCAGTTACGTGCGGGTCAACGACCAGGGCCAGACCATCACCTCGTACGCCGTGCCGGTGACGGGCGGCAGCCCACTGGTGCAGGCGCTGGAAAGTGGCCGGAAGCGCGACGTGCCCGCCGTGGGCCTGCGCTTCGACGACACCCACGACGGCCTGACCACGCCTTCCGGTGGCCTGGTGGCCGAGGTGGCGAGCGGCAGCCCCGCCGCCAGAGCCGGGCTGCGCGGCAGCGTCTTTGACAGCAAGCGTAACCTGATCGGCTTCGGCGATATCATTACCGCCGTAGACGATGTGCGCACCCGCAACAGCAACGACGTGATCTTCGAAATTCGCCGCCGCGAAGTGGGCCAGACCGTCAGATTGAGCCTGAGCAACGGCAATGAAAGCCGCGAAGTGAGCATGAAGCTGGTGGCGAAAGGCGCGATTGATTATACCAAGTGAGCGAGTAGCCGGGTTAATGTAACTGTTCTCACCAACGCCGCTTACAATGGGTAGGTGACCGGACAAACAGTTGTGAAGTGGTGCCTGCTGGCTGGCCTGATGCCGTCTCTCATCGCCTGCGCCCCCAGCCTCTCCGGCGGCGCGTTCAGGGTGGCAACCACCGACGAGCACACGCTGAAGCTCAGTGGGGAAATCGTTCGGGACTCTTCAGCAGCCTTCGAGAAGGCCCTCAGCGAACGGCAGATCGACACGGTGAGGGTGGATTCCAACGGTGGTGATGCTGAGGCTGCAATCAAGATCGGCAACATGATGTTGGACCGTGGCCTGGCAGTAATTGTGGATGGACTTTGCGGCTCGTCGTGCGCCAACTATATATTGCCAGCCGCCAGCAAGGTCACGTATGGCCCCAAAGCCGCCGTCGTCTATCACGGCGACGTGCAGAGCAGTCAGGAATCCAACCGCGCCTGGATCGCCGCCCAGTCTAAAGAAGTACAGACAGGTTTTGATGAATACACGCTCCGGCTCACCGCACAGGAACAGGCTTTTTACCAGCGAATTCCAGACAAACGAGTTCACGCCCTCAACCTCTATGTCGCCTGCATAGGAAAATCAGAGCCGGATGTCAGGTTCTGGGTGGCTGACCCGGATAGCCTGGCCCGCTTCGGCCTGGAGCACCAGGGTTACTCATTGCCACTCGGTACTCAGTTCGTGCCTGGCATGTTTATCACCCGGCAGATCAGTGAGGCGACGCTGAGCGCCTGCCGGAATGCAGCCGGGTAGACGCCTGGAACAACAACAGGCGGAGGCGAGTCAGCAGCCTCCGCCACGTTTTTGAATTCTCAGCTCAAATCCCCCAATATCCCCGCCACGTCCTTCTTGATGCAGGTGAACATCGGCGTGTCGCTGAGCGTGTACATGCTCGCCTCGGTGTACCGGAGTCGCCCCACCAGATCGACGAACTCCTGCGGATACTCGCTGTCGAAGGCGACGATGAATTCCTGATCGTCGATGCCGTAGCTGTAGCTGGTGTTCAGGCGAATGCCCTTGAAGGGGCCGCTGGCATAGATGTGCTCGTCCATCATGCCCTGGCGCGAGTGCGGCGAGAGGTCGTACCAGGCCCGCGTTTTCACGAACGGATACACGAACAGGTAGCTGCCCTGCCCCGGCAGCAGCTCCAGCCCGTGCCCGCTGCCCTCGATGCGGTTGACGTACTGGCTGCGCTTTTGCATCGACACGTAATTGTGCGGCTGGCTCAGGTAGCCGCCCAGGCGGGTCCGGTTGATGCGGGCCTGCGCTTCCTGAAAGTCTGCCAGGTCAAAGGCGATGCGCCACAGCATGAAATCGGCCTCCGGACGGGTGCCCACCGTGCTGTAGGTGCGCTGAATCAGCCCCCTGGGTGCGGGCGCGTCGGTCCAGCCTTCGATGGCCCCCTGAAGTTCGGCCTTCATCTCGGCCTGCTGCTCACGGGGCAAGCGGCGAAACTCGCGGTCGAGCTTGTAGAAGGCGTAGTTCAGGTACTGCCGCTGGGCGCGGTCCGGTTCGCGCTGGGTGACCTGACCGCTGGGATCGAGGTCGACCATCATCTTGGGGCGAGCGGGGCGGGACGGAGCGTCTGGGGTGGGCGTTGGGTCTGACATGGATGAGCCTCTTGGAAGTAGGGAGTGGGTAGTGGGACAGATCAACGGATGAAGGTGGGGAGTGGTCCGGTCAGGCGCATGGAAGCAGGAGCTGGTGTGCAGGCCATGTCGCCGTTCCCACTCCCCACTGCCCACCACCCACTCCCCTCTCTACCTCACCACCTCACCGATCAGATTCGTGCTCAGCCCGAAGTTATCCGCGTACAGCGTCTGGATGGCGGCGTAGTCGCTGCTGCTCAGGGGCGCGGCGGCGAAGGCGGCGACGTATTCTTCGAGTCCGGCCTCGCTGTAGATGTTGGGCAGCACGCTGCTCATGGCGGGCGAGTGGAGGGCGAACTGGATGGCGAGCTGGCCGATAGTGCGGCCCTGAACGAAGTCTGAGCCCAACTGCTCGGCTTTTTTCAGGCCGTCTTCCATCCAGGCTTTGCGCTTCTCGTTGGTGGTCAGGCGCCAGTTGCGGTGGTCGCCCGGCTCGAAGGTGGTGTTCATGTCCATGTAGCCCTCCAGCAGCCCGGAAGCGTGCGGCACACGGGTGATGACGCCCACGCCCTCGGCTTCGGCCACCTTCAGAATCGGCTCGCCCAGCAGTTGTTCGAGCAAATTATAAATAATCTGGGTAGGGGCGCGGCGCTGTGTGACCGTGGCAATGCCCTCCTCGATCTGGCGCTCGTTGAGGGCCGGTCCCAGGGCGGTGCCGTAGGCGCGGATCAGGCCCTCTAATTTGAGCGCCTCCAGCTCGGCCCACAGGTCGTCGGCCAGGGCACTGCCCAGTTGAATGGCGTCCAGGCGCGGGTTGTGGAGCTGGTAGTAATCGAGGTAATCGGTGCCCAGGCGCCTGAGGCTGCCCTCCAGGGCCTTGCGCAGATAGGCAGGCGACCAGTCGTGAGGGCGCTCCTGCTGGCCGGGGCGTTCGGGGAAGGCATAGATGTCGTAGCCGAACTTGCTGGCAATCACGATCTTGCCCCGCACGTCGCCCAGCGCCCGGCGCTGCAATTCCTCGGCGCGGCCAGAGGCGTAGGTGTCGCCGTTGTCGAAGAAGGTGACGCCCAGCTCGTAGGCGCGGCGCAGCAGCTTTTCGCCGAGCTGTTCATCCTTGACGCCCCACCAGGTCGTGCCGACGGTCCAGACGCCAAAACCCAGGGCGCTGAGGGTCAGGTCGGTGCCGTGCAGTTTGCGGTATTCCATGAGCGCAGTCTAGGGCGCCCGGCACAGGACAATGCACCCCGAAGCGGGCGCTCAGGGTCAGCTCGGCTTGAAATCAGCCCGCGAACACCACCCGGAATCGCTCGCACTGCACCACCTGACCATCATTCCAGGCCGCGCCCTCCGGCAGATGGGAGAAGAAGTGGCGGTGTGCGTCGCGCCACCACTCAAGCGTCCGGTCTCCCTCGCCCTCGGCGTAAGCGAATTGGGCCTCGACCTCCAGAAATGGCACGGCCCGCAGCTCCAGCGTCTCTATGACGGCCAGCGGGGCGCCTTGTCCGTTCAGCATGACGCTGAAGCTGCCCTCTTGCAGCGCAAGATCAGCGGGCCAGCCGCAGGTCGCGGTCTTCTGGCCGCTCAGGACCAGGGCCGCCAGCTCGTCGGCCATCTGAGGCGAGTCACCGAAACCGAACGCCTCGACGATGGGGAGTTCCCGTCCCAGCGCGGCCTCAGCCCCCATCACGAATGCCTGAACCTCTGGACTGAATACCGTCATCTCAACCCCCCTGCCTGACAAAGCACCTGAGCACGCCCTGAACACGTACTTGACTTAGCGGGAATCAGCGAACTGGAGACGCCCCGACCAGACGACACGTTCGACCACAACCCTCAGGCGTCGCGGCGCAGCTTGCCGCACAGCAGCCAGGCCGCCGCGAACAGCAGGGCCGACAGCCCAAAGACCGCGCCGTAGCCTGCCCCGTCGGCAATGACGCCGCCGAGCACCGGGGCGAAGAGGGCCAGGCCCACCAGCGTGTTGAGCGTGCCGATGTAGCGGCTGCGGCTATGCGCCGGGGCGAGGTTGAGCAGGTGGTTGGTGTGGCCCAGGTTAAAACCCTGCGTGGCCACGCTGGAGGCCATGAAGACCGCCAGGTACAGCCAGCCGATGTGACTGGCCGGGCCACCTGCCCCACCCGACCCACCAGAGGCGAGCTGCCCCAGCCCCAGCGCGGTGATCGGCGCGGCGAAGGCCACCGCCGCCGAGTAGCGGATGATCCGGCGCGAGCCCTTGCGCTCGGCCACGCGGCGCCACAGCACGTTCGAGAGCGGCGCGGCCCCGGTGATGGTCATCAGAAATACGCCGAGCATGCTGCCGGGCACCTCCAGCACACGCAAGGCGTAGACCGTATAGAAGGGATCGGCCAGCGAGGCGAAGGCCAGCAGCAGCCGCACGCCCAGAAAGGCCCGGAAGTGGGCGTCGGCGCGCAGCAGTTGGGGAATGGCCCGCCACTCCTGGCGCAGATTGCTGGGCGGCTGCGGCGGGTCGGGCGGCTCGACCACCCTGCCGAACATGGCGTAGCCCCCGGTGTAAAAGGCGGTCGCCAGCGCGAAGATCAGGGCGTAGGTGTACGGGAAGGCCAGCCCAGACCCCAGAATCCACCGCACGATCAGGCCCGCCCCGAAGGCCAGCAGCCCGCCGTAAAGGTTGCGGACCCCGAAAAACGCCGAGCGCCGCTCTGAGGGAATAACCTTGCTGACCACCTCCAGAAACGGCAGCCCGGAGACGCCGGAGGCCAGCGCGTTGACGGTCATGGCCAGCGTGAACAGGCCCAGGCACAGCGCGGGCGTGTGCCACAAAAACGCCGTGATGAGCACCATCGCCAGGTAGGAGAGCGTGCGAAGGCCCGCCGCCGAGCGGTAGACCGGCAGCTTGTACGGCAGCGAGCGCACCTTTGCGGCCACCAGAATCTGCGGCAGCATCCAGCCGCCCTGGGCGATGGCAGGCAGCAGCCCGATGACGGTGTTGGAGGCGCCCAGCCGCGCCGCGAAGCCTGAGAGCACCACCGTCACGTTGAAAAAGCCGTCGCCTGTGGACACCAGGAGGCCGTTGAGCACGCCCCAGCGGTAATTCTGCGCGTCGGTCCGGACGCTGGGTTGAGAGACGCTGGGTTGAGAGCTGGGTTGGTCGGCTGCCGGGCCTGATCCAGACGTCGAATCTGGGCTAGACGTCGGCGGGGCGGGCATGCATTCCAGTATGCTCCCGTACACTTGCAGGCCCAGCTCATGAAGGCCCGCTCAAGCCAATAGATGGGAAGTGGTCTTGGTGTGTTCCCATAAGCCACAGGCCACACGCTTCCCTTAACATCAGCAGATGTCGGCACCCCACACACCCCAATCGTACCCGCCCAGACGGCCCTGCCCCTGCGGCTCGCGCCAGGCGTATGGCCAGTGCTGCGGCCCGCTGCTGAGCGGTGAGCGGTTTGCCCCCACGCCCGAAACCCTGATGCGCTCGCGCTACAGCGCCCACGTGCTTCGGGGCGCGGCTTACCTCCAGGTCACCTGGCACCCCAGCACCCGCCCGGACGATGCCGACTCGCTGCCTGACGCCGTGGAGTGGCTCGGCCTGAGCCTGCGCCGGGTGTCGGGTAATACCGTCAGCTTCACCGCCCGGTACCAGGCGCGTGGACGCCACGAGTTGCGCGAACGCAGCACCTTCGTGCAGGAGGGTGGCCGCTGGTTTTACCTGAGCGGTGTGGAAGGCTAGCGGTGTGGAAGGCTAGCGGCGTGGAAGGCTAGAGCAGCTCTGGCCCCTACTTCCTGCGCCGCCGCACCGGCACGACCAGCATCTCCCAGTGGTGCAGCAGCAGGCCGCCGAGCATCAGCATGAAGGCCAGCAGCAGGGTCAGCAGCGCCGCCGACTGCTGCTGCGAGTAGCCCCAGGCGCCCAGCACGAACATCAGGCAGAGGGTCAGCAGCAGCTTGGGGCGCTGCTCCTTGCGGTTGGCGTAGATCCAGAGTCCGGCGCCGATGCCGAACAGAAGTGGGAGGGCCAGGGCGCTGAGCATGTCGGAATTCATCAGGTCTTGCGGCATCTCTCATACCGTAACAGGCCCGCTCTGACAGGGTTGTGACCGCCAGAACCGCTGCGTCGCAGAGCACTCAAACCCGCGCCGCCAACAGCAACTCCTCGTCGATGCGGTGCCCGGCCAATGCGGCGACGTCCAGATACCCGTCCTTGAATTCAATGGGCGCGTTCAGCAGATCGGAGCGCAACTTCAGCACGAAGCTCAGCTCGCAGGGCTCGGTCACGCCCGCCTGGGTGCCGAGGAGGGCGGCGTGGAGGGTGCCCAGGCCGCTGCTGGCCTGCGAGCCGATCATCACGCCTTTGCCGCAGGCCTGGGCGCGGGCGAGCATCGCCAGACTGTCGGTAAAGCCGTTCCTGGCGGTCTTGATATTCAGGATGTCGAAGGTGCCGAACTCCAGCTCGCGTTCCAGATCGGCGGGCGTGAAACACGAGTCGTCGGCCACGATAGGCAGCCGCCCGCTGGCTCTCAGGGCCTGGCGCTCGCGCAGCAGCCGCACCGGCAGCGGCTCCTCGACGTACATCAGACCCGCGTCCCGCATGGCGTCCAGGGCGGCGGGGGCCAGATCCGGGGTCAGCGTCTCGTTGCTGTCGGCGTACAGGGCCACCTCGTCGCCGAACTCGGCGCTCAGGGCGGCGATGACCTCCAGGTCGCGGCGGTGGTCCCGGCCCACCTTGACCTTGAGCACCCGCACGCCGCTTTCCACCACGCGCCGCGCCTCGGCCAGCATGACGCCGGGCGCGGCGATACCCAGAATGAAGGAGGCCCGCACGCGGGTATTCGGCCCCAGTAGCACGCCGAACAGGCTCTGGCCGCGAGCTTGCAGCCGGGCGTCCCACAGCGCCATGTCCAGCGCCCCGCGAGCGGTGAGGTTGTGCGCCACGCTGCCCCGCACGGCCTCCAGCGCGGCTGTGTCCTCGATGTCCAGCCCTACAAATTGGCGCTCCAGGTGCGCCAGGATGCCCTGGATGCTGGCCACCGTCTCGCCGTAGATGGTGGGGCGCGGCGGCGCCTCGGCCTGGCCCAGCGTGCCGTCTTCGAGGTGGACGCGCACCAGCACGTGCTCGGCGGCGCTCAGACGGCTGTGCGCCCCCCAGGCCAGCTCACCGTGCAGCGGCAGTCGGTAGGGCACGGCCTCCAGGCGGGCGATCTTAGTTCCGGAGGTCACAGCCAGTCACGCAGCCAATCACGCAGCCGCTTGGCCACCTGCTGCGGGTCCAGCGCGGCGGTGTCGAGGTCGAGCACGCGCCGGGCGTCCAGACCAGCCAGATACGCGCCCGCCGCCGCCGGGTCGTAGTGGCGCCGCTCGCTGAGCACGATACGGGTCTTGGCCACAATCTCCGCCGGGGTGTGGCCCTCCCCCACCAGTCCGGCCAGCTCAAGGCGCTGCGGCGGGCTGAACACCGCCTCGATGCCGTCCAGGGCGGCCAGTTCGGCGTACAGATCGGTGGTCTGGAACCGTGCATTCCCAGACACACCGTCGAAACTGTCGGCGCGGCCCAGCAATCGGCGAACGCGTGTCAAATCGGGCGCGTGCAGGTTCACGAAACGCCAGGTGGGAAACTGCTCGGCGGCGTAGCGCACCTCAGCCAGCCCGCGCAGGCCGTCGAAGACCAGCGAGGCGACAGTATCCAGCGCCCACAGCTCACCCAGCGCCTGCGCCATGCCGCCGGGATGCGCCTGGCGGTAGCGGGCGCTCAGGGCGAAGCGCTCCTGGCGGTCGGTGACGGCTCGCCCGGCCAGCGGCAGGATCATCACCGCGTCGGTCAGGTCGCGCCGGTCTGGCAACACCCGCCAGTGCGGCTGCTCCAGCGCGTTCAGGGCGGTGCTTTTACCGACCCCGGTCACGCCCACCAGCACGATCAGGGGCAGGTCGCCGAGCCGGGCGCCGCCGCCGGGCGCCTCTACGAACAGGCCGCTGTCAGCCAGAGAAAACGTCATGGAGCGCAGTGTCATGGAGCGCAGTCTAGGGAAAAAACGGCGGCGGCGCTCCTAGGTATCTCCTTGTCAAGCTTTAGGTTTACCGAGCGGGAGGAGTGGCGTGCCCAGGCGCGTTCTTGTCCAGAACATGAAAATAGTCACTTAATGAAAACTAATGGCGATTAAATAAATTTAATGCATGATAAGACTTTCAATGGAGGCATTGCCAAACTAGCGATTTGTTAATTGCTACCGTTTTTTCGCCCTGGTTGGTAAGCGTTTAAAATAAG
>NZ_JANYGJ010000146.1 GCF_025362455.1 Deinococcus sp. | reverse complement strand
TCGAACTGCTCCGCTTGCCGACGGATGATCGCCAGCAGGTCATCGCGGGTCAGGTCGCCGGTCATGCCTGAGTCTACTCGCCCACGGCTCGAACCGCGACCACCCCTGCATCGCTAATCAGATACCATTTCCCTTTGTAGTTCTCCATATACGTCTGGTGGTAGTCCTGAAATGTCAGCGATTGCAGCGCTGGAAAACAGGTTGAGGTCGCCAGATTTTTGATGAATTGCTGGGTATCGTAACCAGATTGCAGGTTTAAAACTTCCAAACCGTGCGTCCCACGCTCAAAGAAGTGCGGGCCGGGTGCGCTGGGTGCCGTGAGCGACCGGAGTTGCGGGCAGGCGCCTAAAATCAGGCCCAGGGCGCCGTTCTCGTCGTAGCTGTCGTTGTGCGTCACGATGATGCCGTGATGCCGCTGCGGCGTGTTCAGCGGGAAGGCCAGGGCCTGAAGGCCGGTGATGGCCGTTAACGCGCCTAGCATGTGCTCGACTTCCCAGGACTGTGTACCGTTGACGCCCTCATCCTCGGACGTGAGCATCAGGCTCGTGATTTTTGGTGCAAAGTCCAGCCCGGCCAGAAATTTTAAGATCGGAAAGGCACGGTGCTCGTCACGGTCCCAATCGCTCGCCCAGTCGGTGTGATACTGGACGCGGTAGGTACTGCCGGGTTGCTGCTCGACCCTGACATGAAAGCTGGTCCGGCGAGTAGTCCTCAATGGTTTCCGACAGCCAGACATTCAGCAGCACCTCGTACTCGGCGGCGTTCATGCCTTACTCTAATGCGAAGGGAAACAGCAGTGTACAGACCACCAGCGTGCCCACGTCGAACGCGGCCAGGAAGCTCAGCCAGGCGGCCACTTCACTGCTCCAGCCGCCGGTGATGAGCAGACCGGTGGCCTTCACCGTGGACAGCACCACCGGCACCAGCAGCGGAAAGGCCAGCGCGGGCAGCAGCGCCTCACGGGCACGCAGGTTGACCGTGATGGCCGCGTAAAACGTGCTGGCCGCCGACAGCCCGGTGACGCCCAGCACGGCCACCAGCCCCAGCGCGGGCCAGGGCAGCGCCTGACCGCCCCCCGCCGCCCCGAACAGCAGCAGGCCCAACGGCAGCACCATCAGCACCAGCACCAGCAGTTGCAGCCAGATGCCCAGCCACTTGCCCAGATACAGCGCCCCGTGTGGCCCCGGATAGAGCGTGAGTTGCTCCAGCGCCCCGGCCTCCTGCTCCTGCGCGAAGGCCCGCCCGGAGGCGATGGCCGACGACAGACTCAGCGCCGCCCAGACCGCTCCGGCGGCGGCGGGCCTGAGCTTGGCGTCGTCCGGCCCCAGCGCTAGCCCTAGCACCAGCAGCACCAGCGCGGCGTAAAAGGCGGTGGCCAGCAGCGAATCCCGCGTGCGCCCCAGCAGCAGCGCGTCCTTGCGGGCGACGGTAAGCATGACCTGCCAGGCTTCGTTCATCCCAGCACCGTATTCATAACTGCACCGTGGTCACCGTTGTTCCGTCAGCAGTCCGGCACGCAGCAGCAGCGTCCGGCTGGCGACCTGGGCGGCCAGTTCCGGTTCGTGGGCGGCCAGAATCAGTGTCTGCCCGCGCTGCCGCACCTCGCTCAGAATGTCCAGCGCGGTCTGCCTCCCGGCCTGGTCCAGATTGGCGAAGGGCTCGTCTACCAGCGTCAGCGGGCGGGCCAGCAGACTCAGGCGGGCCAGGCTCAGGCGTTTGCGCATCCCCGCCGATAAAAACCGGACCCGGCGCCCGGCGGCCTTCTCCAGCCCGACGCGCCGCAATGCCGCCCCGGTGTCGCCTTCAAGTCGGTGCATCCGCAGCGCAAAGCGCAGGTTCTCCTCGGCGCTGAGGTCCGGGTAGGCGCCGCCCTCGACCGGCATCAGATGCACGAATTCGCGCACCGAGCGGCTGTCTCGCAGATCGAAGCCGTGAACGCGGCCCTCACCCCGCGTCAGGCGCAGGCTGGAGGCCAGCAGCCGCAGCAGGGTAGTTTTGCCCGCGCCGTTTTCGCCGATCAATGTCAGGCCCTCGCCTGATGTCACATCCAGATCGACGCCGCGCAAGATCACCTCGCGCCCCAGCCGCAGCCAGGCGCCCCGGAGCTGCACGGCGAAGTCTTTATCAGCACGCTCCGGTGAACTCAACCCTACAGCCTCAGCCAGCCCGGCATCACCGAGAATGTCCAGCTCGCCAGCAAGGTGAAGCGCCCGCTGACCATCAGCAGGCCGAGCAGGACCAGAATGGCGCCGCCGACCTTCTCGACGATGCCCGCGTATTTGTTCAGCCGCCGCAGCCCCAGCCGCTCCCACAGCAGCGCGGCCAGCAAAAACGGCACCGCCAGACCCAGCGTGTAGACCGCCAGCAGGCCCACGCCGCTGCCGAGGCTGGCGGTGCTGGCCGCCAGGCCCAGGATGCTGCCCAGCACCGGTCCCAGGCAGGGCGACCAGCCGAAGGCGAAGGCCGCGCCCAGCGCCACCGGGCCGTATCTGTCGGCGCTGGCCAGGCCCCGCGTGTCGCGCATCAGCAGCGGGATTCTGAACAGGCCCAGCATGCCCAGCCCGAAGAAGATAATCAGCAGCCCGGCCAGGCGGCCCAGCAGGATTTTTTGCGGCGAGAGCACGGCGCCCAGCGCACTGGCGGTGGCGCCCAGCGCAATGAACACGGTGCCGAAGCCCAGGATGAAGCCCAGTGCCCGCCACAGCGGCGCCCGCTTGCCGCCGATGACGCCTAGGTAACTCGGCACCAGCGGCAGCACGCAGGGCGACAGAAACGAGATCAGCCCGGCCAGAAAGGCGATGGTCAGGCTGGGGGCGCTGCTGGTCATGGCCTGAGTGTAGCGCCGGGGTGTGGGGGCGGGCGTCCCTGTGAGCCGAGTGGAGCGGTCCCAGCGCCGCTCAGGATTTCAAAGCGTTCATTTCTGCCGCAAATCCCCTGGGCGTCAGGTGGTTGTCCAGCAGCTTGGTGGTGCAGCTCTCCACGGCGTCTACCACACTATGCATCGGGTAGAAGGCAGTGGTCAGGGGGCGGATACCGTAGGCGCTGATAACAGATCTGGCCCGCTCCTGATACTCAGGCTTCTGATGGCGCATCAGGCCGTACGCGAGTTTGACGGCTGACACCGGAAGTTGCCAGACCGGAACGCTGCCGGAGAGCCCCATCAACCCCTTCTTCTTCTTACGGCCCCCTCCAGCGTCGCCCTGTACGAAGGTGAAATCTGGCTGGAGGTCGAAATCCAGCGCTCTGAGCATCAGGTCACAGGCGTACACCGGGGGGAGCTGGAGTTCGCCCACGAAGTTCTGCTGCCCGACTTTCATGACCGAGCGCGTTGCAAAGGCGCAGGCCAGCATCGGATAAGGCGCCAGGGCCAGGTACGCCGCTGCGGTCGGGTGCCAGCGGTGCAGCAGCCGGGCCAGCCCTGCTGTGGAGGCGTAGCGGCTGTTTGCGGCTTCGCTGAAAACCTGGCGCAGCAGGTGCTCGTAGCGGGCAGGCGAAAATCCCTCCGGGGCCTGCCAGCTCAGCGACAGCTCCAGTGCGGCGCCCAGCACCAGTACGCGAATATCGAGCCAGTCGGCCTCCACCCGCTCGGCGTGTTCGAGTACACCCGCCGCATCGGCGAACTCACCGCGTCCCAGGTGGGCCGTACCCGCCGCCCACTGCGCGAACAGGCGGTGCCAGGGATGCAAGGCGGTGCCGTCATGTTCTATTCCCTGGCAAATTTCAATGGCATTCAGGAAGTGCCGGGCGCGGACAGCAGCTTCCTTGCCTTCGCGGGGCGTGCCGTAGGCCCGCATCAGGGCACGCGGCACCTCGGTGAGCCAGCCGGAAGGAGCGGCGCCGAGGGGTGTGGCGTAAGTGGGACCGTCGAGCCCGCCGATGCCCCAGAAGGCTTCGATGCGCTGCTTGAAGTCCAGATACCGTCCCAGGCCCCACTGGTCGGACCTCTCGATGACGGCACTGAGCACCGACGATCCTTCTTCAAAATTGCCTAGCCGAAAAAGCGCGGCAGACATCTCCAGATCAGTGTAATTATCAGATTGCCGGAACGAGTACCCACGGTCTGCCTCGACAAGTTCGATGGTTGACCTCGTATGCCCAGCATTGGCGGTGCAGCAGATGAGCATAGCGCGGGCCAATGCAATGCTCATAGGTGCTCTCAACTGCTCAGCAAGATACAGAGATTGAGAGGCAATTTGAATAGCCTCTTGGTAATTTTGCGCCGCTATAAGGAGAGGACACAAAGAAATGAGCATACCGATTTGCCCTTCGACGACCAGATTTGACTGAGGCATTTTAGCTAATGCAAGTTGGCCCCAGCTCAATGCTCCTTTCATCTCTGACAGGCGAACCTGCATCTGTGGTCCGCCTTCCTGCATAATCTTGAGAGAGCGACGGTAAATGGAGTGCCATTTCCCCATCTCAGACGCTAGCGGGTCACCCGACGTGAGGCATTGTTGTGTTAGGCTTTCGAAGTCGGGTAGATTACTTCGGGAGGCAACACCCAGGGCACGGATCAATGCTGTTGTTGTGGCAATTGATTCGAGGGCCAACGCGATTTGTGAAGAAGTTGTTCCAGATTGAGTTTCTCGTAGAAACCACTCCTGAAACAACTGGGACGAAGCTAAGTCAATTTCATGTATATCCATTTGTCCTTTAATTTGTTAATTCCTATCTATCGTAATAATCACGGAGCTACAGCAGCTCTGTGCTTTAATCGGCACCTCGTTTTTAGCACAACTGTTGCTTGTTGCGGCAATACCTAATCCAAAGACCAACAGTGTCAGGTAAGTAGCGAGTTTTTTCATAACTAGGTCTCCTTAGGCCAGCCAATTGGCCAACACATCACGTGCTTCGATGATTTGCTTTCTGCTGAACGGGAACTGAATGTCTACTTCGGCCAGTACCGCCTTCGACCCTGAGGTTGCGCCCACCTGCATGGCTTTCTTGAGGCGTTTAGCAGCACCTACGGGATCATCCTGATATGACTTGGAGAAGAGCAGCGCGGCGATATCGGCCATGGCATATTCGATATTGTAAAAGCTATACATAAAGATGAATTGGTTTTGCCACTTCTTCTTGAGCGTGTCTTTGTGACCAGTCCAGTTGACAGATGAGCGATTATAGAGTTCAAGATAGTGCGTGTCAAGGTCTTCAGTGGATAGTTTGGAAGGTTTCTGGTAAACCCACGACTCTATTCGAAAGTCCTGATCCACAAGTCTCAAGATTGCCAAGATATTCTCGGCCAGTGACCACTTGTACCACCGCTGGTCTGACTTTGACAGCGAAAACGCACTAAGTTGTTCAAAGCGGCCTAAATCAGTAAACACCGAGGCAAAAAACTCAAGGATCTCCATAAAACCGTCCCGATCCCAGTATGTGGTTTTTGGGTTGGAATCGAGGTAGTGAAAATGAATGGTGTGACCGAGTTCGTGGAGCACCGTTCCAAATGCTAGTGCCCCACCAGCGAGACTGCACACGATTTCTGAGCTGCTGGTCGCCATGGAGTGGAGGACCATATTCGTCCCCGATTTGCCAGGTCGGGGCTCAAGGTCAAAGCGGTTTTCAGCTCTAAGATGGCGCACCACATTGCCGAACTCCGGGTCTATACCGTCCATCACTCGTTCTGCCAGAGAAATGTAATCTTTCACCGGCAGGGTGGCATCGGCGGCAGGCACGACTTTCGCCTCCACGTCCCAGGGGCGTAGCTCGTCTATCCCCAGTTGAACCGCCCGGTCACGGTCGACCTGAGTGGTCAGGTCGGCGAAGACCTCGGCGATGTCGTCGAGCATCTGAACGGCTTCAGCCATGGTGAAGGCGCGGACGGAATGGTCCCAGATGTACTCCGCGTAATTGGCTTTCCCGGCCTCCGCCGCGATCTCACGCCGAATCCGCAGTAGGTCGAGAAAGAGGGCATCCAGCTCAGGCGTGGCCGCCAGCGTCGCCTGCTCCATCGCTTTCCAGATCGCCTCGCGTTCGCTGCTGGTTGTCGCGACACCCAGACGGGTTCTGGCCTGCTGCATCAGCAATTCCTCGCCACCCAAGTACACCCGCCGCCCGGCGGTAATGACATCGTACTGGGTGCTGAGCAGTCGTTCCTCAGCCAGCAGCTCTCGCAGCCGCTCGGACGCCTGCCCGGTCAGATCGGCTTTCAGCTTGAGTGCGATATTCGGATTGAGGTCGCCCTCATCTGCGTCCAGCGCTTTTTGAGCCAGCGGCGCATCGAACGCCTCGATCTGCGGCATCCAGTGGCTCATCAGCCGGTGGTAGGCAGCCTGGCCCTGCTCATCAGTCGTGTCGCGCTTCGTTGCCGCGTAGTGAGTGATCCAGAAGGTCTGACACTCGCCTTTAATCGTGCTATACGTCCTGAGCCATTCATCCAGCGTGCTGGCCGTCACCGACGTCGCCTGCAAGCTTGCCAGGTCAGCCAGCAGCGCCGCCGCTTGACTGTCCAGTGTGGACATAGCCTCGGCTGTGAAAGCGGTCATATCTTACTATCCTCGCCACGTAAACTGATGACTCAGGGTCGTCTAGATTACCTTCTGGCACTGCTCCCAGCCGCCGTTTTGTGCGTGGTGGCCACCGCCTACCTGTGGCGCTGGCAGCATGAACCCCTGTCGTCGTGGCGCGGCGGGGGCTTCGGCATGTACGCCGATATCAACGACGAGCGCGGGCAGGTGCTGCGGGTGTACGTGCTCCGGGAAGGGTGGACCCAGGTTCAACTGACTGACCGGCTGAAGGCGCGGGTTACGCAAGTCCGCCTGAATCCGTCCAGATCGGCGGTCACGGCCTTCGCCGACTACCTGGCCTGCAACGAGCGGTTTCTGGGTCAGCATCCGGGCGTCACCCGCCTTCGGCTGGAGTACTGGGAATTCAAGTTTGAGGTGGCCACATCGACCATGCGGCTGGTCAAGCGCCTGGAGGTGAGCCGTGCGCCTTGCGCCGCTCCTTAGCGCGCCCGTATCGGCCTACGTTCGCCTGTGCGCCTCGCTCGATCCGCTGTGGGTGGTTTCAATCATGACCCTGCTGTCGATGGTCCGCTTTCAGGAAGGCGCCTGGTTTTACAGCATCCTGTACCCGGTGTTGCTCGGCTTGGCCTGCCTGTTTCCGTCGCTGGTGCGCCGCGAACAGTTCTGGCTGGCGGTGTGCCTGGTGGTCGGCTCGTCGATTGCGCTGAACTGGTACTTCATTGCCAACCACACCTTTTCGCTGTTTTACTGGACCCTGGCGCTGCTGCTGAGCTGCTTTGCCCACGACCGGCTGCGGTTGCTGGCGCTGAGTGCCCGCTGGATTCTGGGCGGCATCTTCCTGTTCGCTTTCATCTGGAAGCTGGCTTCCCCCGACTTCCAGAGCGGGGCGACCATGCGCTACTTTCTGAGCGCCACGCAGCCGCTGGGAGACAGTGGCGTGGCGCTCTCCAGCCTGACCAGTAGCGAGCTGGCGCAGAACATGGGGGCGGTTGAGCGGCTGCTGAATACTCCAGGGACGGGGCCGACCAGGCTCATCATGCCGCCCGACCTGGCCGCGCTGGCTGACCTCCTGACCCGACTGACCCAGATCACCGAGGGGCTAGTGGTGCTGATTCTGCTGACGCCGCTGCCGGAGCGCTGGCGCTGGCTGCGCGAGGCCAGTCTGCTGTTCTTTTTCGCCACCGCCTACACCCTGCTGCCCGTTGCCCCGCTTGCGGCCCAGTTCGCCTGCCTGGGCTACGCCATGACTTCTTCGAGTCGCTCCCGTGCGGCGTTCATCGCGGCATTTTTCGTGTACCAGCTCATGGATTTGCGCCTGGGCAGCCTCTGGGGAGCGGGCTAAAGAATTTTTTCACAAGCGTGTCGGGTCAAAGTCGCTTCGGATTTTGGAGGTCTGGGTTAGGCTCTTGGTGTGGAGAACTCAGCGGTCAGTTGAGTTTGTTCACGGCCAGCCCGCGACGCCTTCTGGGACAGACAGAAACAGCGTTTCACCACTGATCTTTAGACGGCGAAGTAGTTTGGTCAGCCCGGTGACGGGCTTAAACAGCACCCATCTCCGACCTGTTCAGCGCTCCACTCATTACTGCTCCAATTCATTGCCAGTCATCCGTTCTACCCGGTTCAACAATTTATTTGCACTGTTTCGGCCACTTTGATCCCCAAAAGTGGAATTAGTCCTTGAATTATGTGTGCACCACGATGACAAAAGCGTTCTCAACATTCTCATTTAACAAATGGTACTTTGAATCAAGCAGACGAGATAGCTGCCCAACCCAGAAGCGAGCGAGGTGACAGATGCAGATGGCTGATACCGTTCGATGTTGAAGATGTATGAGTAAATAAATTTCGTCCGTTTGGTCTGTTTAACAGCTTTTTTGTTGAAATTATTCGTTAAAATACTTTATTGGCTTGTATTATTGAAGGAGAATTATGAAAAAAGCATTGTTTGTTAT
>NZ_JANYGJ010000007.1 GCF_025362455.1 Deinococcus sp. | reverse complement strand
CGCCAGCACACCGTTTTACATGTCAAAGAGTCAGTTCGAGTACTGGAAGCACACCCAGCTCACCGTGGACGTGGTGCCGGGCCGGGGCAGCGGCTTTTCCGTCGAGGCCCCCGAAGGTGTGCGCTTTCTGATCCGCTCACGTCTCTACCGCGACGACGAGCTGGACTCCCTGTCGCCCGTCCGGGCCGCGAACACCTGAAGCTGAGCGCGTCATCCTCGGTGCCGACGCCTGGAAAGGGTGTCGGCATCAGGTTTTTGTCGTCTGAACTCTTTGTCGTCTGAACTAGAGCAGATGTCATAAAAAGACCCTTTTTATGACCAAGCGGAGCGAGTAGTTTTGACTGAGCAGGACGCAGAATGGAGGCGCGGGGAGGCTGTTTTCCCCGTGGCGTAATTCGGAGTACTGCTCTAAACTACACGTCAGGTCTCGACGGTGCTTCGCGGCGGTTCGGGGTTGCCAAGTCATCAGCCCCTCTGCACCGCAGTTCTGCGAATCCGTCTCACGCCCTTCTAGCAAGCCACAAGCCACAAGCCTCCCTCACCCTCCTCCGCTATACTCACACCCGAATGGCGCGGATTGACGGCAAGTACGAGGTGCTCGAAGAAAAGACCCAGAGCGGCGCTGGGGCGACGTACAGCGTCCAGGCCGACGCGCTGCCGGGGGCCGAGGCGGGCGAACTGCTGCGCCTGGACTGGGTGGCGGTCAGCACCACCGACGAGCGCAACAGCTTTCACCGCTACCGCGCCGTGCTCAAAGCGCTCGCCCCGGCGGGCCTGGCCGACGTGGTGGCCCGGCCCGGCGCCTACTACTCGGTCTGGCGCGAGGTGGTCGGGCTGCCGCTGCCCGCCTTCCAGGCCCAAAGTGTCAAGAACGAGGTGGCGCTGAGCAACCTGAGGGCGCTGGCGGCGAACCTGGCTGCCCAGGGCTACGCGCTGATGGACGCCGAGGTCGTGATGCACGGCGACGAACCCAGGGTGGCGCACCTGGCTCCGGCCCAGCGCAGCCCCCAGGACGCCGAATCGCTGAACGCGGCGGCGCTGGCGCCTCTGAGCGAGGGCAAGGTGCGGCGCTTTCGCAGGCCGCGCAGCGTCTGGTCGTGGCTGCCGGGGGTGGCCTGCGCCGTGGCCGCCGCCTATTTCGGCGCCGACGCCGCGCAGATTTACCTCAACCCCGCGCTGGCCGACGTGCCGCCCGTGATGGGCAAGGCGGCCAGGGAGGCGGCGGGCCAGCTCGCGGGCATCGGCTACCGGGTTCAGTACGTCGAGGGCGATGAGCGCCGGGCCGTGCTGGGCGCCGTGATCGCCCAGGACCCGGCGCCGGGCAGCACGCTGCACCTGGGTAGACTGGTCACCCTGACGGTCAACAACCCACCGGCCCTGACCGTGCCCCGCTTCGAGGAACAGACCCTCGATCAGGTCAAAGCCTCGCTGGCCGAAAACCTGCTCAAGCTCGGCAGCGTCTCGGAGGTCGACGGCGCCGTGAGCAACACGCCCAAAGGCCGGGTGGTGGCGCAGATTCCGGCGCCGGGCAGCGTCATCCGGCGCGGCCAGAGCGTGCGGCTGCTGATCAGTAACGGCATTTCGGTGCGCCAGACCTGGTTGCCGGACCTGACAAAGCTGACGTTCGACGAGGCCCGCGACCTGATTCGCCGCGCCGGGCTGGTGGTCAATGCGACCAAGCCTGAAATCAGCGAGGCCGATCCGGGCACGGTGCTGCGGCAGTCGCCCGCCGCCTACAAGCGGGTCGATATCGGCTCGCCGGTCACGCTGGTGGTGGCCATCGCCGGGTATCAGGGACCGGCCATCAGCGTGCCGCCGCTGCCGGTCCCGCCCGTGCCGGTGCCGGTTACGCCGCCCGCCACGCCCAACTTCGATCCCAACGGCACCACCGACCCGGCGGCCCAGCCGGAATTTGCGCCGGACCCCGGCAACCAGCCCTCCACGGCTCCGGCGGTGCCCGTGACCCCGGCGCAGCCCGCGATTCCGGCGCCAGCGGCCCCCACACCGGCCACCTCCCAACCGGTCATCCCCGCACCGGTAAGCCCGACCACCCCGGCAACGCCGTCCTCCACCGAAATTCCGCCCACGCCGCTGCCTACAGGCCAGGTCGCGGTGATGAGCTACACCTTCCCGGCGGACCTGCCTGCCGGAAGCGTGGAGATCGTGGTGCGCGACGACGACGGCGAGCGCACCGTATTGCCCGCCACCGACAGCGCCCAGCTCGCCGGAAACGTCGCCCAGCGCAGCGACATCAGCGTGCGCGGCAGCTACCGTTTCATCGTGCGCCTGAATGGGCAGGAGTACACGACTTTCGGGCCATGAGCGCACAAGCGCTGTACATCGTCCAGTACGACGGTGATTTGCTGGTGTTCGCAACGCTCAGCCTGGCGCTCAGTTATATCGAAGTGCCGGAGGTGGAGAGCGGGGAGGCGACGCTGACTGATACTTCTGGCGTTCGGTACAAGCTGGGAGTACAGCGCGGTGGGTGGTTTCGTCCAGATCAGGTTGTCGTCACGGGGACGGCGGCGGCGACGGACCAGGAAGTGTCAGCGCTGGATGCGGAGCTTCGTGCAGCGTCCAGTCCACCCGGCGCCTCGCTCTGGACGCTGGCAATGGAGTGGCCCCTGCGAAGGTAGAGCCTGAGTCCATTTTGCCCGCCTGCGCCGCGCTAGTTTACTGCTGTGATCTACCTCGACTACGCCGCCACCCACCCGATGACCGAGCTGGCGCTCTCGGCGTATGTTCGCGCCGCCGGGGTGGTGGGTAATCCGGCCAGCGTCCACTCAGCGGGGCAGGCGGCCCGTGAGCTGCTCGAAGAGGGCCGGGCGGCGGCGGCGGCGGCGCTGGGCGTGCATCCGCTGACCTTGATCGCCACGGGCGGCGGCACCGAGGCCGACAATCAGGTGCTGCTGTCCTGCTTCGCGGACGGTCAGGGCCATTTGATTACCTCCTCAATCGAGCATTCGGCGGTGCTGGCTCCGGCCCGGCTGCTGGCGCGGCGCGGCGTGGACGTGAGCTACCTGACGCCGGGGCCGGGCGGCGTGATCGAAGCCGAACAACTGCGCCAGGCCATGCGCGTGGGCACCCGACTGGTCAGCATCCATCACGCCAACAACGAGGTCGGGGCCGTGCAAAACGTCGCCGCGCTGGCCGGGGTCGCGCACGCGGGCGGCGCTTTGTTTCACACCGACGCGGTGCAGTCGCCGGGCGTGCTGCCGCTGGCTCTGAGCGGCTGGAAGGTGGACTTCGCCAGTTTCAGCGCCCACAAGTGGGGCGGGCCGTTGGGCGTGGGCTTTCTGTACCTGCGGCGCGGCCTGGACCTCTCACCGATGCTGCTCGGCGGCGCTCAGGAAAAGGGCCTGCGCAGCGGCACCCAGAACGCGCCGGGCGTCTACGCGGCGGGTCTGAGCTTGCAGCAGGCCGTGTCCGGGCAGCCGCGCACCTACGCCCACCTGCGCGCCCTCAGCGACCAGTTCACCGCCCATCTGGCCCCGCATGCCCAGATGCTGCGGCCCAACCACACGCCGTCCGGCAGCCCCAAAATCGTCTCGTTCACGGCGCCCGGCACCGACGGCGAGGCGCTGCTGATGAATCTGGATTTCGCCGGAATCTGCGCCTCGCTGGGCAGCGCCTGCGCGGCGGGCACCATGCAGCCCAGCCACGTGCTGAGCGCCCTGGGCCTGAGCGACCCCGACGCCCGCGCCACCGTGCGCCTGAGTTTCGGCGCGGCGACGACGCAAGAAGAGGTGAACCACGCTGCCCAGACGCTGATTCAGGCTGCGCAGCGGAGCCGAATCTGATGGGCGCAGCGTTCTGAACGTTGTGCGGCGGAGTTCGCCCCGTCACCCCCTCTGCAAGCCGGTCTGCGAGGCATCCGCAGGGGCTGAGTCCTTTACCCCGAACGCACTGAAGGGTCTACCGTGGCCGGGGAGCTTGCCAGTGGGCCGAGAGAGGCCCTGTCATGCTCGCTGCGTCCGCTGGGAGGTCGGGAGACTTCGGCAAGCTCATGACAACCTGCCCGCTGATGGCGTCCTGAGCGCAGCGTTCTGCCAGTTGTGGAGAGGAGCTGGCCCAGTTGCCCCTGTGCAAGCTGGGGGCCGGGGCAACAGAAGTTGCAGGACGCTGGATTTAGAGCGAGCCGTCTGGTACTGAGCCGTCTGGCACCGAGATGTCTGGCACTGAGCTGTCTGGCACCGAGCCGCCTTGCCCCGACCTTTCCGGCGTGGACGCCACACCCTTGCCTGCGGGCGGGCGCTCCGGCTCGGCGGCGGGTGAGTCCGGCAGCGGCCCCGGCTCCAGCGCCACCCGGACCTGGTTGCGCCCGCCCAGTTTGGCGCTGCGCAGCGCGGTGTCGGCCCGCAGCAGCACGCTTTCCAGCTTCTGCTGCGGCGCGGCGTCGTCATGCGCGGAGGTCTCGGCGACGCCGAAGGTGGCCGTCACCTGACCGACCGGCCCGAAGTGGTGATCGGCCAGGCTCAGGCGGGCGCGTTCGGCCACGGCGCGGGCCTCCTGGCTGCTCAGCGCGGGCAAGATCATCAGAAATTCCTCGCCGCCCCAGCGGGCCAGCAGGTGCGTTTTGGCCAGGCGCTGGCCGGTCAGTTGAGCGCTCTGGGCCAGCACCCGGTCGCCCTCGCCGTGGCCGTGTTTCTCGTTGACCATCTTGAAATGGTCGAGGTCATACATCACCACGGCGTAGGGCAGCCCGGCGTCGCTCAGGCGCTCGAGCATGTTCTGGGCGGCGCGGCGGTTGGGCAGATCGGTCAGCGTATCGACGTAGGCCAGCCGCCGCATCTCCTCGTACTGCCGCCGGGCGCTGGCGCCGACGTACTGGATCAGCGCGATCAGGATGCCCGACAGGAAAAACTGACTGACCGAGGCCAGCAACCGGTCTGTGAGCATTCCGAGCTGCCACAGCGGCCACAGATGCGCCGCCGCGATGACCAGGTTCAGCCCGATCAGGGCGGTCACGATCTGTGAGGCCCGCCGCAGCGGCCAGGTCAAAAAGGCCACCATGTACAGCGCTGGAAACCACAGCACGCCCTCGCTGAGCATCTGGTAGCGGGGCACGAACGATGAAAACTGGTGGTAAAACAGCGCCAGCATGTACGCCGTGCAGATCAGGTAAGCGCTGGCCAGCGCCTGGCCGAGCCGCAGTCTGCCCAGCCGCAGCGCCAGCTCGATAATCAGCATCAGGGCGGCCAGCGTGGGCAGCGCCACCAGGTCGAGCGGGTCCATGCTGCGCCGTTCCAGAATCAGCGCCGTAATGGCCGCCAGAGCCGTCAGCGGCGCCAGCACGCTGAATCCACGGCGGCGAAGCGTCACCAGGCCCAGACCGTCGGGTCGGGGTGGCGACGACTGCTGAAAACGGAACATAGCTGCCTCTCATCCTACGGTGTTTGCCTGCCCGGCTGCGCGTGAGCGGTGAACAATCACTCTCAGGAGCACACCAGAGCAGTACTCCGAATTACGCCACGGGGAAAACAGCCTCCCCGTGCCTCCATTCTGCGTCCTACTCAGTCAAAACTACTCGCTCCGCTCGGTCATAAAAAGGGTCTTTTTATGACATCTGCTCTAGTTGAGTGGTGCCCCGCCCTGCCCAGTACCCCGCCCTGCCCAGTACCCTGCCCTGCCCAGTACCCCGCCCCGCCCGGTGCTACGCTCAGCGCATGTTCTCCCGCCCCGGTTCGGCCCGCCCAGATTCGTCCACTACCGGTCCTCCCGTGCGCGACCCGGCCAACCTGTGGCGGCTGCTGCGCTACGTGCGGCCCTACGCCCTGGGGCTCTCGCTGGGCATCCTGACCACGCTGTTCTCGGCGGGGCTGAGCCTGGTGTTTCCCAAACTGTTCGGCAACCTGATCGACGCCTCGTTCCTGAAAACCGGGTCCGGCACCGGGCCGCTCGACCAGATCGTGCTGCTGCTGCTGGCTATTTTTGCGGTGGTGGCAATGCTCACGGCGCTGCAAAGCTTCCTGATCGCCCGCGTGGGCGTGCGGGTCATCGCCGATCTGCGCCGGGCGGTCTTCACGCATCTGCTGACGCTCAGCCCGCGCTTTTTTGCCTCTCGGCGCACTGGAGAGCTCACCAGCCGCCTGACCAGCGACGTGTCCACGGTGCAGGGCGTGGTCAGCAGCGCCCTGTCTCAACTGCTCAGCCAGGTCGTGACGCTGATCGGCGCCGTCACGCTGATGATCCTGACCAGCTTTCGCCTGAGCCTGTTCACGCTGGCGCTCATTCCCATCATCATCGCCACGGCCTTCATCATCGGGTTTCGCATCCGCAAGGCCGCCCGCGAGGTGCAAGACCGGGTGGCGGCGGCCAGCGCCAGCGCCGAGGAGGCCATCAGCGGCGTGCGGGTGGTGCAGAGCTTTACCGCCGAGAGCCTGGAAGCCGAGCGCTACACCGTGGCGGTGGAGGCCTCCTACCGCGCCTCGCTGACGCGCATCCGCCTGACCTCGCTGCTGATCGGCATCATGACCTTTCTGGCCTTCGGCAGCCTGGCGGGCGTGTTGTGGTACGGCGGGCGCCAGGTGCTGACCGGCGAGATCACGCCCGGCAAGCTGGTCAGCTTCCTGTTCTACGCGCTTCAGGTCGGGCTCAACGTCGGGGGCCTAGCGGGCATCTTCAGCCAGGTGCAAGAAGCCCTGGGCGCCTCGTCGCGCATCTTCGAGCTGCTGGATATCGACTCGGACCTGCCGGGCGCCGCCGAGCCCCTGGCCGTGGGGCGCCTGAGCGGCCAGGTCAGCTTTAATGACGTCTCGTTTCGCTACGGCGAGGAGCTCGGTGGCCCCACCCTGCGCAGCCTTAACCTGGACGTCTCGCCGGGTCAGACGGTGGCGCTGGTCGGCCCCAGCGGCGCGGGCAAGTCCACGCTGGTCAGTCTGCTGCCGCGCTTTTACGACGTGTCGGGCGGCTCGCTGAAGGTCGACGGCGTGGACCTCCGCCGTCTCGATCTGGCCGAGTTGCGCTCGCAGGTGGGGCTGGTGCCGCAGGAGACCCTGCTGTTTTCCGGCAGCGTCTCGGAAAACATCCTGTATGGCCGCCGTGACGCCACGCCCCAGCAGGTCCGTGAGGCGGCGCGTTCGGCCAACGCCGAGGAGTTTATTCTCAAGTTGCCGCAGGGCTTTGATACGGCGGTGGGCGAGCGCGGCGTCAAGCTGTCGGGTGGGCAGCGCCAGCGCATCGCCATCGCCCGCGCCATTCTCAAAAATCCGCGCATCCTGATTCTGGACGAGGCCACCAGTGCGCTCGACAACGAATCCGAGGCGCTGGTCCAGGCCGCGCTGGAGACGCTGATGGTGGGCCGCACCAGTTTCGTCATCGCCCACCGCCTGAGCACCATCCGCGCCGCCGACCTGATCGTGGTGATGGACGCCGGAATGATCGTCCAGCGCGGCACCCACACCGAGCTGATCGCCGAGGGCGGGCTCTACAAAGACCTGTACGACCTGCAATTTCGCAGCGAGCGGGCCCTGCGGGGCATACCTGCACCGTCCTGAGCTTTTCCCACCAGCCACCAGCTACGTGCCACCAGCCAAATGCCCTACCATGACCCGTGGTGACCTTCGTATCCAGTTCAGGCCCGGTGGTGGTGGCGGGCGGTCTGAACATCGACATCCTCAGCCGCCCGTTCGCCGCGCTGCGCCCCGGCACCAGCAACCCGGCCCAGACCGAATTCGCGCCGGGCGGCGTGGGCCGCAACCTGGCGCAGAACCTGGCGCAACTCGGCTACCCGGTGCGGCTGCTGGGCGTGGTCGGTGACGACCCCTTCGGTCAGAGCCTGCTGGATAAGGCGGGCCACAGCGGCGTGGACATCTCCGGCGTGCTGCGGCGCCCCGGCCCCACCGGCAGTTACCTGGCGGTCCTCGACGAGCGCGGTGAACTGCACTGCGGCCTGAGCAGCATGGCCCTCACCGCCGCCCTGACGCCTGCCGACGCCGCGCCCTGGTTGCCGCTGCTCGGCGACGCCCGGCTGCTGATCGTGGACGCCAACCTGTCGCCTGCCCTGGTCGACTTTTTGCTGGAGGCGGCCTGGCAACGCGGTCTGCGGGTGGTGCTGGAGCCGGTCAGTGCGCCCAAAGCGCTTGAGCTGCGCCCGCTGCTCTCGCCCCGGCGCCCGCTGTGGCTACTCACGCCTGACCGCGCCGAACTCGCCGCCCTGGTGGGAGAGCCTACCCTCTCAGACGACCCTGACGCTCTGATCGGTGCCGCTCGGCTCCTGCGGACCCTGAGCGCCCAGTGGGTGCTGCTCACCCTGGGGCGCGGCGGCAGCCTGCTGGTGGGGGAGGGCGAGCCGCTCCTGACCCCCGCCCGCCGGGCCAGCGTCCGTGACGTGACCGGCGCCGGGGACGCCTTTCTGGCCGGACTGATCGCCGCGCTCGAAGGCGGTCTGCCCTGGCCGGGCGCACTGGCCCAGGCGCATCTGTGCGCCGCATTGACCACTGAAGTCATCGGCGCGGTGAGGGCGGACCTGAGCACGGAACTGCTGAGGCGGGAAAGTGGTCGGGCGGTGCTGGCCGCAGGATAGCCAGAGGGTCAATCGCTGCTTACGGAGCAAGAGCCAATAGCGGCGTGTGGGATGTGAGTCAGGGCAGATGCTCGGAACAAAATAGGGAAGTTGGCGCCTCAGAACCTATTTCGCCGCTTCGCGTTTCTGCTGAAGTAAACCACTCCCTTCCAGCAAAGTCAGTTATGTGCAGATGCGGAGCACGGGCGCCCCACGGAACCGGCCACGATGTGGAGAACGCGGTGAGATAAAGTGCGTCTGGGACGATGCGGAAGTACCATGCCTAGCGCAGCGACCAACCCCCTCCAAGGTTCTATTGACACGTCGCCTAATCAAGAGAGGTGAGGGGCGGGCAGGCGTCCTCAAGGGGAGGAGTGGCACCCTCATGGGTGTCCGCTCATGACGACAGTCCGTTCACGACGAAGGGCCTGACTGCTTGTGCACAACGGCACTGTCTTGAGCACAACGGCACCGTCTTGAGCACAACGGCACTGTCTTGAGCATAACGGCACCTATCGGGCCTGCTCGCCTATCGGGCCTGCTCGCTGCCCGCTGGGGGAGCCGACGCATTGGCAACGAGATGAAGCCTAAAAACGCAACCCACCCGCCTACCCCCCGTCCAGAACAAACATGCTCCGCCCAGACGCTACCCTGAGCCCCATGCCCCATCCCCTCCTCGATTACGCCCCCGAAGTGGCCCAGGCCCTGCACGACGCTCAACCGGTGGTGGCGCTGGAAAGCACCATCATTAGCCACGGCATGCCCTACCCCCAGAACGTGCAGACCGCCCGCGAAGTCGAGGCCCTGATCCGTGAAGCCGGAGCGGTGCCCGCCACCATCGCGGTGATCGCGGGCCGCCTCAAAGCCGGGCTGAGCGAGGGCGAACTCGACATTATGGGCACCGATAAGTCCGTGCAAAAAATCAGCCTGCGCGACCTGCCGGGTACGGTGGCTCAGGCCCGGCACGGCGCCACCACCGTAGCGACGACTATGCGCGTCGCGGCGCTGGCCGGAATCCGGGTCTTTGCCACAGGCGGCACCGGGGGCGTTCACCGGGGCGCGGCCCAGAGCTTTGATATCAGCGCCGACCTCATGGAGCTGGCCCGCACGCCGGTGGCGGTGGTGAGCGCCGGGGTCAAGAGCATCCTCGACATCGGCCTGACGCTGGAGTATCTGGAAACCCAGGGCGTGCCGGTGATCGGTTACGGCGTGCGCGAGTTCCCGGCCTTCTACAGCCGTGAATCGGGCTTTCTGTCGCCGCTGATGGCCACAGGCGCCCCGGAGGTCGCCCGCGCCCTGCATGCCCAGTGGAGCCTGACGCTGCCGGGTCAGTCGGGCGGCGGCGCCCTGATCGCCAATCCCATTCCCCTGGAGGCCGAGATCGCCCGCCGCGAAATCGACCCCGTGATCGAGCAGGCGCTGAGCGACATGGCCGCGCTGAAGGTGACTGGCAAGGACACCACGCCGTACCTGCTGGGCCGCATCGTGGAGATCACCGGGGGCCGCAGCCTGGTCGCCAACATCGCGCTGGTGAAGAACAATGCCCGCGTGGCGGCGGAGATCGCCTGCGAGCTGGCGCTGATGGGGAAGTAGGGAGATGATGGTTTCGCGGCGGTCTGGGAACGCTGAGTCTGGTCCCTCCGGGGCACCTCCCCTTGTAAGGAGGCAAAAGATTAAAAGCACGTCTGGAACGATCTTTCGGCTCCCTTCGAGGGGGACTCCTGCGCGGCGGGTGGGGTTGTATCCGGCAGCTTCCAAAACGTCTGACCTGTCCCCATCTTCGCCCTTTCCACAGGCCACAAGCCACATGCTACAGGCCGTTTTCCTCCTTCCCCAACACAAATCCTTCCCCAACACAAAACAGCCGCCCCAGTCACCCGGAGCGGCCTGGGGCGCTGAAGCTTTACTGCAAACGCTTCATGATCGACTGGAGGCTGGCGGAGTCGCCCCAGGCCATGCCTTCTTTGACGTAGGTGCCAGCGCTGTCCTTGTCGCCGCGTGACAGGGCGATGTAGGCCAGCTTGGCGGCGCTCAGCGAGGCCAGCGGCTTCTCGGCGTCGGTCAGCTCGCCCAGGTTCTTCCAGCCGTTGTAGGCGTTGATCCACCACTGGGTCTTGGTGTAGAGCTGGGCTAGGTAGGCGCCGTAAGCCCGGTCGGTGTTCTGGGTGGAGGCGGTGTACGCCTGGTCCACCGCCGCTTTCCAGAGGGTGCGGTCATAAAAGGCGACGGGGTAGGCCACGTCGGCCTGCACGGCCAGCTCACTGGCGCGCGCAAAGTGCTCGGCGGCGGTCATGGTGGTCATGGCCGGGTCGGCGGGGGCGGCGTCCTGCGCCGCAGCAATCCCGGCGAGGGCGAAGGCGGTCAGAATGAGAATCTTTTTCATGTCGCCTCGCATCTTAGGACGTACTGTAGGGACCGTCTATGTTTTTTTGCGCTATGACCAAGTGCTTTAAGAGAATGTAAAGGAGGTTCTATTGTGTTATCTGCGCCTCAAGGCTCTCGCGGGCAACCGCTCTCATGTTTGTTCCTCACGCTGTCCCTGCTGATCTCCGGCGGCGCGTCGGCTCAGGCCAAGGTCAATCCGCCCAGACCCGGCCTGCCGAAAACGGCCCCGGCAGTGCCCGTGAAATCAGTGCCCGGCAAACCAGTGCCAGTCAAACCAGTGCCAGTCCAGCCCGGTCCGGTCAAGGCGGCGCCCATGCCTGCCGCCTCCAGCCTGACGCCCGTGCCCACCTACAGCGCCCGCAAGGTCATTTCGGCGATCAGCGTGGCCGACAATGGTGATGTGGTGTTCATCGGCTCGGACGCCAGACTGCACCGCCTGGACGCCTCCGGCAAGGAGCGGTGGGCCTTTCCACTGGGCGACATCGGGCGGGCCTCGCCGGTACTGACGCCGCAGGGCGCAGCGATTGCGGTGGCCTACGACGACAGTGTCTACAGCATCGACGCGCTCGGCAAAAAGCTCTGGAGCGTGCGCCTGGAGGGCGGTGACATCTACGCCTCCCCGGCCCTGCGGCCCGACGGCAGCCTGATCGTGGCTGTCAGCGGCGGGGTCATCTACGCCCTCTCGGCGCAGGGGCAGACGCTGTGGACGTACAGGCACAGCTCGCCGATCTACAGCAGCCCGGTGGTGGCCCCGGACGGCGCCGTCTATCTGGGCACCCAGGGCAACGCCGTGATCGCGCTGAGCCCGGATGGCAAGCTGCTGTGGACCTACGGCGTCGGCTCGACGGTGTTCAGCAGCCCGGCGCTCGACAACTCCGGCAATTTGTATTTCGGCTCCGGCGACAAGAAGATCTACAGCCTGAGCGCCCAGGGTAAGTTGCGCTGGACCCGCGCCACCGGGTCGTTCGTCAACGCCAGCCCGATTGTCACCGCAGCGGGCCTGGTGGTGGTCGGCAGCTACGACGGCAAGGTCTACGCCCTGACGCAAGGTGGCCAGGACGCCTGGACCTATGCGGCCAGCGCCCCGGTCGCCGCGCCCGCCGCTGAACTGACGGGCGGCGCGGTGGTCGTGGGTGACCTGGGCGGCACCCTGCACGCCATTGCGCCGGGCGGCCAGGTGATCTGGACCCTCAAAACCGGCGAGAAGATCGATACCAGCGTGAACGTCAGCCCGGCGGGGACGTTGTATTTTGCCACCGCCAGCGGCAGGCTGGGCAGCATCGAGGGCCAGCCGCCGCTGGCCGACGGGGCCTGGTCGTACTTCCGGGGTTCGGCGGCGGGTTATGGCCGCCTGCTCAGCCCGGCGGAGAGTGCGGCCCAGGTGGCGCTCAAGCGTCCGGCGGCCCTGAAGGCGGCGCCGTTGCTGGCCAGACAGGCGGCGGCGCTGGCGCTGGTCGCTCAGGCGCCCCAATTGCCGGTCCAGCTGACGACAACCCAGCCACCTGCCACTCAACCGACCACCATCCCGATCATCCCCAAACCGCCTGCACCCGTCGCCCTCAAGATTGATCCGGCAATGGCTTTAGCGGCGGCGCGGCAGGTTCAGGTGGTGAGCGGGCAACTGTTGCTGCCGCTGCCGGAACTGCTCGGCGCCCTGGGAGTCCGGCCCACGGTCCAGACGCCGCGAAGTGTGAGTTTCGTGCTCGGCGGCGAAGTGCTGACGCTGCCGCTGCGCACGCTCGACGTGGCGGGCAAGTCCGGCGCCTGGCTGGCCCTGGCCGATCTGTCGCGCCTGAAACTGGGGGGCAAACCGGGGTCGGTGCGGTACACCGCCAAGCGCTACACGCTCCAGCTCGGTGCGCAGGTCCCTCTGACCTTGCCGCTGGATTTGCCGAAGCTGTTGCCGTTTTTGCCTGTCCGCGAGTTTTCCAACGTGATCGAGCGCCCGGCACCGAAATAACTGGGCCGAACTAATTTGGCCACGGTGAGCCGTCTTTGTCGGCTGCCCGACACACCGCCTCCTGCCAGACTCCTAGAGTGGGCACCATGAAAGCCATCTGGAACAATCAGGTTATCGCCGAGAGCGACGCGACGGTGGTCGTCGAGGGCAACCACTACTTTCCCCGCAGCAGCGTCAAGGCCGAGTACCTGGCCGAAAGCGGCACCCACTCCACCTGCCCCTGGAAAGGCCAGGCCAGCTACTTCAGCCTCAGCGTGGACGGCCAGACCAACCCCGACGCCGCCTGGTACTACCCCCAGCCCAAGGACGCCGCCAAGAACATCACCGGCCACGTCGCCTTCTGGAAAGGCGTGAAAGTTCAGGCGTAGGCGAGCATGAGTAAGCAGAGCGAACGGGTCAGTGTGGTCCGTTCGCTCTGTGTTGCTGGTGGAGCCGTCCTATTCGAACAGCGTGCTGACACTCTCGCCGGTGTGGATGTTGTTGATGGCGTTGGCGAACAGCGGGGCCACGTTCAGGATGGCGAGTTTGCCGCTGGCCCGGTCCATCTTGTCCTGCGAGACGTAGACGGTGTTGGTGCTGGCCACCTCCACCGCGTCGAGGCTGGCGATGCGCTCGATGGCCGGGCCACTGTAGACGCCGTGTGAAACGGCTACGTAGACTTCGCGGGCGCCCATCTTCTTGGAAAAGTTGACGGCCTCGACCAGCGAACCGGCGGTGCTGATCTCGTCGTCCACGATGAACACGCACTTGCCCGCCACGTCACCGATAAGGGCTCGCGGGTCCACGGCGGTGTCTGAGACGCGCTGCTTGTCGATGAAGGCCAGCCCCGAATCGAGTCTCCGGGCGATGGCCGAGGCCCGCTTGATGCTGCCCGCGTCGGGCGCCAGCACCACGCCCTGATGGGCATTCGGCACCCGCGATTTGAGGTGCTCGGCGATCACCACATCGGCGCTGAGGTGATCGACCGGCACCTTGAAAAAGCCGTGGACCTGCGGCGAGTGCAGCGTCATGGTCAGGACGCGGTCCGCTCCGGCTTCCTGCAAGAGATCGGCCATCAGCCGCCCGGCGATGCTGATGCGCGGCGCGTCCTTCTTGTCGCTGCGGGCGTAGCTGTAATACGGAATCACGGCGGTCACCCGCCCGGCAGAGGCGCTCTTGGCCGCGTCCACCATCAGAAACAGCTCGATGATGGCGTCGCTGACCGGGTGCGAGAAGCTCTGCACGATGAACACGTCGCCCTCGCGCAGCGAATCCTCGAAGTGGACGATCATGTTCTCGTTGGTGAACTGCTCGGTTTTGCTGTGGCCCAGCGGGATGCCGAGGTTGTCGCAGATGGCCTGCGCCAGGGGCCGGTTGCTCTGGCCGCAAAACACCATCAGTGGGCCGTGATTGATCGCCATGTAAGAAGACCTCCGGGCGCAGGGGAGCCGGGCCGAGTGAGTTGAGGAGGGGCTGGGGCAGTGCTCGCGTCATTGTACCTGGCGTCATAGTACCTGGGGCGGGCCGCGCCCTGACGTGGGATGATCTAAACCCGGTGGGTACGCCGTCACGCGCCGGGTGACAGTGGCTCCGGCCTCAGCCCGCCGCTTTGGGCGCCTTGAGCCCGGTTGTGCCCTCGCGGCTGCTGAGCACCGCCGCCACGTCGCCGGGCGTGACGCCCACTTCGGCCATCGCGAACAGCAGGTGAAAGATCAGGTCGGCGGCCTCGCCTGCCAGTTCGGCGGCGTCGCCATTCTTGGCGGCCAGCAGCACCTCGCCCGCTTCCTCGCTGATCTTCCTGAGCACCCGGTCGATGCCCCCGGCGTGCAGCCGCGCCACGTAACTGCTCTCCGGCAGCGTCTCCAGCCTGGCCTGGATGGTGGCGTAGACGCGCTCCAGCGTGCCGTCCAGACCGGGCGCCGTCTCGCTATCTGCTTCCAGCAGCGGGCGGTGAAAGCAACTGGACTCGCCGGTATGGCAGGCCGGGCCGTGCTGGTGGACTCTGTATAAAATACTGTCCCCGTCGCAGTCCAGATCTACGCTCTCGACGTGCTGGACGTGGCCGCTGGTCTCGCCCTTGATCCACTGGGCCTGCCTTGAACGCGAATAATAGGTGCCCTGGCGGCTGGATAGGGTATGTTCGAGCGCCGCCCGGTCTGCATACGCCTGCATCAGCACCGCGCCGGTCCGGGCGTCCTGCACGACCACCGGAACGAGGCCATCGGCGTCGAACGTCACGGCGTCCAGATCGAGAATGGTCACTGTCTTGCTCCCTGAGTACGTTCAGGCCCAGCCCGTTCGGGATCGTGCCAGTCGGGACGCACGGCCACGCCCTGAGCATGCAGGTACGCCTTGACCTGCGGCACGCTCAGCTCGCCGAAGTGAAACACGCTGGCCGCCAGCGCGGCGTCGGCCTGGCCACCGTCTGCGCCGCCGCTGAGCACCTCGCGGAAATCTTCGAGTCGGCCCGCGCCGCCCGACGCGATCACCGGAATATCCACCGCGCGGGCCACCGTCCTCGTCGCCTCCAGGTCGAATCCGGCCCGCGTGCCGTCGGCGTCCATGACGTTCAGGCAGATCTCGCCCGCGCCGAGCATCTGGCCGCGCACGGCCCACTCCAGCAGGTCCAGGCCGGTGTCGATGCGCCCGCCGCCCACGTAGACGTTCCAGCTCGGCCTGCTGTTCGGGTGCGCAGCGGGGTTGCGCTTGGCGTCGATAGACAGCATCACGCACTGGGCGCCGTGGTGGTCGCTGGCGCGGCGAATCAGTTCGGGGACGCGCACCGCCGAGCTGTTCAGGCTGATCTTGTCGGCCCCGGCCAGCAGCAGTTGCCGGAAGTCCGAGAGGTCGCTGACCCCGCCGCCCACGGTCAGCGGCATCATCACCTGCTCGGCGACGCGGGCGGCCACGTCCAGCATCAGCCCCCGGCCTTCAAACGAGGCGGTGATGTCGTAGAACACCAGTTCGTCGGCCTGCTGGGCCTCGTAGCGCTGAGCCAGCACCAGCGGGTCTCCGGCGTCGCGGTGGTCTTCAAAAAACCGGACGTTCTTGACCACGCGGCCATGTTGAACGTCCAGGCAGGGGATGATGCGTTTGGCGAGCATGGGCAGAGTCTAGAGCAGTACTCCGAATTACGCCACGGGGAAAACAGCCTCCCCGCGCCTCCATTCTGCGTCCTGCTCAGTCAAAACTACTCGCTCCGCTCAGTCATAAAAAGACCCTTTTCATGACATCTGCTCTAGAGCAGCCTGACGGCGCAGCTTCTCATTCACGGCCCACCCCCTCACCCCCGGCCAGCTTAAGAAGAGATAAAGATGATGTAGAATGCCTCAAGATCGGTCTCACCAACAGCTCCGCTGAAACGTGACGAACACAGTAATTCCGGGGGGCGGTATGGATATGAGGGGACGAATTTTGCTGGTGGATGACAATCCCAACGACCTCGAACTGGCGCTGGTGGCCTTCGAGAAGTCGCCCCGCGCCCCGGAAGTCACGGTGGCCCGCAGCGGTCAGGAGGCGCTGAAGCTGCTGGGCGCGGGCGACGACAGCCTGCCCGACGTCGTGCTGCTCGATCTGAATATGCCGCAGATGGACGGCCTGGCGGTTCTGGACGCCATCCGTGCTCAGCCGAACCTGAGCGACCTGCCGGTGGTGATTCTCTCGACCAGCCGCGAGGAGCGCGACATTCGCGCCAGTTATCAGCGCGGCGCCAGCGCCTACGTGGTCAAGCCTGTGGAGTTCGAGCAGTTCCTGAGCACGTTGAGCGCCACCTCCGAGTTCTGGACGCGCCTGAACAGGCATCCTCAGCGGGGCGGCGGCACCGGGCGCTGAGCGGACCAATCCGAACCCAGCACCCAGCATCCAGCACCCAGCACCCAGCATCCAGCATCCAGCGCACGCACCAATCCCGCTACCATAGCCTCATGCCCTCCGCACCCTCGCCGGACGCCCACCCGCCTGAGCATTTTCCGCTGCTGGCCATCGACATCGGCAATACCAGCACCGTCATCGGGCTGGCCAACGCCGCGCTGGAGCTGACGCAGACCTGGCGCATCCGCACCAACCGCGACCACCTGCCCGACGACCTGGCGCTGCGCCTGAGCGGGCTGTTCGGGCTGGCGGGCGCCGAGTGGCCCAAGCCTGAGTGGCCCAGACGGGCGGTGCTCAGCAACGTAGCCCCGCCGCTGGGCCAAAACTACGTGCTGGCGCTGCAACAGCACTTCGGTATCACCCCGTTCGTGGTCAGTGCCCTGAGCCTGCCGGACGTGACCATCGAGTTGACCCAGCCGGACAACCTCGGCGCCGACCGGCTGTGCAACCTGTTCGGCGCCGAGCGCTACCTGAATGAACACGAGCACGCCATCGTGGTCGATTTCGGCACCAGCACCAACTTCGACGTGATCGGGCGCGGGCGGCGCTTCATAGGCGGCGTGCTGGCCACCGGGGCGCAGGTGTCCGCCGACGCCCTGTTCTCCCGCGCCGCCCGGCTGCCCCGCATCGCCCTGGAGGCGCCCGCCACAGCCATTGGCAAGGACACCGTTCACGCCCTGCAATCCGGCCTGGTGTTCGGCTACGCCGAGATGGTCGACGGGCTGCTGCGCCGCCTGCGCTCCGAGTTGCCCAGCCCTGCCGTCGCCATCGCCACCGGCGGCTTTGCCCGCACCGTGGAAGGTATCTGCACCGAGATCGACTTCTACGACGACACCCTGACGCTCAGGGGGCTGGTGGAGTTGTGGGCGAGCCGGTAGAGGCGGCGTGTGGCCGGTGGAAAAAGATGGCCGACGAGTACGAAGCGCTCAAGCTCTTGCTTGCGGCCCAGACGGACGACTGGGGCGAGTACACGAGTGGAAAGGCGGGGTTCGTCAGTCGTGTACTCGCACGGGACATCGGCGGCGATGTTCTTTAGTTTTCCCTTAAACGTAATGTGCTTCAGGCGTAGGCCATGCAATATGAGGGTATCGCTCGACTCATTCAGCCGCCTACAGCAGCACCAGATCATCTCTATGCACGACTTCCGGGCCGTAATCAAATCCCAACGCCGCTTCAATCGCGTGGCCGCGCAGGCCCACGATGCGGCGCACGTCCGCCGAGCGGTAACGGCTCAGCCCACGGGCGATCTCCACGCCGTCCGGCCCCAGCAGCCGCACGGTATGGCCGCGCTCGAATTCGCCGTCCACGCCGCGCACGCCTACCGAGAGCAGGCTGCTGCCGCGCTCGCGTAGGGCCGTGGCGGCGCCCTCGTCGAGCTGCACGCGCCCAGGGGCGACCTCGGCCAGAATCCAGCGTTTGCGGGCTTCCAGCCGCGAGCCGTGGGCGACAAAGCGCGTGCCGATGGCCTCGCCCGCTGCGGCGCGCAGCAGCGCGTTGTCGGCGTCGCCGGGCGCTATGACCACGGGTGTTCCGGCCCGCGTGGCGATCTCGGCGGCCTGAATCTTGGTGTACATGCCCCCGGTGCCCCGGTGCGAGCCCACCCCGCCCGCCCTGGCCCACACCGAGGCGTCGATGCGCTCCACGACGGGAATCAGGGTGGCGCTCAGGTCGCTGCGCGGGTCGGCGGTGTACAGGCCCGGCGCGTCGGTCAGGATCACCAGCAGGTCGGCTTCCACCAGGTTCGCCACGAAGGCCGAGAGCGTGTCGTTGTCGCCCACTTTGATCTGCTCGACGGCCACCGCGTCGTTCTCGTTGATGATCGGCAGCACGCCGCGCTCCAGGCAGCCGCCCAGGGTGGTGCGGGCGTTGAGGTAACGGGTCCGGTCCCGAAAATCGTCGGCGGTCAGCAGCACCTGGGCGACTTTCAGGCTGTAGAGTTCGGCCAGCGAGGCGTAGGTGTGCATCAGCATGCTCTGACCCACGGCGGCCAGCAGTTGCCGCTCGGCCACCGTGCGGCTGCGCGGCGGAAAGCCCAGCACCTCCCAGCCCGCCAGAATCGCCGCCGAGGTGACCAGCACGACCTGGTGGCCCTGGCCGCTGAGCGCCGCCATCTGCCGCATCAGGTCCACCATCCGGGGGCGGTTTAGCCGGTCCGAGCCGCCGGTGAGCACTGAAGTGCCGAGTTTGAGAACGACGCGCATCTGGGCGAGTCTAGCAAGCGTGCGGCGGGGGTGGGCGGAGGAGAGGACGCCCGTCTATCCGCTCAGCGCTCCGCTACTTCCGTCGTCCTGACCGGCCTGGTCGCCTCCCGGTCTTCCCGCAGCCACCTCGCGGCGTCGAGGGCGTGGTAGGTCATGATGGCGTCGGCCCCGGCGCGGCGCAGCGAGCCCAGGGTTTCGAGCACGCTGCGGCGCTCGTCGAGCATTCCGGCCTGCGCGGCGGCCTTGAGCATGGCGTACTCGCCGCTGACGTTGTAGGCGACCAGCGGCAGATCGAAGGTGTCGCGCACCACACGCAGCACGTCCAGGTAGGCCAGCGCGGGCTTGACCATCAGGAAGTCGGCGCCCTCGTCCACGTCGAGCTGAGCTTCACGGATGGCCTCGCGGTAGCCGCCCGCCGGGTCCATCTGGTAGCTGGCCCGGTCCCCGACGCTGGGCGCAGAGCCTGCCGCCTCGCGGAAGGGGCCGTAGAAGGCGCTGGCGTACTTCACGGCGTAGGCCATGATCGGAATGTGTCCAAATCCGGCCTGGTCCAGCGCGGCCCGGATGGCGCCCACCTGGCCGTCCATCATGGCGCTGGGCGCGACGATATCGGCTCCGGCGCGGGCCTGCGAGACGGCGGTGGCGGCCAGCAGCGGCAGGGCGGCGTCGTTGTCCACCGTCCAGCCGCCGCGCGAGTCCGGCACCAGTGGCCCGCAGTGCCCGTGATCGGTGTACTCGCACAGGCAGGTGTCGGCGATGATGGTCAACTCCGGAAACCGCGCCCTGACGCTGCGAATGGCCCGCTGCACCACGCCCTCCTCGCTGCGCGACTCCTGGCCCAGAGCGTCTTTATGGTCCGGAATACCGAACAGCACGACGCTGCCGATGCCCAGATCCACCGCCTCCTGGATGCGGGCGAGCAGACCCGGCAGGTCGTGGCGGCAGACCCCCGGCATGGTGCTGATCGGCAAGTCGCCCTGGCCCTCGTGGACGAACAGCGGCAGAATGAAGTGTTCGGGCGCCAGATACGTTTCGCGGGTCAGGGCACGCA
The DNA here is from genome assembly GCF_025362455.1 of Deinococcus sp. Lineage (GTDB taxonomy): Bacteria > Deinococcota > Deinococci > Deinococcales > Deinococcaceae > Deinococcus. The sequence continues at coordinate 9,748 of NZ_JANYGJ010000007.1, read as the reverse complement.
GGGCGCGGGTGCGGCGCAGGCGGCGGGGTCGTTGCATCCTTCCAGGCTAGCGCGGCGAGCCGGGGCGGGGGTGACGGGAATTTCGATTGCGCCCTGTGCCACCGCCCAGCGTCACCTGACATGAAGGTCAGATAATCACCGAATCTTCACGTCACCGTGGGTGTGACGCCCCTGTGAAACTTTCGTCTTTATACTCTGACGATGACGGTCTCCTCAAACACCCAGTCGCCACCTCAGGCGGTCACCGGCTCTGCGGTCACTGCCCTGACCGGACGCTCGCTCATGGGCGTGCGCGGCGGCGTGCGAACCGAGCGCGGCACCTGGCAGGGCCGGGCGGTGTTCATCAAGTCGCTGGAAAGCGCCGACCCCGAATACCAGGTGCGCTTCGGCCATGAGGGCCGGGTGGTCAGCCGCCTGAGCCATCCGAGGCTGGTGCCGTTGCTGGGCCGCAGCAGAGATCAACTGGTCTTTCCGTTCATCGAGGGGTGCAGCCTGCGCGAACTGCTCGATCTGCGCCCGCTGAGCGTCGCTGAAACGTTGTCGGTCACCAGGGGCGTGTTGCGGGCCGCCTGCTACGTGCACGACCAGGGCGTGACCCACCACGACCTCAAGCCGGAGAACGTGATGCTGCTGCGCGGCCAGGCGGGCGAGCCGTGCGTGCTCGTCACCGATTTCGGCATGGCCCACGACCGCGCCCTGAGCGACGATCTGCACGCCGGAACCCGCATGGGCACGCCGCAGTTCATGGCGCCCGAACAGTTCCGGGGTGTGCGCGGCGACCCCCGCAGCGACCTCTACGCCATCGGTGGGCTGATCTTCGACTGCCTGGCCGGGTGTCCACCCCACCCCGACGCGCTGGGCTGGCTGGTCGGCTCCTCGCAGGAGCGCCTGCCCTTGCCTGGCCCGGCGGCGCTGCACCCTGTCATCGAGCGGGCCTTGCAGCGTGCCCCGGATGACCGCTACCAGACGGCCCGCGACTTTCTGCGTGCGCTGATCGGCGTCTCGCAGCGCCTCCAGTCGGAGTGCGCCCAGCAGACCCAGGCCCAGGACACCCAGGCCCAGGACGGCCAGACACAGGAGACCCCGGCTTGATCCTGGCGTTTTCCGGCAACCGTTTTTTAATCGAGGAAGCTGCCCGCGAGGCGGCCCAGGTTCGTGGCCTGCATCTGCGCGATCTGCCCCGCCTCGGTGGCGAGGACGTCAGCGCCGCTGGCCTGGCGCCGCTGCTGGCCCCCAGCCTGTTCGGTGAGGCGGCGGTGCTGGTCGATCTCGACGGCGTGCGGCCCGACAAGGCCCTGCTCGAAGCCTTGGCGACGCCCGGCGCCCTGGTGATGGTGCTCGATCCGCTCGGCGCCGCTGGCCGCGTCAAGCAGTATCAGCAGCACGGTGAGCACCAGGCGGTGCCCTCGCCCAGCAAAACCGGCGAGGTGTCCGCCTGGGCGACCAGCCGCGCCAAACGCCTGGGCCTGAAGCTCGAAGTGGGCGCCGCCACTTACCTCGCCGAAGTCTTCGGCGCCGACCTGGCGGGGTTGAGCGCCGAACTCAACAAGCTGACCTTCGTGGGCGGCCCCTTTAGCCGTGAGCGGGTCGAGGGTGTGGTGGGCCGGGAGCCGCCCGGCGACTCGTTCGCCATGCTGGGCGCCGCCACGGCCCGCCAGCCCGCGCAGGCCCTGGCCCACCTCCGGCGCCTGATCGGCAGCGGCGAAGACCCCTTCAAACTGCTCGGTGCGGTGGTCTGGCAGTACAGCCTGGTGGCCCGGAGTCTGGCGCTCCTTCAGCAGGGTGGCCGCCTCTCCGAAACCGGAGCCGCCCAGCAGCTCGGCGTCAAACCGTATCCGGCCAAAAAGGCTCTGGAAGTCGCCCGCCGCCTCAGCGAGCCGCGCATTCAGGTCCATCTGGGTCACATTCAGGACGCCGACCTGGCCATGAAACGCGGTCTGGACGCAGGCGCGGTGCTGGAGCGGCTGATGGTGCAGTTGAGTCTGTGAAGGGGGCGTGTGGCTGGTGGCGAGTGGCTGGCTGGTGGGAAAAGCGGGAAGTGCAATGGACTACCGGCTACCGTAAAGCTGAGCAGCGCGGGACGCTCTACCCGTGGTCGTCGCCGTCTCGCTGCACGGTCAGAGGCGGCAGCTCGCCGACCGAACGGGACTGAGTGGGACATCATCGCTGGACTTTGTCTTGGCCCCGAACAGTAGTGCTTGGTCTTTGCCCACACCCTACTTCCCGCTTTGACCGCTCCACCTGCGGGCACCGACGCTCAGGCAGGCGGCGGCCAGAGGTGCCAGGGCACGGGTTTCACGTCTGAGGAGCGCCAATGCCACGGTGCTCAGGCTCAGCACGCGGGCGGCCTGGACCCGCGCACCGGATACCGGGCGCGGCAGGCTGTCACAGGCGCTGGTGATCCGTTCGGGCGCGACCAGATGCTTGCCCAGCCCCAGCGCGGCCAGGCTCAGCAGGTCTCCCACGACGCTGCTGCCCGCGTTGTGTCCAGCAGCCGGGAGGGCACCGCTCGCCAGCGCCGCGCCCCCGGCCCAGGGCGGCGGACTGAACTGATCGCCCATGCGGTGAGCCCATTCCAGCGCGGCGCCCGGCATCAGACTGGCGACGTTGCCGCTGCTCAGGGCGACCAGAGCGGCCTGCACGCTCAGGGCTGCACTGTCTTGCTCACTCGCCCGTGGGCCGACCGTGGCGGCCAGCACGCGGGTGCTGCTCAGCGCCGTGAAGGCGGGCAGGGCGTGGCGCAAGGTCGCGGCGCTTTCCGGGAAGCCTGGTTTGGTGGTGGCCGGGCGGCCCAGCAGCCCCACAAACGCCAGGGGCATGGCGGCGGCGGCGCTGGCCGGTGAATCCGGGTCGAGTTCGCGGGCGATGGCCCAGCCGCTGAAGGTGCCCAGGCCCACGCGCAGGCTGCCCGCCCAGGAGTGGCCCAGCAACCGCGCCCCCAGGATACTCAAGCCCAGGCCGGTGACGGCGGCGCGGTTGGACGCGTAGGTCGGGTCGAGGGGCCGGGGCAGGGCAGACGCAGTGCGGAAGGGGGCTGGTGAGGTCATGGCTCACCGTAAGGCGGCGCGTGGCCTGGCGGGTGAGGCGGGAATGTGGGTTGATTCGGGATTGTACGGTATGGCAGGCAGGGCGCCCTCTGTTTGGTGTTGCTTTATTAAGGTTAAGTGGCCATGATGGGGCATGTCTACTCAACCTGTTGCACGGGCACGTCGCCGGACACCTGCACAACAGGAGCAGGGTGCGGCTCTCATCTTTCTGGTGCTGATGGTTCTGGTCATTTTATGTTCGCTCATCATCGTCAGTGCAAATTTGGCGGTCAATGCCCGACGCAACACAGGTGAGCAGCGAGTGGCCCTCCAATCGCAGTACGCGGCTGAGTCGGGAGTAAGCCTGGCGCGGGCAAAACTGGGGCTTTTTTACGCGATGACCAGAAGCATTGTCTTACCGAAGGGGTCCGGCGTTGGTACAGATAGGTCTGATATTCGAAATATTTTTGGCAGTATATGTGGACGAACGCCTATAACAGCGGGCATAGGTGTGTACGATCCATACACACCAACATCTGGAACCCAAAAACTCACTTTAAACAGCTCCGCTGGAACAATTAGCGGCCTTGACGGAGTTGTAATGTGCGATTTTGCGACGGATCCTTATTCAAAGTCCGCTGTCGCCGGTTTTTTCAAAACATACCTCACAAACACCGAAAAAACGCAACTAAACCTCGATGACCCCAAAATCGATTCTTTCATCGACGACCTGATCGCGCCAGCTACCTTGACAGGCAACCGGCTGCTCCCAACTGAAAAGAAGTACGATTTGGTTAACGGGCAGCCACTGTCCGGAAACATAGAGAGCCGATTCTCTATTATACCACTGGCGGTTTCGAGACCAGCTCTGGACACTTTTGTCTTTTACTTCATGGTCAGTGATTTGAAAGTCGCCTCCAATGTTTTGAACGGCAGCCGTGCAGTTTCGTCGTCACCAAATAATGCCGTCAATCGACGAATGTATTCTTTCACAGCTATTCGCGGAAGTTTCGCCAAATACGCATTGTTCACAAATCATCACTTTGCAACATATACGAGTGAGACGTCGAGTCTGCCAATTTATATGAATAGCGCTTTCAATTTTTCTGGCCCTGTTCATACAAATCAGAAACTCTCTCTGTTCGGAAGCCCCTATTTTGGTGGAAAAATGACTTCCTCTGGATGCCCGGCAAACCAAATTGTGCCTGGAAACGGTATTCCTGGTGACCCGAACGAGGACGAACATTGCGCTGTCGTGGGAATACCTGGATCTTTCTTCGGCTCACCCGCTGGCTACGTAAGGCCAAGCGAGATGCTTGGTGTCGGCGATCCGATAGGGTTTCCGCTCGATTCAGATTTAAACCAAACGGTAAACTTTAATGGCGCCAGCCCAAACTTTGCGGAGGGATCGACATGGAACCACGATTTCGTTCCTTTGCCGAAAAACGGGACCAATCAGAAGGTGGATGCATCGAGCATACAGAACGGCACAACAGGTTTGTTCATCGACAGTGGTGCGAAGATTAGGAAAGTCAGCCTCGGAGTGTCCGGTACATCTCCAAAGTTTCAAACAATTACTTACACAAAAGTGAAAACAACCGGTACTGTGCCTGTGGCCCCGATTACGACAGAACTCCGCTTTGACAGTTACAGCAGGATGCAGATTCGGGATAAAGGCACCTGGGTCGCGGCCTTCAAAAACGTTACGACGGGTGAATGGCAAGCGGGTGGCGGGGTTGCCGCAAAATTCAACGGTGTCATCTACTCGACGGATGGAGTGGACAGCATATACACAGACCCAACAACTTCGGGCAAAAATGGAGCAGCGATTGCGGAATTTGCCCAAATTTCCGTTGGGGCAGACCGCGACGTGGTAATTACCGATCATCTCAAATACGAAAGACCACCCTGTACTGGTAGCGACCCGAAACTTCCGAACTGCGATGATCTCATCGACTCGACAACCCAGGCTTACGTGCGGAACGTGTTGGGCATATACTCCATTCTGGGGCAGGTTCAGATTGCCAACAATCCAAACAGCCGTGTGAAGAACACGGATCCTGATGCGGGTCTTCTGAATGCGCCGGATAACGTGACTGTCAATGCGGTGCTGCTAGCTGCGGGCGATAAAAGCACATACGTGCCGAATGGTGGGTCGGTTAACGTGCAGAATCCGGGCCTGGGTTTATCCAAAGGCAAATTAAACCTGCTCGGCGGCGTTATTGAAAACTATTACGGTCAGTTTGGGATATTCAGCCCTAAAACCGGGAACCTTTCGACTGGTATGGCACAGAACTTTATCTACGACCAGCGCATGGAAACCGGGTTCGCGCCTCCCAGCTTTCCTACTCAGCGAAGCTGGGACGGAGGGTTGAGTCAGTATGATATGAATGGCACAGCCCTGCGAGACAGCTCAGGTTCTCTGATTCCGGTAGCCTCTTTCAGCCTCTCTGGTGATATTACGCAGGTTGCCCCATGAAACCGTCTGTTCGGGGATTTACCCTTCTGGAATTACTGATTGTCATGGCCATTTTGGGAATTACTCTCACACTATTTCTCTGGGGATTGAATGGTCAGCTTCAAAAATCGCGCCTCCAGAACGCTGTCACCCTGTTCTCTAGCGATTTGCAGCGTGCCCGGAGTACGGCCTGGCGGGCTGGTCAGACCACCACCGTGAAACTGCTCGATGGCGGTGATGGGTATACATTCAAACAGGGCGCAGCCGCAGAGGCGACCTTTATTTTTCCTGATGGCGTGATCGCTACAGTGGTTCCTGCAACCACAGCCGCGCGGTCTGTCACCTACACTGCACCATTTGCCGATAACGTGAGTGCTGTGGGCTCAACGTTTACGCTCAGCATTCTAAATACAACCGTGAAGGATACTGTGCATGTTTTTGGCGTCACCGGAAAGGTGGTTCGGTGAGACGAACCGCCGCAGGTCTTTCGATGGTCGAAGTGCTTGTTGCCATTCTCCTGCTTGGACTGATCGTTGTATTGACCGCCCAGCCCCTCATAAATTCTCTCAACATCAGCGGCACGTCAAGTACAACACTTGCTGGCACCCGAAAAGCACAAGATGTGATGGAGCGGGCGCGTAGCGTTGTCATGGCCAACTACAATGCACCGATGGGACCGCTGAGCCTGATGCCCAAAGACACATCGACAGTGATTTGTCAGGACATTTCACTGGCAAATGTGGTTACAGGCTCCTGCAACGATATGGCTGCTGGTTCTAACAGTTTATTCGCCCCTTTCAAGCGGCGTTTAATCGTTACAACGCCAATTGATAAGCAGACGCCCGTTGTGCTCACTCTGGATGTGCGCTGATGGAACGGCAACAGGGACTGACCCTTGTAGAACTCCTGATCTCGCTGCTGATTGTCGGGCTGTTGCTGACGTTTATTACCCAACTCTTCCGTGGCACGCTGGTCGCCACCAACACGGTCAACTTCAGAAACGACCTTATTTCCGAGATTCAACTGTCTCAGCAGGTCATTTCAGGTCGCCTCACTGACGCAGTGTACGTCTACAAGCCTGGTGATGGAAAGCTTAACCTGACAGCCAGTGGTGAAACGACCAAGAATCTCGTAGGGGTTGCTAACAGGAATTCTCAGAATTGGCAGATCAATACTGACCCATTTGTCGCCATGATATTGCCGCCCCAGATTCCACTGGCTGCCTGTACCGCTGCCAGCCCAGACGGTTGCTTCCGGTTTTTTGCTTATTACGCATATCCGCGCAAGACTCTCGTTGACGCCGCCGTTATAGACCCCTCTGTTGAAGCGCCCAACGCCGATCTCGACAACAACGATAAGTGGATCATCATGGAATACAGACGCAACCTGGTTGATTTATCCGGTACGTTTTGGACGCCTGGTGTCAGTGTTGCGGGAGCGGCAACGTACTACCAGGGCGGCTCCGGACGAATTCTGGCTGATTATATTCAACCTGATGGCGCGGCTGGGCTCAGGTTTGTGGTCACACCACCGACGGCGGCAGGCATAACGCCAAGAGTGCTCGGCAGTGTGCAGATCAATGTCACGGGTCAGCTCAACCGTACTGGGGTGGACAAGACAAACGCTGACGGCTCTGCCAACCCAGGCGCAGTGACCACCATCACCTCGCAGTCCGTCAGCGTCTTTCCGCGTAACTGGGTCTGCGCTGCGTCTGCCAGACCGTGTTGATACCAGACCCTGCTGACCTCACCCCACCCGTGCTACCCTGAAACTCCGGAGGCCTCTGCGCTCCGGATTTTCTTTTTTGGCCCCGGCCCCAGCGAGAGGAAACAGCATGCATACCAAATACATCTTCGTGACCGGCGGCGTCGTCTCCAGCCTGGGCAAAGGCGTGGTGACGGCCTCCCTGGGCGCCCTGATGCGCGCGCGCGGCTACACAGTCACCGCCGTCAAGATCGATCCCTACATCAATATTGATGCTGGAACCATGCGGCCCTACGAGCACGGCGAGGTCTTCGTGACCGCCTCCGGGGCCGAGACCGACCTCGACCTGGGCAACTACGAGCGTTTCCTCGATCTGGACGTTCCGGCGGGCAGCAACATCACCACCGGCCAGGTCTACCTCGAAGTCATCCGTAAGGAGCGGGCCGGAGATTACCTCTCGCAGACGGTGCAGGTCATTCCGCACGTCACCGACGAGATCAAGAGCCGCATCATCGCCGCCGGTGAGCGGGCGGGCGCCAACATCGTCATCGTCGAGGTGGGCGGCACGGTGGGCGACATCGAATCGCTGCCGTTTCTGGAGGCCATCCGGCAGTTCCGATTCGACGTGGGCGACGAGCACACCCTCTACCTGCACCTGACGCTGGTGCCGTACCTGGGCACCTCCAACGAGTTCAAGACCAAGCCGACCCAGCACTCGGTGGCGACCCTCAGATCGGTGGGCATCAGCCCCGACATCGTGATGGTCCGCAGCAAGGACAACCTGCCCGAAGAGATCACCCGCAAGATCGCGCTGTTTACCAGCGTCAAGCCCAACCGGGTCTTCGCCTCCTTCGACGTGCCGCACGTCTACGAGGTGCCGCTGGCCCTCGAAGAGCAGGGGCTGGGCAAGGCCGTCGAGAGCCTGTTGGAGCTGGAGCATATCCACCCCAACCTGGGCGTCTGGCAGCACGCCGTGCGGGTCATCAAGTCGCCCAAAAAGGAAGTCACCATTGCGCTGGCGGGCAAATACACCGTCATGCCCGACGCCTACCTCTCGATGATGGAGGCGCTGCTGCACGCCGGAATCGCCAACGACGCCCGCGTCAACATCAAATGGGTCAACACCGAGTCGCTCGAAGAGGTGGCCCAGATCGAGGAGCACCTGGGCGACGTGGACGGCATTCTGGTGCCCGGCGGCTTCGGCGTGCGCGGCATCGAGGGCAAGATTCGCGCCGCCGAGTACGCCCGCACCCAGGGTGTGCCGTACCTGGGTATCTGCCTGGGCATGCAGATCGCCGTGATCGAGTACGCCCGCAACGTGGTGGGCCTCAGTGGGGCCAACTCCACCGAGTTCGACCCCTACGCGCCGCACAAGGTCATCGACCTGATGCCCGAACAGCTCGAAACCCTGGACCTGGGCGGCACCATGCGCCTGGGCGACTGGCCGATGAAGCTGGCGGCTGGAACCAGATTGGCCAAGCTCTACACCGTCCCCCAGGGCGGCGAGGTGAGCGAGCGCCACCGCCACCGCTACGAGGTCAACCCGGTGTACGTCGAGCAGCTTAGGGCGGCAGGATTAATCGTCAGCGGCGTCACCCCCGGTATGGCCGGACGCGGCGCGGGCCTGGTCGAGAGCATCGAGCTGAGCGGTCATCCGTTTTTCGTCGGCCTCCAGGCGCACCCCGAATTCAAGTCGCGCCCGATGCGCCCCAGCCCACCGTTCGCCGGACTGATCGCGGCGGCGCTGCTGCGTCAGGGAGCGGCGGACCGGGAAGTGGGCAGTGGGCAGTGGGAAGTGGGAAGCGCCTGAAGCGGGCGGGCTGGTGAGATGGGTTGCTTGGCAGCCCTGCCGTCTCTTCCAGCCGAACTCGATCAGGATTTGCCCACTCCCCACTTCCCCGAACCCACTCCCAAAAAAGCGCCCCCGCTGTTTCAGGGAGCGCTTTTTTCTGGTACGGGAAGGTAGTAAGCCGGGTTCTGTGTCTCTTGCGAGCCACGGCCATCTCTCTGCGACGGGCATCGCTGCCGCGCCTGAAGCGACCATCCTGGGAATCAATGGGCGGGCCACCCTCCTCCACTATCGGGTCTTGCACCGGATGGGGTTTACCAGACGCCGCGTGTTTCCATGCGGCCTGGTGCGCTCTTACCGCACCGTTTCACCCTGACCTGCGCCCGCCGTGAGAGCGGCGCCCTCGGCGCAGGCGGTCTGGTTTCTGTGGCACTGTCCGTCGGCTTCGCGCCTTTCCGGGAATCTCTCTCCCCGGCGGTTCACTCGCCGCCCAGCCGTTAGCTGGCATCCTGCCCTGCGGTGCCCGGACTTTCCTCACCCTGGGTTTGAAGCAGGGCGTGGCCGTGTTCCTTCCCGCGCCGAGCAGTCTAACACGGCGCATCCAGCGAGCAAGGGGTGAAGCCGTTCCAGGGGTGTAACTCAGAAATGCGGGATACTGAGGGATGATCGAACCAGAGTGGGCGGTAGCCGTGCGGGAGCGAACAGAGCAACTGATCCGTGACCTGAACGCCGGGTTGCCTCAGGACGCCGGTCCAGTGGCGATCGAACGCG
>NZ_JANYGJ010000066.1 GCF_025362455.1 Deinococcus sp. | reverse complement strand
CTCGGGGTTCTTGTCGATGCTCTCGTCAAAAACCAGTTCGGTGCCCGCCACCTTGCAGTCGCTGCCGGGCGCGGCGAGCAGGCGGTCATAGCTGTCGTCGTAGTAGACGCCGGTACTTTTGGGGGTGCCGCCGGTTATCAGTGCCAGCAGGCCGGGAAACGAGTCCGAGGGCAGCGCCGAGCGGGCGCCCGTGTAGGTCAGGCCCTGGGCCGCCAGGCTGGCCAGCGCCGAATCGGGGTGGGCCGCCACGTACAGCGCCAGGTCCAACGCGTGCATGCCGTCCACACTGATGAGCAGGACGTGCTTAACCGGATTGGCTTGGGCCTGCGCTATCTGAGTCTGGGCCGCCTGGGCCACCGAGAGTCCGGCGCTGAGCGCCACGCTGAAGAGCAGCAATCTGAGGTTGTTCACGTCGGCTACGCTAGGCCCGCCGTGTCAGCCGCCCGTCTGCCAACCGTCAGCCAAGGGTAGAGAGCAGGCTCGTTCGGCCTGCCCGACGCCGGGACACGAGCCTTCTCATGGCAACCGGCTTTCCAGATACTGCCGCAGCGGTTCGGGGACCGTGCGCTCACGCGGGCGGGGCGGGGCGCAGGTCCTCGGCCACCTCGCCGCCGCGCAGAAGCAGCACCCGGTCGGCCAGCTTCAGCGCCTCGTGCAGATCGTGCGTGACCAGCAGCGGGTCGCTCCGGTGTCGTCCAGCAGGCTTTCGACGGGTGTGCATGCTGGCGCGGGTCAGGGCGTCCAGCGCACCGAAGGGTTCGTCGAGCAGCAGCAGGGCCGGGCGGCCAGTTCCGCCCCTTCGGGCGCCCTGTCCCCGGAGGCCCGCTGGACCCAGGGCAGACCTCAGTCTCACCCTCCTCAGTATCACCTTCCTCAGCGTCTCCCACGATCCGACCCGCGAGCTGTACCGGGCCATCGGCGCCGCCTTCGCCAGACAGTGGCAGGCCAACTCTGGAGATGCCCTCGCCCTCGACACGTCGCACGGCGGCAGCGGTTCGCAGGTGCGCAGCGTGGGCGATACGGTCAGGCCCCGACCAGGGCGTTATGCTGACGGCATGCCCGATGCGCCCAAGCTGTTTACCGACCAGGCGCCTGCCTCCGGTGCTCAGCTCCCAGACCCTCCAGCCGCTGCCACTGTGGCTGCCGCTGCCCCGTCGCTGGCCGAGCACCTTCAACGGGTCACCGAGGCGCTGGCCGCCACCGATCAGCAGTCCGGCGTTCTGAGCGTGGTGCTGACTCCGGCCCTTCAGGCGCTGGGCGCCCTGGCCGGAGCGGTGCTGCTGGTCGGCGAGGAGAGCGCAGACCTGTTGGTGGCTAGGGTGCAGGGCTACCCGGAAGGCGTGAAGATCCTGTGGCAAAACGGTCTGCTCAGCGATCAGGGGCCTGCCACCGATGTGCTGCGCAGCCACCAGGACCTCTTTTTCGAGCATGCCGGTGAGCTGAGCGCCGCCTATCCGCAACTCGAAGAGCGGCTGGGCGCCGTGACCGCCGTGGCGAGCGCCATCCTGCCGATGTTTCTGGACGGACGCGCCCTGGGCACCATCGTGCTGGATTTCCGCGAGCCGCACCGGTTCACGCCCAGGGAACGGCAGTTCCTGCGCACGCTGGCCGCGCAGTGCGCCATCGCGCTGGGCCGCGCCGCGACCATCCAGACGCTGGAACTGCGCGTCGAGGCCCGCACCCGCCAGATGCTGGCCGACGCCACGACCCAGGAAGCGCTCAACGAGGCGCTGCGGCGCGAACGCATCTTTTTGCGGGCGGTGCTGGCCAATCTCTCGGAAGGCGTGGTGGCCTGCGACGAGCACGGGAAACTGACCCTGTTCAACGACGCCACCCGGATTTTTCACGGTCTGGACCCCGCGCAGCTAGCCCCCGAAGCCGTGCCCCCCGAAACCTGGGCCGAGCGCTACGATCTGTTCGAGGGCGACGGCCACACGCCGCTGAGCGCCAATCGGGTGCCGCTGTACCGGGCCTGGAGCGGCGAACTGCTGCGGGACGCCGAAATGGTCATCCGGCCCGTGGGCGGCAGTTTGCGGCAACTTCTGGCCAGCGGCCAGCCGATGTTCGCCCAGGACGGGCAGCCGCTGGGCGCGGTGGTGACCATGCGCGACGTGACGGCCCGCAAAGCCGCCGAGGAGCGGCGCCAGGCCGCCGAGGTCCAGCTCGGCCTCAGCCTGGAGCAGCTCGTGCAGACCAACGCCGAGCTGCGGGGCGCCAACGAGGAACTCGAAGCCTTCGCCTACAGCGCCTCACACGACCTGCGCACCCCGGTCCGGCACATCCAGAGTTTCGCCGAGCTGGCCCGCCGATCACTGACCGGCCCGAACGACAGCCCCAACATGGACAGCGACCCCGGCACGAACCCTGCGGCGCTGCGCTATCTGGGCTTCGTCGAGCAGGCCGCCGTGCGGATGTCGACGCTGATCGACGCTATGTTGCTGCTGGCACGCAGCAGTCGCCAGGGACTGAGCCCGGAACCGGTCAAACTGGACGCGCTGCTCGAAGCCGCCCGCCGGGACGCCGAGGCCGACCTGGCGGGCCACACCGTGCGGTGGCGCTTCGGGGCGCTGCCGGAAGTCAGCGGCGACCGGGTGCTGCTGGGGCAGGTGCTCAGCAATCTGCTGGCCAACGCCGTCAAGTTTTCGCGCACCAGACCGGACGCCTGCGTCGAGGTCTGGGCCGAGGCAGCGGCGGCGAGCTGGACCATCTCGGTGCGCGACAACGGCGTGGGGTTTGACGAGACCTACAAGCACCGGCTGTTCGGGGTCTTCCAGCGGCTGCATACCGAGCAGGAATTCGAGGGCACCGGCGTGGGGCTGGCCACCGTGCGGCGCATCATCTTACGCCACGGCGGCAGCGTCTCGGCCTCCAGCGTAGCGGGGCAGGGCGCCACCTTCAGCTTCACGCTGCCCCGCACGCGCTGAGCGCACTGCAAGCAAATGACCTTCTCCCATACCAGCTTCTCAGATCAGGTGCTTCGTACCCGTCCCGGTAGTCCCCAAAACCGCCGTCCCAGACCCTGCTTCCTTGATCTGAACAACTCGTGTACGCGGCTCAGCCCGCTATCCGCCTGGGCAGTTACGCCTCACCCGACCACACCTACTTGTCCTGCCCCAGCGCGAAGCCCTTGGAAAACTGCTCCTGAAGCAGCGTGAACACGGCCACGGGCGGCAAGATGGCCAGAATCGCCCCGGCCATCACCGCGCCCCAGTTGCTCTGGCCTTCGACGTCGATCAGCTTGCTCAGGCCCACCTGAATCACCTGCTTGCTGTCGGTCTGCATAATCACCAGCGGCCACAGGTACTGATCCCAGGCCGAGACGAACTGAATGACCGCCAGCGCCCCGATGGTGTTCCAGCTCATGGGAATCAGAATGCGGCCCAGAAAGGTCAGCGGCCCGGCGCCGTCGATGCGTGCGGCGTCGGATAAGCTGGCCGGGATGTTCATGAAGTGCTGGCGAAACAGCAGCACGCCCGTCGCCGAGGCGATAAACGGCACGATGATGGCGGCGTAACTGTTGCCCCAGTGCAGGCTGCCCGACACCACGTCGAACAGTGAGACGATCAGCAGCTCGGTGGGCAGCATCAGCGTGAACAACACCAGGGCGAACAGCAGGCCCTTGAGCGGAAACCTGAAATAGACGAAAGCCAGTGCGGCCAGCAGCGACAGCACCGTTTTGCCGACGGTGACGCAGACCGCCACCACGGCGCTGTTGACCATGTAGTGGCCCAGCCCGGCGCCCTCCCAGGCGGCGCGGATATTGGCGAGCACGTTCAGGCCCGGCAGCAGGCTCGGCCCGGTCACCTGGGCGCTGGACTGGGTGGCTTTGATCAGTGCGAAAATCAGCGGCGAGGCCACGATCAGCACCGCCAGGCTCAGGATGACGTGCGTGAGCAGCGTGCCCCGGCCCCGGCGCCCGCTTCGGGAAGGAGAACGGTGAGCGCGGCCTGGTCTCTCAAGCGCCACTGCACTCACCCATAATGAATCTACGCTCCATAGTGAACCTTCCTGTTGCCGTAACGAAACTGCATCAGCACGATGGCGACGACCAACAGCAGCAGCAACGCGGCCTGGGCGGCGGCGGCGCCGGTCTTGAAGTTGCGAAAGCCGTCCTGGTAGAGCTGGTACATCAGGAAGGTGGTGATGCCCGCCCTGCCGTAGACCGGCCCGCCCCGCGTCAGGATGTCGACCAGCCCGAAGCTGTCGAACAGCGCCGAGACGATGTTGGTGAACAGCAAAAAAAAGGTCATCGGTGAGAGCAGCGGAAACACCACCCACCAGAAGCCCTGCCAGGGCGTAGCGCCGTCGATCTCAGCCGCCTCGGTGATCTCGGCGGGCACGTTCTGGATGGCCGCCAGGTAAAAGACGATGTTGTAGCCCAGCCCCTTCCAGACGGCGGCGAGCACCACCAGGCCGAAGGCCAGCAGCGGGTTGTCGAGCCAGCGGGGTTGCAGGCCGAACAGATGGCCCAGCACGGCGTTGACCGGCCCAACTTCGGGGTTGAACAAAAACAGCCACAGTGTCCCGGCGATGGCCGGGCTCAGGGCGTAGGGGTAAATCAGCATCAGGCGGTAGAACTTGGCCCCGGCAATCGGTTTGCTGGCCAGCCAGGCCAGGCCCAGGGCGCACAGCAAGCCCAGCGTGACCACCAGCGTCACGAACACCAGGGTTTGCAGGGCGACTTGCTGGTACACCGGGCTGGAGAGCAGCTCGGCGAAATTGGCCGGGCCGACGAACTGCTCGTTGCCGATAATCAGGTTGGAGCGAAAGACGCTCAGGCGCAGAGTGCGCATGGCCGGGTAATACGAGAAGATCGCCAGCACGAGCAAGCTGGGAAAAAGCAGCAACCAGGGCAGCGCCCGGCCCCGAAAGACGGCGTGGGTCTGCGGCGCAGCGGGTTTCTCCGGCTGGGACGCCCGCCGTGCAGTGGTGCGGCTGGGTTGAACGAGACTCAGATACATCACCTCCTGGGCAGCAGCGTCAGGCTAGGGGCTGGCCGCGAACATAATTGGTGGATGAAGCGCAGAGGCGGGCGCCCCGGTCTTGGCCGTTTCCCTATCTGGGCCTCAAGAAACCGGGCGCCGAAAGGCCCCCGCTGTGGAGGGCACGGTTCGGCGGCTGGTGTCTGTTGCTTATTTGCGCTTATTTGAAGTTCTTGTTGTAGTCCGTGATGGCCGCGTTGGCCTGGTCCTGGGTCGCCGCCGCCACGCTGACCACGCTCTGGCCGCTGAGCACCTTCTGAAGCCCCTGCTCGATGATGGTGCGCGTCTCGATGGTCGCGCCGCTGAGCGATCCCGCGTTGGCCACGTTGGGCGAGGTGCTCAGGAGCTGGTTGAAGGCCACGACCTGGAGGGGGCTGCTGGCAAACCAGCCCTGGTTGCGCAGCAGATTGACGCTGCTCTGGCGCACCGGGTAGTAGCCGGTCACCTTGTGCCAGTCGGCCATGTTCTTGGTGTTGGTCATGAACAGTGCGAAATCCAGCGCCGCCTCGCTGACGCCCTTGCTGACGCCCTTGGTGACCCACAAGCTGGCGCCGCCGATCTGCACGCCGTTGCGGGTGCTGCCGTCGGCAATCGGGAGCACGCCGACACCCAGCGTAAAGCCGCTCTGCTTGGCGCCGTCGAGGATGTTGCCCAGCCCGGCGGTGCTGTTGATGGTCATCAGCGCCTTCTGCGCGGTGAAAATCGCGTTGGTGCCCACCGTATCGGCCAGTTTGCCGGTGTTGGTCAGGTAGCCCTTGTCGTTCAGGTCCTTGTAGAACTGAAAGACCTTGCGGCCCGCCGCCGAGTCGATGTTGGTGGCGGTGGCGCGGCTCGCCCGTCCGTTGCCGTTGTTGAGCAGCGCTACGTTCTGCTCGCTGAGCCACTGCTCGAACAGCCAGCTAAAGGGGGTCAGCGCCACGCATTTGACATCGATCTTGGCGGCGCTCAGCTTGGCGCAGACGTTCAGAATGGCCGCAAAAGTGCTCGGCGGGTTCTGGGGATTGAGTCCGGCTTTGGTCATCAGGTCTTTGTTGAAGTACAGCACCGGGCTCGACGCATTGAAGGGAATGCTGTTGACCTTGCCGCCGACGGTGTAGTACTGAATCACCGGCTTGAGGTAATCGCTGAAATCGACGGGCTTGATGCTGCCGACCGGCTGAAACACCCCGCTATCCAGGGCGAGCTGGGTACTGGTGCCGTCGACCTGGACCAGCGCGGGCGGCTGACCCTGCCGGGCGCCCAGGATGGTCGACTGGAAGGTGGTGTTCGAGTCGCCCTTGAAGCTGGGCACGACTTTCACGTTCGGATGGGCCTTGTTGTACTCGTCGGCACGGGCCTGAATCCAGCCGCTGCGCTTGGCGTCGCCGAAGGTGTGCCAGAAATCGACAGTTGTTGTCTGGGCAGTGGTGCTCTGGGCGGCGGCCTGTGAGGCCACAGACAGCAAGACTAGAGGCAGCGAGACCAGAGACAGCGAGGCCAGGGCCAGCAGCGGTAAGGTCGTCAGTTTATTCATGTTCAGCTCCCAGAACAGCGGTGCGGTTGGTGCGGGGGTGTGTTGCGGCGGGCCGAACTGGCGGCGGCGGTAGCTGGCGGGGGAGGTAGCTGGCGGGGGAGGTAGCTGGCGGCAGGCGTTGGTCACCCTGACGTGCTGGCCCTGCAAGGTAGCCTGGCCGGACCTGGCGAAAAGCAGGTTTTTGGACAGTCACGGACGCGGAAAAATGCTCCCCAGCCCTGATTGACCCAGGTTCAGACGGCGCGGGTGCCGCTGCTCTCACGCTTCCCGGTGCGCCTGCTTATTCGCGGCGGGCGCGGCGCAGTGGGGCAGGTGCGTCCTGATTGTGACCGAGCGCAATTCAGCGAACTTGGTCTTCACCGAGCTGGGTCTTCACCGAGCTGGGTCTTCACCGGACTGGTTTGTCGGTCAGCACGCCTACCAGCAGCAGATCGGCGATCTGTTCACCGAGTTCGCGGGGCCGCAGGGCGCCCTGGGGGTTGTACCAGCGGTAGGTCCAGTTGACGGCGCCGAGCAGGCTGTTGGCCGTGATCTTGGCCGAGGCCGTGCGGCGCAAGTAGCCCTGGGCCATGCCGTTTTCGATCAGGGTCAGCACGACCTGTTCGCAGGCGCGGCGCCCGGTGCTGATGCAGCGCCGCCCAGAGGCGAGTACCCTGGGACTCGGAGGCCACCGTATGAACAAACCCCTGTGTTCGGCCAGCGAGGCGCTCTCAGACCTGCTGTTCGACGGCATGACGCTGGCGGTGGGCGGCTTCGGGCTGTGCGGCATTCCCGAAGCGCTGATCGCGGCCCTGCGGGATTCCGGCGTGAGGGACCTGACGGTGGTGAGCAACAACGCCGGGGTGGACGGCTGGGGCCTGGGGCAACTGATCGAGTCGCGCCAGATTCGCAAGATGATTTCGAGCTACGTCGGTGAGAACAGCGAGTTCGGGCGCCAGTACCTCAGCGGCGAGCTGGAGGTCGAGTTCGCGCCGCAGGGCAGCCTGGCCGAGCGGATGCGGGCGGGCGGCGCGGGCATCGCCGGGTTCTACACGCGGGTCGGCGTCGGCACGCTGGTCGCCGAGGGCAAGGAGCACAAGGACTTCGGCGGCGTCACCTACCTGCTGGAGAGCGCCATCCGCGCCGACGTGAGCCTGGTCCACGCCTGGAGATCCGACCGGGCGGGCAATCTGGTGTACCGCAAGACCGCCCGCAACTTCAATCCGCTGGTCGCCACCTGCGCCCCGGTGACGGTGGCCGAGGTCGAGGAGCTGGTCGAAACCGGCAGCCTCGACCCCGATCAGGTGCATACGCCGGGCATCTACGTGCAGCGGCTGGTGCATCACCCGAACCCCGAAAAGCGTATCGAGCAGCGCACGCTCAGCCCTGGGCCGCGCCCGCAAGGAGAAGGTCATGCCCTGGAGTCGTGAACAGCTCGCCCGCCGCGCCGCCCTGGAGCCGCGAGGCGGCGATTACGTCAACCTCGGCATCGGATTGCCGACGCTGGTGGCGAACTTTATTCCGTTTGGCACCGAGGTCGCGCTGCACAGTGAGAACGGCCTGCTGGGCATCGGCCCCTTTCCCACCGAGGCCGAGGTGGACCCCGACCTGATCAACGCCGGTAAGCAGACGGTCACGGCCCAACCCGGCGCCTCGTTTTTTTCGAGCGCCGAGAGCTTCGCCATGATCCGGGGTGGGCACGTCGATCTCGCCATCCTGGGCGGCATGCAGGTCTCGGAGGGCGGCGACCTCGCCAACTGGATGATTCCCGGTGCGCGGATCAAGGGCATGGGCGGCGCCATGGACCTGGTGGCCGGGGCCTTGCGGGTCGTCGTGCTGATGGAACACACCTCGAAATCCGGCGAGGCCAAGCTGGTGCGGCGCTGCACCCTGCCGCTGACCGGGCTGGGCGTGGTCCACCGCGTC
>NZ_JANYGJ010000246.1 GCF_025362455.1 Deinococcus sp. | reverse complement strand
CGTCGGCTCAACCGAGAATATGACCTGCTGCCAGAGGTGACCGAGGCATTCATACAGTTGACCTTTATTCGTATCATGATCCGGCGACTTGCTGAGTTTGAGCGGGAGAAACAGCTTGAATCAGCAGCCTAGCGGCAGCCTAGCGGCAGCCTTACGCTTTCCAGACAGTCTCTAAAAACGAGAATAAACACACGCTTTGCCCCCTTTTTTCTCTCGGCGTTCTGACAAGTCGGCGCTCGGCGAGTGGAAAGTGCGTTTTTAACGGCTTCCACCACCCCCCATCCCCCCCGATAAGACCCACCCTGGGGGGCTTGACAGATGAGCACAACACCGTTTGGGTGTGGGGTTTTTGTCAGATGGGCCTCCTTAAACTGCGCCCAGATGACCGCCTCTCAGTTCACCTCACCTGTGGGTCGCTGGAACAGTTTGCGCGCTCAGTTCACGGCGGTCATCTTCGCGCTGACGTTCCTGCCCAATCTCAGCCTGACCCTGATTCTGGGCAGTGGGTCATGGAATTCCGGACTGCTGCTGTGGACGCTGGGTGTCGGCGGGCTGTGCGGGCTGATCGGCTCGCTGCTGGCCGCCGCCATGCTCGAACCGCTGGCCCGGCTGCGCACGGAAGTCGAGAGCAGCGACTTCGGCGCGGTGGGCCGCCCAGGTGACCCCAGTGAAGTGCGCGCGCTCCGGAGCGCCTTCGCGGGCTTGCTGAGCCGCCTGAGTACCGAACAGGGGCGGCGCGGGGCGTTCATGGCCACCCTGGTCCACGACCTCAAGACCCCGCTGATCGCCACCAGCCATCTGGTCAAGCTGCTGATGGCCTCCTCGCTCAGCTTGCCTGAGCGGGCGGAAGTCGGCACGCAGATGCTCTCGGAGAACACCCGCTTGCTGGCCCTGGTGCAGCAGATGGCCGACGCCCACCGCTTCGAGCGCGACGCCGTGAAGCTCAACCGCCGCGCGGCGGAGTTGCGCCCCCTGCTCGACGCCCTGGTCGCCCGCCTGAGTACCCGCGCCGCCGAGCTGGGCGTCGAACTCAGTGTCCACGGGCAGGGCCAGGCCGACATCGACGCTCCGGTGCTGGAACGCGCCCTGGGCAACCTGCTCGACAACGCCCTGCGCTACGCCCACCACCGCGTCGAGCTGAGGGTGCGCTCCACCGAGCACGGCGCCGAGGTCAGCGTGATCGACGACGGCCCCGGCTTATCAGAATCCCTGGACGTGCTGGCTCAACCGTTCAACGCCCAGCCGACCACCATCGCCGGGCAGCAGTACACCGCCGGAACCGCTGGCCTGGGTCTGTTCATCGCCCGCGCCGTCGCCGAGGCCCACGGCGGACACCTCACCTACTCCCGTCAGGCCACTGCGTCGATTAACACCGCGTTGATTAACACCGTGCTGACTGACCCTAACTCCGACTCCCCCCGCGCCTTCGCCCCCTCACAGGACCACAGCGTTCTGACCCTCACCCTCCCTGGAGGTGACCTATGAAACTCGTAATCGCCGACGATCACCCGCTGTTTCGCATTGGCCTCAAGTACGCGCTGCGCGACCAGGGCTTCGAGGTGCTGGCCGAGGCCAGTGACGGCCTGGAGGCGCTGGAAGCCGTTCGCCGTTTTCAACCCGACGCCGCGCTGCTCGACGTGAAGATGCCCGGCCTGACCGGCATCGAGGTCTGCGAGAAGCTGCGCTCGACCAACCCCAGCGTGGTCAGCGTGCTGATTACCACCTTCGCCGAGCCCGCCATCGTGCAGGCGGCCCGCTCAGCAGGCGCACGCGGCTACCTCAGCAAAGAGACGCCGCCCGAAGAACTGGCCCGGCAACTGCGCGAAATCGTGGCCCACCCCGAAGTGGACCGGCTGCCCCAGGTCGAGGTGCCGCGTCTGACCCCCCGTGAACGCGACGTGCTGCCGCTGCTGGCCCAGGGCTATAGCAACAAGGAGATCGCCCGCTCGCTGGGGGTGAGCCCCGACACCATCAAAGACCACCTGGCCCGGCTGTACACCAAGCTTGACGCCCGTGACCGCACCGACGCCGTGGGCCGCGCCCGCACCCTGGGCCTCATCGGCTGAGGGCCGGGGCAAGGCCGTAACCTGAAACGCTGACAAGCCGTCACCTCAAACCTCTTCTCCAGCCTGGATGTGCTGGACTGCCTACCAGAACTTCGGCGCCCTGACCAGCAACATCCAGTCGGCGCAGCACTTCCACAGTGGGGCCGCTTCATCCATTATTCGCCGCCCCACACAGAGACAGGACTTCGGTTCTGTTTCTTTTTTTGGTTGGATAGGAGGGCGGCGCCGTCAACAGTCGTCATCCTGAACGCCGTGCAGAAGATGACGCGCCCCGCCCGGCCCACGTCTTCACCATCCTGCCCCGGCGGCGGGTGACAATGCAGCATGCGCCTTCTGCTTTCGCTGCTGCTGGCCGGACTCCCGCTCTCGCCCGCTACACTGGCCCTGACCATGCGTAGCGTCGTGTCCACGACCACCGTGCTGGAGCAGCCCGCCGACTTTGCGGGCACGACTTTGCAACACGTCCGGCTCGATGCTGGCCGCCTGAGCCTTACGCCGGGCGCCCAGTCCGGCACGGTGTCGGGCGAGGTCGCGGGCCTGGCCGCTTTCACCGAGCTGATTCCCTCGTGGAACGCGCTGACGCCGCCCGGCAGCAGCCTGACGCTGGAGGTCAAACCGGCTGGGGCGACCAAATTCTATTCCTTCGGCACCTGGCAGAGCGCAGCGGGCCGCAGCAGTTTGAACGGGCAGACAGACAGCGCCGCCCGCCTCGTCACCGACACGCTGCGCCTGAGTACCCCGGCCACCGCCTTCAGCTACCGCCTGACCCTGCGCGGCGTTGCCAGCCTGAGCCTGCTGGCCTTTAATACCGCCGACGCCCGTAACCGCCTGGCCGGAGCCGGGCAGGTCGGTGACAAAACTCTCTGGGACAAGGTGCTGGACGTGCCGGAGCGTTCGCAGATGCTCTACAAGGACGGCGGCGAGGGCTGGTGCAGCCCGACGTCCACCTCGATGATCCTGGCCTACTACGGAGTGACTTTCACGGTGCCGCAGACCGCCGCCGCCACCTTTGACAGCGCTTACGACGGCACCGGCAACTGGCCGTTCAACACCGCCTACGCCGCGTCCAAAGGTCTGCGGGCACTCGTCACCCGCCTGCCTAACCTGCGCGACGCCGAGCGCTACATTGCTGCCGGTATTCCGCTGGGCGTCAGCCTGGGCTGGAAGAAAGGCGAATTGCCCGGAGCGGCGGTCAGCTACAGCGACGGGCATCTGATGGTCCTGGTGGGCTTCGACGCCTCCGGCAACCCGGTCCTCAACGACCCCGCCTCGCCCACCGACGCGGGCGTGCGACGCACCTATCCCCGCGCCGCCTTCGAGAA